>JAEZIF010000170.1 GCA_023416135.1 Pseudomonadota bacterium
CCTTCAAGGGCTCGGCCCGCGCCAGGTTCATGCATTGATTGTATTTGCGCAGATGATCGGGAGATTCCTCGATGATGCTCAGTCCTTGCGCGACACATGGCGCAGCGGCGAACAGCGCGAGGCAGAATGCCAGGCGGGAAAACAACATCCTTGAAAAGAACCGCGTCGCGGCGATCCTGACAAGATGACAGGACGTCTTTTCATTTTCGGCCTGGGCTACTGTGGCCTTGAAATCGCCAATCTTGCCAGAGCAGCCGGCTGGCGCGTGGCCGGCACCTGCCGGACCGGCGAGAGGGCGGCCCAACTGAAGCAGCAGGGCTTCGAGGCGCATTTGTTCGACGGCACGGCCGCACTTCCAGCGGAGGCATTCGGCAGAGCGACGCACGTCCTCTGCACGATCGCGCCGGGCGCAACAGGCGATCCCGCGCTCAAGACTTCGGCACGCGTCCTGCGAGATGCGCGCTGGCTGGGCTACCTCTCGACCACCGGCGTGTACGGCGACCATGGCGGCGGATGGGTCGATGAGGACACACTGCCGCGCCCCGTCCAGCCCCGCAGTGTCGAGCGCCTGGCTACCGAGCGTGCCTGGCAGGCGATCGGGATGGAGGCGGGCTTTGCCGTCGACATCTTTCGCTTGCCCGGCATCTACGGGCCCGGCCGCAGCACGATCGACCAGGTGAAGGCGGGCGCCGCCCGCCGCATCGACAAGCCAGGCCAGGTCTTCTCGCGCATCCACGTCGCGGACGTCGCCGCAACCGTGCTGCTGGCGCTCGGCCGAGCGTGCGGCGGCGCGATCTACAATGTCGCCGACGACCTGCCCGCCTCGAGCGGGGAGCTCGTGGCCTTCGCCTGCGAGCTCATGGGCAAGCCGCTGCCGCCGATCGTGCCGTGGGACGAAGTGGCGCCGACCATGAGCGCCATGGCACGCTCGTTCTATGCCGAGAACCGGCGGGTGAAGAACGACAGGATCAAGAGCGAGCTCGGCGTGACGCTGCGCTACCCGACCTACAAGGAAGGGCTGCGTGCCATTCATGCTCTTCTGGAGGACGACTAAGGCAAGAGCTCTTCCACGGTCGCAACCAGGCGCACGATGTCGGCCGGTGTGCTGAGGCGATGGTCGCCGCCTTTGATCAAGGTCGTGATCAGCTCCGGCGCTTCGACGTGCTCGGCGATCTGCAGCGAATATTCCCACGGCACGTCGGGATCGCTCTGGCCGTGCATGAGCCGCACCGGACAGGGCAAGGCGAGCTTCTTGTCGAGCAGCAGGTGATCGCGCCCCTCCTCGATCAGCTTCCAGGTGAACACCGAAGGCTCGGGCGAGTATTGCGACGGACGTTCCAGCCGCCCGTCGCGTTGCAGCCTGGCGCGATCCTCGGGCGACAGACCCTTCAGCAGCATGCGTTCGGTGAAGTCGGGCGCCGCCGCGATCAGCACCAGGCCCGCCAGGCGCTCGGGCCGAGCGCGCGCTGCCAGCAATGACAGCCAGCCCCCCATGCTCGATCCGACGAGCACGAGCTTGCCCTCGGTGAGCTGATCGAGCACGGCGAGCGAATCGTCGAGCCAGCGGCCGATCGTGCCGTCCTCGAAGCGGCCGGACGACTGACCGTGGCCGAGATAGTCGAAGCGCACGTAAGCCCGACCCGTTCGCTGCGCCCATTCCTCGAGCGCCATTGCCTTGGTGCCGGTCATGTCGGAACGGAAACCGCCCAGGAACGCCACGGTCGGCGTGCGACCCGATGTCGTCACATAGGCAACGGTATTGCCGTCAGGTCGCCGCAGTCTTTGGACTCTATCGTCGCTGATCATCCCGTGTTACCTGCCACAACATTCAACATTCCGCCAAGCCGACGTGCCAGCCATCCCGACTCTCCTGCAGATCGTTCCCACCCTCGCCGGCGGCGGCTTGGCGCGCGCCACGCTCGACGCGGCGCAGGCCGTGATCGCCGCCGGCGGCTCGGCCATCGTCGCCTCGCCCGGCGGCGCCATGGTGCCCGATCTGCTCCGCCTTCGCGCCACGCATCTCGAGTTGCCGGAGGGCAGCCATCCGCTGTGGGGCCGACTGATGCTGCCCGGCAAGCTCGCTTCGAGCCTCAGCCAGGAGCGCGTCTCGCTGATCCAGGCGCGCTCGCCCAGCACCGCCTGGGTGGCCCGCGCGCTGGCGCGGCGACTCGGCGTCAAATGGATCGCCACCCTTCACACCCCCTTCCTCGCCGGCGGCATCGCCGAGCGCTTCGTCGAGCACCGGCAGGCACGCGCCGACGCGGTGATCGCCGTGTCGGATCACGTGGCGCGCGATGCGCTGCAGCGCTTCCCCACGCTCGACGGCCGCCTCGAGACGATCCCACCCGGCATCAACTTCGACCGTTTCGATCCCACCATCGTCCGCGCCGATAGGGTGATCAAGCTCGCCTCCGAATTGCGCGTGCCGGACGGCAGCCATCTAATCCTCTGCCCGGCGCGCTTCGACGAGGATCGCGGCCAGAAGTTCCTGATCGAGGCGGTCAAGCGCCTGGGCCGTGACGACGTCTTCTGCCTGCTGCTGGGCTCGGTCGGCACGCCGACGCCGTTCGAGCGCGAGCTGGAACGGGCGATCGTGGCGGCCGGGCTCGCCGGCCGCACGCAGATCGGCCCCTATGTCGACGACATGCCGGCGGCCTACATGCTGGCCGACGTCGTGGTGGCGACCGGAGGCGCCCGCCAGGGTTTCAGCCGCACCCTGGTCGAAGCGCAGGCGATGGGCCGCCCGGTGGTGGCCGAGGACGGCGGCGGTGCCGTGGAATCGGTGCTGCCCGGGGTGACCGGCTGGCTGGCGCCGGCAGGTGACCCGGCGGCACTCGCCGAGGCGCTGCAGAGCGCGCTGTTGCTCAGCACCGAGCGGCGCGTCGAGGTCGCCCGCGCCGCCCAGGAGCAGGTTCGCAGCCGCTATGGCCTTGCGCAGGCCAACCGCCAATTGCTGCGACTCTACGAGCGGTTGGGCTGATTCACCGCTGCCGCAGTGCAACCACACGGTGAGCCCGGGCATTGACTCAGGGCCTGGCCGCAATTATTTCCAACCCCATGGAACGCCGGTTTTTCACCGCTCCAGCCTTCACGACCACCGTTCGAACTTGATTCGGCCGGGCGCGCGCACTCGTGCCGCTTCCCGGCCACGCGCCGCCGACACGTCGCGTCGGCGCCTGAGCTGTGTTCGGAATCTTCCTATTCGGTGGTTGCCATGATCAGTATTTCGTTGCCGGACGGTTCAGTCCGATCGTTCGACAAACCGGTGAGCGGCGTTGACATCGCCGCTTCGATCGGCCCCGGTCTCGCCAAGGCGGCGCTGGCAATGCGCGTCGATGGCAAATTGAAGGACCTCGCCCACGTCGTCGACCACGACGCCAAGATCGGCATCGTGACGTCGCGCGACCCCGAGGCTCTGGAACTCCTGCGCCACGACGCAGCGCACGTGCTCGCCCAGGCGGTTCAAGAGCTCTATCCCGGTACCCAGATCACGTTCGGCCCGGCGACGGAGGACGGCTTCTACTACGACTTCGTGCGCGAACAGCCGTTCTCTCCCGAGGACTTCGCCAGGATCGAGCAGCGCATGGCCGAGATCGTCGACCGCGACCTGCCGATCACGCGCGAGATCTGGGACCGCGCGAAGATCAAGGACTACTTCAAGCAGCACGGCGAAAGCTTCAAGGCCCAGTGGGCCGACGAGCTGCCCAAGGACGAGGAGATCTCGGTTTATCGCCAGGGCGACTGGCTCGACATGTGCCTCGGTCCGCACCTCCCTTCGACGGGCAAGCTCGGCAAGGCGTTCAAGCTCACGAAGGTGTCGGGCGCCTACTGGCGCGGCGACGCCAACAACGCCCAGCTGCAGCGTGTCTACGGCACGGTCTTCTTCTCCGACAAGGACCTGAAGGCCTACCTGCACCGCATCGAGGAAGCCGAGAAGCGCGACCACCGCCGGCTCGGTCCGGAGATGGGCCTCTTCCATCAGCAGGAAGATGCCGCCGGCATGGTCTACTGGCATCCCAAGGGCTGGACGTTCTGGCGGACGCTCGAGAACTACCTTCGCCGCAGGCTCGAGGCCGGCGGCTACGTCGAGGTGAAGACCCCGCAGCTCAACGACCGGCGGCTGTGGGAGAAGTCGGGCCACTGGCAGAATTTTCGCGAGAACATGTATCTCAGCGAGAACGAGGAAGGCCTGGCGGAGTTCGTCGCCGATCCGGCACGGCGCATGTTCGCGCTGAAGCCGATGAACTGCCCGTGCCACATCCAGATCTTCAATCAAGGTCTGCGCAGCTATCGCGAGCTGCCGCTGCGCATGGCCGAGATGGGTTCGTGCCACCGCTTCGAGCCGTCGGGCGCCCTGCACGGCATCCTGCGCGTGCGCGCCTTCACACAGGACGATGCTCACATCTTCTGCAGCCCCGACCAGATCGAGGCCGAGACGATCCGCTTCTGCGGCCTGCTCGACTCGATCTACAGGGACCTGGGCTTCTCGGACTACTTCGTGAAGTTCTCCGATCGGCCACCGACGCGCATCGGCTCCGATGAGATCTGGGACCAGGCCGAGGGGGCGCTCAAGTCGGCGTCCAAGGCGGCCGGCGTCGACCTGATCCTCAACCCCGGCGAGGGCGCGTTCTACGGGCCCAAGCTGGAATTCGTGCTGCGCGATGCGATCGGCCGCGACTGGCAGTGCGGCACGCTGCAGGTCGACTTCATGCTGCCCGAGCGCCTGGGGGCGAGCTACGTCGCCGAGGACGGCAGCCGCAAGGTGCCGGTCATGCTGCACCGCGCCATCTTCGGCAGTTTCGAGCGCATGATTGGCGTTCTCATCGAGCACTATGCCGGCCGCTTCCCGCTGTGGCTGGCGCCGACGCAAGCGGTAGTAGCGACGATCGTCAATGACGCCGACTCCTATGCCCATGAAGTTGCAGCCAAGCTTCGGGCGGCGGGCATGCGCGTCGAGACCGACCTGCGCAACGAGAAGATCAACTACAAGGTTCGCGAGCATTCGCTCGACCACGTCCCGCTGATCATTGCCGTTGGCCGGCGCGACATGGAGGGCAAGACGGTTGCCGTCCGCCGCCTGGGCTCGGAAAAGCAAGAGGTCCTTGAACTCGGGGCCGCCGTCACTAAACTTTCTGAAGAGGCCCGGCCGCCCTTCTAGGGCGGCCGTGTCTCGCATCCCCGCTCCATCCCGGAGCTCCTACGAAGGAGAATGAAGCCATAGCCAGACCTGCCCAACAAAGCGCGCCCACCCGCGAGGGTCCGCGCGTCAACGGCGAAATCAAAGCGCCGCAAGTCCGACTGATCGACGAAAACGGCGATATGGTCGGCGTCGTCAGCACCCGCGAGGCAATCGACATGGCAGAGGAGGCCAGTCTCGACCTGATCGAGATCTCCCCCAATGCGGTCCCGCCGGTCGCCAAGATCTCCGACTACGGCAAATACAAATACGAAGCGCAGAAGAAGGCGCACGAGGCGCGCAAGCATCAGAAGGTCATCGAAGTCAAAGAGATCAAGATGCGCCCGAACATCGACGACCACGATTACGAAGTGAAGATGCGCGCCATGAAGCGGTTCATCGAGGAAGGCGACAAGGTGAAGGTCACCCTGCGCTTCCGCGGCCGCGAGATGGTCCATTCCGAGCTCGGCCTGCAAGTGTTGAACCGCGTCCGTGGCGAGATGGATCCGCTCACCAAGATCGAGTCGATGCCGCGCATGGAAGGCCGGCAGATGATCATGGTGCTGGCGCCGAAGTAGTTACTTCGTCGCCTTCGGGGGGCGCAGGCGCAGCGTCACGGTTCCGGCGCTGCGTGATTGCTCCGGATCGAAGCGTCCATTCGCCGTCGAACCGTCGAGCCAGCTCACGCTGTAGACGGTCTCGCCGGCGAAGGAGATGGGTTCGCCGGTCTTTCCATACATCCAGTAGTCGCAGCGGATCGGGTCGTCGGCGTTGAGTTGCTGCGCTTGGCAGATCTGGTGCAATACATAAGGCATGAACCGGGCTCGGCCATCCTCCGGCGCCGTCGTGTAGTAGAGCGCCAGCGAGCGCTGCTCGCTTCCGCAACGATGGATCGCGCGGACCTGCGCCGTACCGGGCGTCTTCAGCCTGAGGCCATCCAACTCCAGCACCAGTACATCGAGCGCCCTGGAACGGGCGGCCTCGGTGAAGCCCGTGCTCACCAGCATGGCCTCGTAGCGGCCAATCGCGTCGGCCGTCGGCGTCTCGGGATAGCCGGCGCGCGCGAGGTCACGCTGCCACGAGCGCGTCTCGAGGGCGCGCACGACCATCGCGCCGGTGAGGCCCGCGCGCTCGGCCCAGTCGCCCAGCACATTTTCGGCCGTCCAGCAGTACTTGAGAAGATTGTAGCCGTCCGGCTCGACCGGCTTGGCGCGCACATCGACGACACCGGTCAATTGGCCGACGACGGTCTTCACCAGCACATACTGCGAAGCCGGGCTCTCGCGCACCTTTTCGGAACTCGAATGGACGGCAGCGGATGGGTTCTCGCCCGATCGCTCGGCCTGCGCGCCCGCCGGCGTGGCGCCCAGAAGCGCCAACAAGGCGATTGCTGCGGTCTTTTCCATGGCCGGATGGTAGCCTCCCGCAGGGGTAACGCATGAAAGCTCTGATCGTTGCGGTTGCGCTGCTGATGGCGCCGTTGGAGATGGCTGCGGCCCAGCAGACGGCACCGCCGATCAATGCGGAAGCGGCGAGGAGCCTGTCCGATTTCCAGAACTTCGGCCCGCATCGCGCCTTCGTGATCGGCGCCGACGGCCGGGCGAGCTGGTATGTCGGCGTCGGCGGCGCCGATCCGGGCAATGCCGTCAACAATGCCCTGAAGCGCTGCGAGGAGCGCGGCAAGCCGCCCTGTGTCCTGCATGTCGTCAACAACTACACGGTCACCGCTGCCGACTGGCGCACGCAGGTGCCGGGGCGCGCGCCCGATGCGCCCGACATCGGCCGGCTACGGCCGCAACCCTACTGGTCGATGCGCGGCCCCAGTCTCGCCGCGGGGCTGATCGTGTGGAGCCACGGCTACATGGCCGGCAGGAATGCGACGGAAGGCGCACCGCAGTCATGGATCGGCCGTTTCACCCGCATGGGCTACGACCTCTATCGCTTCGACCGCGAATGGATCGTCGACTGGGCGGGCGATGCCACGGCGCTGGCCGAAGCCGTGCGCAAGGCGCGCGACTTGGGCTATCGTCGCGTCGTGCTGGCCGGGCAGTCGGCTGGCGCCTGGGTGTCGCTGGCCGCCCTTGCCCGCGGCGCGCCGGTCGACGGCGTGATCTCGATCGCCGCCGCCCACCACGGCGAGGCGAGCAAGATGCGCGACACCTCGCGGGCCCGCTCGGAATGGCAGAACGTGATTACGGCGCTGAAGCCCGGCCCGCGGGTCGTGGTCGTGAATTTCGCAGACGATCCCTACGACGTCGGCGGCCGCATGGCCGATGCACGCTCGGCCTTCGCCAAGAGCAGCCAGGACGCCGTCGTCATCGACAATCCCGAAGGCTTCAAGGGTCACGGCGCCGGCAGCGACATCGCCTTTGCGCGAAAGTTCGGCGGCTGCATCGAGACCTTCATCGACAAGGGGACGAGGCAGCCGCCCTGCTACTGATTTAGCCCATGTACGCCCCGCCGTTGACGTGCAGCACCTGCCCGGTGATGGCGTCGGCTTCGTCGGAGGCGAGGAACACCGCGCTGCGCGCGATCTGGTCGGGCGCCAAGAGCTTGCCGCCGAGCGGGATGGTCGCCTTGGCGATCTCGACCAGCTCGGCATCGGTGTTGCCGTAGCGCGGCTGGGCGGTGTCGGTCGTGCCGGGGGCGATGGCGTTGACCCGGATGTCGTGCGGCGCGAGCTCCAGCGCCATCGCCCGGGTCATCGACACCACGCCGCCCTTGCTGGCGCTGTAGTGAACGCCGCGCACCGCCCCGCGCATCGCCTGCGACGAGAGGTTGATGATCGAGCCGCGCCTGCCGGCGGCGATCAGCGCCTTGGCGACGGCGACCGCGGCGAAGCAGCCGGCCTTGAGGTTGATGTCGAGCACGTAGTCCCAGTCGTTCTCGCGCATCTCGAGGAACTTCACGCGCGGATAGACGCCGGCATTGTTGACCAGGATATCGGGAACGCCGAGCGTGGCGACGGTCTCGGCGACCATGGCCTCGATATCGGCAAGCTTCGCCACGTCGGCCTTTATGAGGTGGGCGCGCCGGCCGGCCTGGCGGGCATAATTCGCGACCGCCCGGGCACCGCGCTCGTCGTCGAGCCAGCTCAGCGCCACGTCGGCCCCCTCCCCGGCCAGCGCCCGGCCGATCGCCGCCCCGATGCCCTGCTGCGCGCCGGTCACCAGCGCCACCTTGCCTGTCAGTCTCATGCCAAATCCCCTTCTGGACGGCCGAATGTGCCATTTTCGGGCCAGACCGGCTGTGCTTGCGTGGCCTCCGCCCCGCCGCTATAAGCCCCGTTCTTCGGCGGCCTGGCCGTATAGGGCATTGCCTCGGCCGCCTACTGTAACCCTTTGAAAAGGAACAAAAATGCCCAAGATGAAGACCAAGAGCGGGGCCAAGAAGCGTTTTCGCTTCACGGCATCCGGCAAAGTGAAGCATGGCGTCGTCGGCAAGCGCCACGGCATGACCAAGCGGGGCAACCG
>JAEZIF010000215.1 GCA_023416135.1 Pseudomonadota bacterium
ACCATGTCTTCCTCGACCTCGAGGACGCCGTCGCCCCGAGCCAGAAGCGCGACGCCCGCAAGAAGATCGTCGAGGCGCTGAAGACGCTGAACTGGAAGGGCAAGACGCGCTGCGTGCGCATCAACGACCTGACCACGGAGTACGCCTTCGAGGACATCATCGAGGTGGTCGAGGGCGCGGGCGAGCATCTCGACACGATCATGATGACCAAGGTAATGACGCCGGCCGACATCCTGTTCGCCGACAAGCTGCTGCACCAGCTCGAGAAGAAGCTGAAGCTTAAGAACCGCATCGGCCTCGAGGCCCTGATCGAGGAGGTCGAGGGCATGCAGAACGTCGACGCCATTGCCAAGTCGACGCCGCGCCTGGAATGCCTGGTCTTCGGCATGGGCGACTTCTCGGCCTCGATGGGCGTCACCAACAAGAACGTCGGCGAGACCGACGGCTATCCCGGCGATATCTGGCACTATGCCCGCTTCCGGCTGGTGATGGCCTGCCGCGCCGCCGGCATCGATCCGGTCGACGGGCCGTTCGCCGACTTCAAGAACCCCGATGCCTATCGCGAGGAGTGCCGCCGCTCGATGATCCTGGGCTGCGTCGGCAAGTGGGCGATCCATCCTTCGCAGATCGAGCATGCGCTCGAGATCTACTCGCCCAAGCCGGAGGACGTGGCGCGCGCCCGCAAGCTCGAGAAGGCCTATGCCGAGGCCGAGGCCAAGGGCCTGGGCGCCATCAACGTCGACGGCATCATGGTCGACGTCGCCTCGATCCGCATCCTGCGTAACACGATCCTGAACAAGGCCGACCTCTTCGGCATGTAGCCGTCCGGCAACGCCCATGCACCGCGCGATCCTTCCGGTGGCCAGCATGCTGGCCATCCAGATCATGATCTCGCTGTGCGTGCTGGCGCTGGGCGTCATGATGCCCGCGGTCGCGGTCGACCTCGCGATCGACCCCAAGCTGGTCGGTGTCTTCACGGCCATCATCTATGCCGTCGCGGCGGGTCTGGCCTTGGCGGCGGCCGAGCCGATCGTGCGGCTGGGGGCAGTGCGGGTCTGCCAGTTCGCGCTGCTGATGGCGGCGATCGGGCTCTCGTTCAATGCCTTGGCCACGGTCGTGACGACGGTGATCGCGGTTCT
Source organism: Pseudomonadota bacterium (assembly GCA_023416135.1). Taxonomy (GTDB): domain Bacteria; phylum Pseudomonadota; class Alphaproteobacteria; order Reyranellales; family Reyranellaceae; genus Reyranella. Next base: position 1,140 of record JAEZIF010000215.1, read on the forward strand.
GTTCATCGGGATGGCGCAGGGGCCGGTCAACCCGGCCGCCGCCCACGTGCTCGCCCAGCGCGTGCCGCGCCAGTGGTTCGGCATCGTCTTCTCCCTGAAGCAGAGCGGCACCCCCATCGGCTTTGCCCTGTCGGGCCTGCTGTTCCCGTTCCTCCTGGCCCAATTCGGCTGGCGCGGCGCCAGCCTGATCGCCGCCGCCATGGCGATCGTCGCGATCGTCGTCGTCGAGCTGCTGCGTTCGCGCATCGATGTCGTGGTCGCAGCCGGGCGGCCGGCGCCGCCGATCTGGCAGTCGGTGCGCTTCGTGCTCGGCCATGGGCAGCTTCGCGTGCTGGGCTGGTCGGCTTTCGTCTATGTCGTGGCCCAGCACACCTTCACCTTCTATCTCGTCACCTATCTCTACGAACATTGCGGGCTGTCGATCGCCCGTGCGGGCCTGCTGCTCGCCATCTCGCAGTTCGCCGGCACGGCGGTGCGGCTGCTGAGCGGCGCCCTCGGCGATCGCATCCCGCGCATGCTGGTGCTGGGCTGGACCGGTCTGGCCATGACCGCAGGCTGCGTCGCCATCGGCCTGATCGGTAGCGGCACGCCCTTCTGGCTGCTCGCCCTCGTCGTGGTCGGGTACGGCTCGGTGGTCTCGAGCTGGAATGGCACCTCGCAGGCCGAGTTCGTCCACCTCGCGCCGCCCGGTGAAGCGGCGGCGATGGCGGCGGTCCAGACCTCCCTCGCCTTCTCCGGCGCGGTCATCGGCCCGCCGCTGTTCGCGCTGATCGCGTCGGCTGTCAGCTATCGCGCGGCATTCTGGACGGTCGCGGCCTGCGTGCTGGCATCGGCCGTCTGGCAGCTCGCGGCGGCGCGCAGCGCGGCTACGGCTCCTGCATCCCCGCGACCTTGACGATCTCGCCCCACTTCCCGGTCTCGCTGGCCTGGAAGGCGGCGAGTTCCTCCGGCGTGCCGGGGAACGGGATGCCGTACGTGGTCCTGGTGAGCGTCAGGTAGGTCTCCGACTTCATCGCCTCGCGGATCAGCGCGTTCAGCTTGTCGACGATCGGCTTCGGCGTGCCCGCGGGAACGTAGGCTGCGGTCCACGCCCACATCTCGAAGCCCGGTACAGTGGCATCGACCGTCGGGAACTGCTCCAGCCCGGGGATCGGCTTCTTGCTGGTGACGCCGATGCCCCGCGCACGGCCGTCGAGCACCGCCGGCAGCCCGGCCGTGAAGTCCGAGAAGATGATGTCGATACGGCCGCCCAGCAGGTCGCTGACGGCCTGCGGCTGGGATTTGTAGGGCACGCCCAGCAGGTCGATCTTGGCCATTACGCGGAACAGCTCGGCGCCGCCGCGGCTCGAGCCGTTGCCGCTGCCGAAGGAGAGCTTGCCCGGCTCCTTCCTGGCGAGGGCAATGAACTCGGCCACGGTCTTCACCGGCAGCTCGTTCTTCACCATCACGATCTGCGCACCCAGCGTCAGGCCGCAGACCGGCGCAAAGCTCTTGACCGGGTCATAGGTCAGAGACTTGTAGACGTGCTGGTTGATCGCCTGCGTGGTCTGGGTGGTGATGAACATGGTGTAGCCGTCGGGATCGGCCTGGGCCGCGGCCTGGGCACCGATCTGGCCCTCGGCACCGGGCCTGTTGTCGACCACGACCGACTGGCCGGAGAGCTTGCCGATCTCGTTGGCGATCACGCGCGCCACGGTGTCCGTGGCGGTGCCGGGTCCGAACGGCGCAATGACCCGGATCGGCTTGGATGGGAAGTCCTGCGCCGATACCGGCCCCGTCGCGGCCAACGCGCCGGCCGTCGCGATCGCGGCCCGCCTGCCGAGCACCTTCATCAAGTCCTCCCTTGCGCCTTCTTCTCCGGCTGGTCGGCAACATATTGCCGTTCGCCCGTGCTCGGATTGTAGAACACGTCCACTGCCTTACCAGTGTCGGGATCGATGAAGCGCTCTGCAGTTTTGGTCCAACCCGCGCCCGGCTTTTCGCGTAGCAATGGCTTGTAGATCACCCGCTCCAGCAGCGTGCCGGCCGTTATGGCGCCGCCCACGATGAGCAGCCACAGCGGCGCTCCCGGCACGCCCAGCCCGGCGGTCGCCGCCCCCGCCAGCAGCATCGCGATCCCGACGGCGAGGACGGTGCCGCGCAGCACGTCAGGCGCGGCCCATCACGATTTCGATCACGATGCTCATCACGATCCCCATCACGATCCTTGGGGCTCGACCACCGCCGCCGTTCCGTAGGCCACGATCTCGCTCATGGTCTCGCCGATCTCCGAGGAATCGAAGCGCATGACCAGGATGGCGTTGGCGCCCATGGCTGTCGCGTTGGCAACCATGCGGTCGGTGGCGTGACGACGCGCCTCCTCCAGCATCTGGGTGTATTCGTGGATCTCGCCGCCGACGATCGAGCGCAGGCCGGCGACGATGTTGCCGCCGATGCCTCGGCTGCGCACGACCACCCCGAACACCTGGCCGAGGGTGGTCACGGTCCGGTGGCCGGCAATGTTTTCAGTCGTGGCGATGATCATGAAGTGCCCTTTCGCAAGCTGATCTGACGAACGGCGGAACCCTACGCTGCTCCAGCCGGGGGTGGTAGCGTGTGGGCAACAAGTAACGGAGGAAACGTGATGCGTGGTTGGATCGCCGCATTGTCGGCCGTCGTCGTCGCTGCCGCCAGCGCGCCGGCCTTGTCCCCGGCGTGGGCCCAGAAGGCCGGCGGCAACCTCCGAGTGACCCATCGCGACAACCCGCCCAGCGCCTCGATCCACGAGGAGGCGACGATCTCAACTGTCATGCCCTTCATGTCGATCTACAACAACCTCGTCGTCTTCGATCCCAAGTCCAAGCAGAACGCGCCGGACGCGATCGTTCCCGATCTCGCCACTGAATGGAAATGGAGCGACGACGGCACCAGGCTCACCTTCAAGCTGCGCGACGGCGTGAAGTGGCACGACGGCAAGCCGTTCACCAGCGCCGATGTGAAGTGCACCTGGGACATGCTGATCGCGCCCGAGAGCAAGCTGCGCAAGAATCCGCGCAAGTCGTGGTGGTTCAACCTCAAGGAGGTCACGGTAAATGGCGACCAGGAGGTCACCTTCCACCTTGGCCGGCCCCAGCCCTCGGTCCTGACCATGCTCGCCGGCGCCTTCTCGCCGGTCTATCCCTGCCACGTCCCGGCGGCGCAGATGCGCACCAAGCCGATCGGCACCGGCCCGTTCAAGTTCGTCGAGCTGAAGCAGAACGAATCGATGAAGGTGGTGCGCAACCCCGACTACTGGAAGAAGGGCAAGCCCTACCTCGACTCCATCGAGTTCGCCATCATCCCCAACCGCGCCACGTCGGCGCTGGCCTTCACCGCCGGCAAGGCCGACATGACCTTCACCGCAGAGATCGCCGCACCCGCCCTGAAGGACCTCAAGACCCAGGCACCGTGGGCGATCTGCGAGATGCTGCCGACCAACACCCAGGCCAACCTGCTGGTCAACCGCGACAAGCCACCGTTCGACGACGCCCGCGTGCGCAAGGCGATGGTGCTGGCGATCGACCGCGATTCCTTCACCCACATCATCGGTCAGGGGACCAATCGTATCGGCGGCACCATGCTGCCGCCGCCGGAAGGCCGCTGGGGCATGCCGGCGGAGTACCTCGCCACCGTCGCGGGCTACGGCACCGATCATGAGAAAGCGCGCGCCGAGGGCCGCAAGATCATGGCCGAGCTGGGCCACAGCGCCGACAAGCCGCTCAAGATCAAGGTCTCGACGCGCAACATCCCGACCTATCGCGACCAGGCCGTGATCCTGATCGACCACCTGAAGCACGTCTTCATCCAGGGTGAACTGGAGCCGCTGGACACCGCGGTGTGGTACAATCGCATGGTCCGCAAGGACTACACCGTGGGCATGAACGTCCAGGGTGTCGGCATCGACGATCCAGACGTGGTGCTGTACGAGACCTTCAGCTGCGGCTCGGAGCGCTACTACACCAACTACTGCAACCCCGAGCTCGAGAAGCTTTTCGAGCAACAGTCGCGCATGCAGGACGGCGCGGAACGGCGCAAGCTCGTCTGGGAGATCGACAAAAAGTTACAGGAAGACGGCGCCCGACCCGTGATACAGCACGACTGGGGCGCTACCTGCTGGCGCCCCGAGGTCAAGGGACTGAACCTCGCCATCAACACGATCTATAATCACTGGCGGTTCGAGGACGTCTGGCTCGACCGCTAGACACGGAGGCAACGATGAAGCTCTATATGCACCCGGTTTCCACGACCAGCCGCCCGGTGATGCAGTTCATCGCCGACAACGACATCAAGTGCGATATGGAAGTCGTCGATATCCTGAAAGGCGCGCACTACGAGCCCGCCTACAGCAAGATCAATCCCAACCACCTGATCCCGATGCTCGAGGACGGCGACTTCCGGCTGACCGAGAGCGCGGCGATCCTGCGCTACCTCGCCGAGAAGATCGATTCGCCGACCTATCCGAAGGACCTCAAGCAGCGCGCCCACGTCAACGAGGTGATGGACTGGTTCAACTCCAACTTCTACCGCGACTGGGGCTATGGGCTGATCTATCCGCAGCTCTTCCCGCACCTGAAGCGCGAGGACGCCAAGGTGCAGGAAGCGGTCGTGGCCTACGGCAAGGAGAAGTCCAAGATCTGGCTGCAGATCCTGAACGACCATTTCATCGGATCGAACAAGTACCTATGCGGTAACCAGCTTACGGTCGCGGACTACTTCGGCGCCGCCATCACCACGGCGGGCGAGCTTGTCCATTGCGATTTCTCGGCCTATCCCAACATCAAGCGCTGGCTCGACACCTTCAAGGCCGGGCCGAACTACGCCAAGGTCTACGAGACCTTCAACGGCTTCTGCGCCTCGACCAAGGGACAGCCTTGGCAGGCGATCACCTGATTAGGAGACTGCGATGATCAAGGGTCTGCACCACAACGCCTATCGCTGTCGCGATTCGGAGGAGACCCGGAGGTTCTACGAGGACTTCCTCGGCCTGCCGCTGGTCAACGCGTTCAAGATCGAGACCACCCAGACCGGCCGCAAGACCGGCACCGGCGTGCTGCACTCGTTCTTCCAGCTCGACGACGGCTCCTGCCTCGCCTTCTTCGAGGCGCCCGACATGCCGTTCGAGTTCAAGGAGCAGCACGACTTCGATCTGCACATTGCGCTCGAGGTCGAGCCCGACGCACTCGACCAGATGTTCGCCAAGGGCAAGTCGGAAGGGCGCGAGGTGCGCGGCGTGAGCGACCACAAGTTCATCCGCTCGATCTACTTCCGCGATCCCAACGGCTACGTCATCGAGCTGACGGCCAAGGTGCCGGGCAAGGAACGCGACATGGATCCCAAGCAGAACCATGCGCGCGACATCCTGAACGACTGGCAGGTGAAGAAGCGTCAACCGGCAAAGGCGGTGGCGTAGAAACATAGCGACGGAGGAGACGATGAAACGTGGCGTTGTACGGGCGCTCTGCGCCCTGGTGAGTGCTGTCGCGTTCTCATCCTCCTCCCTCGCCGCCGACCCGCCGCAGTTCCAGGTCGACCCGTTCTGGCCCAAGCCGCTGCCGAACAACTGGCTGCTTGGCCAGGTGGCGAGTGTGGCCGTCGGGCCCGACGACCATGTCTGGATCCTGCAGCGGCCGCGCTCGCTCACCGACGACGAGAAAGGCGCGACGCTGAAGCCGCCGCGCAACAAGTGCTGCGTGCCGGCGCCCTCGGTCATGGAGTTCGACGCCGACGGCACCTTCATCCAGGGCTGGGGCTTCCCCGACACCGCGCCGTGGGTGGCCAACGAGCACGGCATCCATGTCGACAAGGCGGGCTTCGTCTGGATCGCGGGCAACGCGGCCAACGACAGCGCGATCTTCAAGTACACCAAGGACGGCAAGCCCGTGCTGACCATCGGCAAGCCCGGGCCGACCGGCGGCAGCAACGACACCGCCCTGCTCGGCCGTCCCGCCGACATCCAGGTCGATCCCGACGCCAAGGAGGTGTTCGTCGCCGACGGCTACGGCAACCGTCGCGTCGTCGTATTCGACTCGGAAACCGGCGCCTACAAGCGCCACTGGGGTGCCTACGGCAACAAGCCCAACGACGACAAGCAGGCCGCCTACGATCCGGCGGCGGCGCCCTCGCAGCAGTTCGCCAACCCGGTGCACTGCGCCAAGCCGTCGAAGGACGGCATGGTCTATGTCTGCGACCGCACCAACAACCGCATCCAGGTGTTCAAGAAGGACGGCACCTTCGTGACCGAATGGTTCTACGACAAGCCGACCTTGGGCGCCGGCGCGGTCTGGGACTTGAACTTCTGGCCCGACGCCAACCAGACCTGGCTGTTCAACATCGACGGCGAGAACAATCTCCTGCGCATCCTGCAGAGGAGCGACGGCAAGGTCGTCGGCGGCTTCGGCCGCTCGGGTCGCCAGGCCGGCAACTTCCACTGGGTCCACAGCATCGCCGTCGACTCCAAGGGCAACATCTACACCGGCGAAGTCGACAACGGAAAGCGCGTGCAGAAGTTCAAGCCGGACCGGGCGCCGTAGCCTTCATTTTTGGGCGTCGCTGTCGTGTCGGCTGATTTCGGCGTCCAGCTCGGCGTCGATGGCCCTGGCGTCCCGAATGAACTGCCCCCAGTTTATTTCGCCCGCGATCAGTCGCTCATAGTTGGCGTCTGCCTTGGCCTGGGAGACCTTCAGAAAGGGGACGATTGCGGGAAGGCGCGCCCGGGCCACTTCCGTCGCGAATCGGCCACAAGGGATTATGTATTCCCGAAGCAAGATCCGCAGGTTTTGCACTTCTTCTGGCGTCGCCTTATCCATGCTGAAGGCGATGTCGGGCGAGGCTCGCGAGCCGATTTTGTGCCGTAGTGCCAGGAATGCGGGGCTGGCGTTCTGCTTCGCCTGACATTCCTCCCACGCGCGACGGGAACCGTCGAGGGTACGTTGCGCACTGGCAGCGCCGGGAACCACGATGCAGGCCAGGAGAAAGAACAGAACACGGACAACGATTGCCGTCATGGAGCGGCCTCCTCATAAGACCAAGACGACTGCTCCTCCTGCTTCGTTACACGCTTCGCCTCAACCTTTCGCGCCCGCTGCCGCCAGCGCCTTGGCCTTCGCATCGGCCATCGGATAGGTGCGGTGCATCATGATTCGCTGGGCATTGAGCCCGCCGCCAGCCTGCAGGGCCACGACGAACTGCCAGCCGCCATAGGCGTCGGCGGTCAGGTCGCGGATCAGGTTGTAGACGCGCATGCGCGTCTCGGGCTCGGCCCCCGGCACGCTCTTCAGGTACTTGCGCAGGTACTTGCCCGATTCCTCGTTCCGGAGATCGGCCTCTAGCGGCACGGTGATCACAAGCCCGCCGCTGACATCGTGGAGATGCCGCACCATCGCATGGTAGTTCGACGCCCAGTGGAACTTGGCGACGTTGATGGCCAGCACATTGGGATGGATCATGCCGGACGGCGTGCGCTCGTAGTGCCGGCAGGCATAGTCCAGGCTCATGCGCATCATTTCGGCGAAGTTTATCAGCTCGGAGACGGCGTTCTGCGCCACCGGATCGCGCTCCTTGCCCTGGTGCTCGAGCACGAGCTGGGCGAGACCGACATAGAGTTGCGAGACCCGCGCCGCATCGACCACGCCGCCCGTGCGCTCCCACAGGCCGAGCGACTGGGCGAACAGGCTCGCCAGCTGGACTTCGCCCGCCAGGAAGACGCGGTCCCAGGGCACGATCACGTCGTCGAACACCACGAAGCCCTCGGGGATGCTGTGGTGCGCGCTCGCCGGATAATCGAAGGCGTTCAGCTCGGCCAGCGCGAAGCTGCGGTTGATGATCTTGACGCCCCTGGTGTTGACCGGGATCGAGAACGACACCGCATAGTCCGTCTCGTCCTGCCTCATGCCCTTGGTCGGCATGACCACCAGCTCGTGGCACAGCGAGGCGCCGGTTATGTGCAGCTTGGCGCCGCGCACCACGATGCCGTCGTTGCGCCGCTCGACGATCCGCAGATAGAGGTCGGGGTCGTCCTGCTCGTGCGCCTTGCGCTTGCGGTCGCCCTTGGCGTCGGTGATGACCTCGGCCGCGCGCAGGTCGTTGTCGCGGGCATGGCGGTACATCGCCTCGATGTTGGCGGCGTACTGCGGGTTAACCTTGGCGACGGCGTCCTTGACGCTCATCAGCGCCATGTAGACGCCGCTCACCAGGCCGACGATCGAAGTGTGGTTCATCAGCTCGACGCGCTTGCCCAGATCGGCCTCGTCGCGCGGCACCTGGTAGATGCGATGGGCGCGGCCACCCTCCTCCGTCGTGAAGGCGCGCAGCTCGCCGTGTTTGGCATCGGCATAGTCGTAATCGCGCGAAGCCACCTCGATCGGCACCCGAAAACGCGGATGCGTGGTGATGTCGTCGATGCGCTCGCCGTCCCAGTAGGTGACGCGGCCGTCGCGCAGGCTCTCGACGTACTCGGCTGCGGTCTTGAGGCCCATGACGTCCCCCTAGCCCAGGTTCCGGCGATAGAGCGCAATCAGGCGCTCCCAGTGCCGCTCGGCAGCGGGCTTGTCGTAGCACCAGCGTTGCGGAAAGGCGAAACCGTGGTGGACGCCAGGATGTATCTCCAGCTCGCCCTTGGCGCCCGAGGCGTCGAACAGCTTCTTGAGTTCCTTGACCATGTCGGGCGGCGCCAGATCGTCGTGCTCAGCGCAGGAGATGTAGAGTTCGCCCTTGGCCTTGCCGAGGGTTAGATGCGGGCTCTCGACGGCATCGCTCACCAGCCAGGTGCCGTAGAACGACGCGGCCGCTGCGATGCGCTCAGGGAAGCGCGCGGCGGCCGCCAGCGAATAGGGCCCGCTCATGCAGTAGCCGTGGGTCCCGACCGGCCCCTTCTTCGATTCCTTCTGCTGGTCGGCGAAGGCCATTAGGGCGGCGACGTCGTCCATCACCGGCGGGATCGTCATCTTGGTGCGTACCGCCCGCATCCGTGCCTGCTCGGCGCTGCCCTTCTCCAGGACGTCGGGGCCGTACTTGGTGTCCCGGCCGGCCCGGTAATAGAGGTTGGGCAGCAACACGTAGTAGCCGACCGACGCCAGCCGGCGGCTCATGTCGTAGAGCTCTTCGCGGATCCCGGGCGCGTCCATCAGGAACAGGACGGGCGGGTACGGTCCGCCCCGCTCCGGATGGCAAACGAATGTTTCCATGGCCCCGTCCCTGGTCGGGACATCCAGTATTTTCTCGATCATCCGCCTTGTTCCCCTCCTCGCGCTTGCTGCCCAAGCCAGCACCTTGCCGGAGCGTTTGCAACCGAACAGAGCCGCAAGGCGGTTCGGCTCGGTTGCAACCGCGCGAGGGCACTTTCGCTCCGGCTGTTCCAGCCGGAGCGAAAGTGCTTTAGGCTTTGCTCAACAACAAAGCCCTGGGAGGGGACATCTGATGAAGCGTGCCTTGTGTGGTGCAGTGCTGGCCGTCGCGGCCATGGCCGGGGGGGCCTCGGCTCAGCAATTGAGTGACGATACGGTGAAGCTGGGCGTGCTCACCGACATGTCGAGCCTCTATGCCGACATCAACGGTCCCGGCGCCGTCATCGCCACCCAGATGGCGATCGAGGACTTCGGCGGCACGCTCGGCGGCAAGAAAATCGAGTTCATCCAGGCCGACGTGCAGAACAAGGCCGACGTCGCAGCGACCATTGCCGGCCGCTGGTACGACACCGAGAAGGTCGACATGATTCTGGGCGCCGGCGCATCGTCCTCGTCGATCGCGACCTCGCGCGTGGCCGCCGACAAGAAGAAGATCTACATCGCGCCTGACCCCGCCTCGTCCGACATCACCGGCAAGCTCTGCAACGCCTACACCGTGCACTGGGTCTACGACACCTTCGCGCTGGCCAACGGCACCGGCTCGGCCGTGGTCAAGGCCGGCGGCGACAGCTGGTTCTTCCTCACCGCCGATTACGCCTTCGGCTACGCCCTGCAGCGCGACGTCGCCAACGTCGTGACCAAGGCGGGCGGCAAGGTGCTGGGCGAAGTGCGCCATCCGATCAACACCAACGACTTCTCGTCGTTCCTGCTCCAGGCCCAGGCTTCCAAGGCCAAGGTGATCGGGCTGGCCAATGCCGGCGGCGACACCATCAACGCGATCAAGCAGGCATCGGAGTTCGGCATCGTCAAGGGCGGCCAGAAGCTCGCCGGCCTGCTGGTGTTCATCTCCGACGTCCATTCGCTCGGCCTCGAGCGCGCCCAGGGGCTGAACCTCACCGAGGCTTTCTACTGGGATCTCAACGACAAGACCCGGGACTTTGCCAAGCGCTTCGCCGCCAAGAACAACGGCAAGATGCCGACCAGCGTGCAGGCGGGCTTCTACTCGGGAGCGCTGCAGTATCTGCAGGCGGTGAAGGCAGCCGGCACCGACAACAGCGACGCCGTCATGGCCAAGCTCAAGGAGATCAAGTGGGACGATCCGGTCTTCGGCCAGAGCTATATCCGCGCCGACGGCCGCAAGATGCACGACATGTACCTGTTCGAGGTCAAGAAGCCGTCGGAGTCGAAGGGCCCTTACGACTACTACAAGCAGGTCTCGAAGATGTCGGCCGAGGAGGCATTCCGGCCGCTCGACCAGGGCGAATGCCCGCTGATCAAGAAGTAAATCGAGGAGACAGCCATGGCTGACCAGTCGCAGATCTACGTCGGCGTCGCGGGCTACTTCGGCAAGCCCGACCACACGGGCAAAGTCGGCGTCTTCCGCCGCGCCGCCAACGGCGGCGACTGGCAGCACGTTCTGGGCGCCGTCGAAGCCTACACCGTCGTCGTTCACCCCGGGGATCCCGAGACGGTGTTCGCCGGAACCAGCGACGGCGTGTGGCGCAGCACCGATCGCGGCGCCACTTTCCGCCGCACCGGCTTCCCCGACGACAGAAAGCAGGTCTGGTGCTTCATGGTCGACAGCCGCGATCCCAAGCGGATCTTCGCCGGCGCCTCGCCGATCGACGTCTATCGCAGCGACGATAGCGGCGCGAACTGGAAGAAGCTCGCCACGCCCAAGGTTGGCGAGCACTGCAAGGGCCCGTTCGCCTCGCGCGTCATGCGCCTTGCCCAGAACCCCAAGAAGCCGGACGAGATCTACGCCGCGCTCGAAATCAACGGCGTGATGCGTTCGACCGACGGCGGCGAGACCTGGGAGGATTGCAGCGCCGGCCTGATCCAGCTCGCCGAGCGGCCGCATCTCAAGAGCCAGATCGTGAGCGACACGACGGCCGAGGGCATGCTCGACGGCCATGCCGTGACGATCAACCCCGACGATCCCGACAGCCCGATCGTGGCGCTGCGCATGGGCCTGTTCCGAACCCGCGACGGCGGCAAGAGCTGGCAGGACATGGAGGTCGGCCGCTTCTCGCCCACCACCTACGGCCGCGACGTCAAGGCCTCGCCGACCGAGCCCAACACGCTCTATGCGGCGCTTTCCGTCGCCGCCGCCAGCCACGACGGCGGGCTCTACCGCAGCGCCGACGGCGGCAAGAGCTGGCAGCGCTTCGACAAGGTCCAGGTCCACGGAACCATCATGTCGATCGGCCTGCATCCCAGCGATCCGAAGCAGGTCTATATCGGCGCCCGTTACGACGGCGAGGTGTTCGGCACCCAGGACGCCGGCAAGACCTGGCAGGCGATGCCGCTGCCGGGCGAGGTGCAGCACATTTATTCGGTGGCTTGCGGCTAGCTCGCCTGTTGCCGTAAAGGTCCCTCGGGATGACAGGCGGTGCGGACGACACACCCGCTGTCATCCCGAGCGTCGCGAGGGACCTTTTTTCATGCGTAAGCCTACTCCTACCCGTCGAACCGTTCTCAAGACCGGCGCCGCGATCGCCGGCGCCGCGCTCGCCGCCGATACCGCGGTTGCCCAGGCACCTGCCATCTCCGGCGGCAGCGAATCGAAGTTCCCATCGACCGACGCTCCGGGCTCGACCGACGGCGGCTACAACATCCTGTTCATCCTGACCGACCAGGAACAGTACATGGGCTACACGTGGCCCGTGCCGCTGCCCGGCCGCGAACGGCTGCGCAACGCCGGGACCTTCTTCCAGAACCACCACATCGCCGCCGACATGTGCTCGGCTTCGCGCGCCGTGATCTACACCGGCCTGCACCAGCCCCATAACGGCATCTTCGATAATGCCGGCGTGCCCTACATGAAGAGCCTGGATGCCAATCTGCCGACCGTCGGCAAGATCCTGCGCAAGCTCGGCTACTACACCGCCTACAAGGGCAAGTGGCACCTGAACGGCGCCATGGCGATGGAAAATCACGCCAACGACATCAAGGCGCTGTTCGAGTCCACGATGGACAAGGACTACGGCTTCTACGACTACACGGGCACCGGCGACTACATCGAGGGCGCACTGGGCGGCTACCAGTACGACGCCATCACTGCGGCGCAGGCCATGCAGTGGCTCAAGGCCAACGGCCGGCCGATGGCCGACCGCAAGCAGCCCTGGTACCTCGCGGTGAACTTCGTCAATCCGCATGACGTGATGTGGGTCAACACCGACCTGCCCGGGCAGCCGGTGCAGGCCAAGGACGCCAAGCTCGCCATCGCCTTCCCGCCCGGGGATTCGCTCTACCGGCAGGAATGGAACGACCTGCCCCTGCAGAACACATGGCAGCAGTCGCTCGACGCGCCCGGCCGCGTGGCCGCGCACCGCATCTATCACGACGCCAACGGCTATCTGACGGGGCTGATCCCCAACGACGAATGGCGGGTGCGCAAGCGGCAGAACTACTATTTCAACGCCATCCGGGACGTCGACCAGCAGATCGTGCAGGTCCTGGACCAGCTCGACCGCCTGGGCCTCACCGACAACACCATCGTGATCTTCACGTCGGACCATGGCGAGCTCCTGGGCTCGCACGGCGGCCTCTCGGGCAAGGGCACGACGGCCTACAGCCAGCAGAATCACGTGCCGATGATCGTCGTCCATCCCGCCTTCCCGGGTGGTCAGCGCTGCCGCGAGACGACGTCGCACATCGACCTCGTGCCCACCATCGTCGCCATGACCGGCAAGGCGACAGCGCCGGTGGCCGACGTGATGACGCGCATGAAGGGCAAGGACCTGACGGCGCTCCTGCGCCAGCCGGTCAATCCCGAGTTCAGCCGGACACGCGGCGGCGTGCTGTTCTGCTACAGCCAGCTCATGGTCCATGACCCTGGCTTCACCAAGTTCCTGTACGAGACGCTGCGCAACAAGGAGATCGCCAAGGTGGACCAGCTGAGAGCGATCGAGCTGTTCCCGATCGACTGGTCGCTGCGGGTCGCGATCCGATCGATCACGGACGAGCGCTACCGCTTCACGCGCTATTTCCCTTTCCGCGGCTTCAACACGCCCACGACCCTGGACGATCTGCGCGCCAAGAACGACCTCGAGCTCTACGACCTGCAGGCCGATCCCGACGAGGTCGTGAACCTCGCTACCGACTTCGACACCAACCGCGACCTGATCGCGCGCATGAACGCCAAGCTGAATGCCCTGATCGCCGCCGAGATCGGCGTCGACGACGGCAGCTTCCTGCCGTTCAAGGACTTCATCGACTGGGGCAAGGCCACTTCGGCCGCCGTCAATCTCTGACGGAGGGCGGGCCTCGGCCCTGCGCTGCCGGAGACTACTTCTCCGCCGCGGTTGCCGCATCGGCGGTGCGGCCGCCAAGCATGTGGCCCACCGTCGTCGCCACCGTGCGCTCGCGGCCGGTATCGATCTTGACCGTCGCCGTCATCCCGGCCCGCAAGGGCGGCTCGCCGGCCTGCGGCGCGAGCCTGAGCTTCACCGGCAGCCGCTGCACGACCTTGACCCAGTTGCCCGACGCGTTCTGCGGCGGCAGGACCGCGAACTCCGCGCCGGTTGCCGGGCTGAGACTTTCGACGACAGCCTCCCAGGTCACGTCTGGATAGGTGTCGAGCACCACCGTGGCCTTCTGGCCGACCCGCACGTGCGTGAGCTCGGTCTCCTTGAAATTGGCCTCGACCCACGGCCGGCTCACCACCACCAGCACGAACAGGGGCGACGCGGCCTTGACCTGCTCGCCCTGCTGCACGCGCATGTTCACCACCACGCCGTCGACGGGCGCGCGGATGGTGGTGCGCGAGAGATCGAGCGCGGCGCGCTCGCGGGCCGCGGTCTTGTCGCGCACCAGGTGATGTTCGTCGGCCGACATCTTCGGGTCGCCGTTCAGCGCCACCAGCACGCGCTGCAGCTTCTCGCGCACCGAGGTGACCCGGTCGGCGGCGGCCCGCGCATCGTTCTGGGATTCCTCGCGCTTGGAGGCCGAGGTCACGCCCTTGGTCGCAAGCTCTTCCTGGCGCTGCCATTGGCGCTTGAAGTAGTCGGCGCGCGCCTCGGCGTCGGCGAGTTCCGCCACGACCTCGCGCCAGGTGCCGCGCAGCGTCTCGACCTGGGTGCGTGCCGCATCGAGCTCGGCTTCGGCGCTGTCGAGCGCCAGCTTGAAGGGCCGGGATTCGATGGTCATCAGCGGCTCGCCGGCGCGGACCTCCTGGTGGTCGCGTACCAGCACGCGACGCACCTGCCCCGAAATCTCCGGCGCGATCTGCACGATATGCGCCTTCACATAGGCATTGTCGGTGCTGACGAAGCGGCCGCCCGACAGCCACCAGAACGCACCGCCCACGATCGCCAGCAGCGGAATGGCGATCAGCAGCACGAGCCGCAGCCCGGCCTGCCCGCGCCTCACGGCGCGGCTCCGGCAAGGTTTTGCAGTTGGCCTTTCACTTTGGCCGTAAGCTCGGTGTACTTTTCGCGCTCGGTCGCCGAGAGCTGTGACAGCGCATCGTCGACCGTCGATTCGGCGATCGCCCACATGGCGGCATGAACCTTGCGCGCCTCGTCCGTCAAATGCAGCCGATTGATACGCCGGTCGCCGCGGTCCGGCCGCCGTTCGACCCAGCCGTTCCGTTCCATGCGGTCGATCATGCGGCCTGCGCTGGCGCGATCGATTTCGAGCATTTCCGCGAGCTCGGTCTGGCTGACGCCGGGACGGCGATAGACGCGGGTCAGGACCAGCCACTGGGCACGGGTCAAACCGATGTCACGCACACGTCGGTCGAAGATCATTCGGATCAGGCGCGCCACATCGGACAACATGTAGCCGATGTAGCTGTCGTCTTCCGGCCCGGTGTTGCGTGGGGCGGCTTGGCTCATAATTGTTGCATAGGCTACAATAGACTTGGCTATGACTTCAAGCGCCGATAGCACAACGGCTGAATCCGCTATCCCCAGCCCCGCCGCCAATCCGGCCCCCAGTCCGGCCGACGCCTTTTC
Source organism: Pseudomonadota bacterium (assembly GCA_023416135.1). Taxonomy (GTDB): domain Bacteria; phylum Pseudomonadota; class Alphaproteobacteria; order Reyranellales; family Reyranellaceae; genus Reyranella. The sequence goes on from JAEZIF010000215.1 coordinate 16,459, forward strand.
TGTCGGCCGCCGGGTCATGATCCTGATTATGGTGGTGCTGGGCTCCACGCTCTACGCCACCACGCTGCTGATTGCCTCGACGCTGCTGCCCCAGATGCAGGGCACCATGTCGGCCACCCAGGACGAGATCGCCTGGGCGATGACCTTCAACATCCTGGCGACCGCCGTCATGACGCCGATGACAGGCTGGCTCGCGACCCGCTTCGGCCGGCGCGAGACCATGACCTGGTCGGTCTTCCTGTTCACCTTCACGACCTTCATGTGCGGGGCGGCCAACTCGCTGGAGACGCTGATCCTGTGGCGCGTGCTCCAGGGCGCGCTCGGCGCGCCGGTGATCCCATTGTCGCAGACCATCCTGCTCGACGCCTTCCCCAAACGGCAGCAAGGCTTCGTCACGTCGATCTTCGGCATGGCCGTGGTCATCGGCCCGGTGATCGGCCCGACCGTGGGCGGGCTCCTGTCCGAGCTCTACAGCTGGCGCTGGGCCTTCTACATGATCGTGCCGGTAGGCATGATCTCCTTCATCGGGCTTCGCTTCACCCTGCCCAAGGACCGTCCGACAGGCCACGTCTCGCTTGACTGGACGGGCTTCCTGTCGCTGTCGGTCGCCATCGCCTGCGTGCAGCTCGTGCTGTCGCGCGGCCAGCGGCTCGACTGGTTCGACTCGGGTGAGATCATCGTCGAGGCCTTCGTCGCCGCCATCGCCTTCTGGGTCTTCATCTCCCACAGCCTCACGGCGCAGCGCCCGTTCCTCAATCTCGGCCTGCTGCGCGACCGCAACTACTCGCTGGGCCTCGTGCTGGTGACGATCTACGGCATGCTCAACTTCACGCCCATGGTCCTGCTGCCTCCGCTCCTGCAGCAGCATGCCGGTTTCCCCGACATGCTGATCGGCGAGATCATCGCCGCGCGCGGCGTCGGCGCCACCATCGGCTTCTTCATCGCGATCTTCGTCGGCAAGATGGACCCGCGCATCGGCCTGATCGGCGGCTTCGCCTTGCAGGCGCTCTCCGGCCTGTGGCTGATGGGCATGGACCTCAACACCGACACCCACACGCTGATGCTGAACAGCCTGGTCCAAGGCATCGCCATCGGCGTCATCTGGGTGCCCCTCACCCTCGCGACCTTCGCCACCACCAGCTCGGCCAATCTGGCCGAGGGCACCGCGGTCTATCACCTGTTGCGCAATATCGGCTCGAGCTTCTTCATCTCGATCTGTGTCACCGAGGTGGTACGGGCGTCGAGCGCCAACTACAGCCGCCTGGTCGAGATGGTGAACCCCTTCAATCGCTCGCTCCTGCTGCCTTGGGTGACGGGCGCATGGGATCCCGAGACGGTCACGGGACTGGCCAAGCTCTCGAAGGAGATCGGCCGGCAGGCCGCGATGCTGGGCTACATCAACGCCTTCGGCCTCTATACGCTCGCCTCGGCGATGGCGATTCCGCTGATCCTGCTGGTCGGTGGCCGGTCGCGGGCGCGTTAATAGGCGGCGGCCATCTTCCTTTCGGCAATGCGCCACTTCACGGTTGCGATCTGCTGGGCGTTCAGCTTCTCTGCCGCCCGGTCGCGCAGGTAGCTCGCGGTAGATCGCAACTGGGCGTGCTCCTTGTCCGGCACACTGGCGGCGAGGCTGAGCCAGTAATAGGCTTCGTCGTAGTCGACGGCGACACCCTGGCCGGTGAAGTACATCAGGCCGAGGCTGTACAGCGCGCCCGGCACGTCGTGGCTCGCGGCCTTGCGGAACAGGGTGGCCGCCTTGGCCTGGTCCTGTTTGACGCCCTTGCCGTCACGATACATCGCCGCGAGCATGTACTGGGCTCCCGGCAGGCCCTGATCCGCCGCCTTGCTGCACCATTCGAAGGCCGCGCCGTAGTCGGCCACCGTGCCCAGCCCGCCGTAGTACAGGGTCGCAATGCCGAGCTGGGCGCCGGCATGACCGGCGGAAGCCGCCGGTTGCCAATGCCGCAGCGCCGCTTGGTAGTTTTTCTTGCGAAAAGCCAGATCGCCATCCTCGTACGGGCCGGCATGTCCGACGACAGGATGGATCATCGCCAACAGCAATAATGTGGCAGCAGCGCTCTTGCCTCTGCGAACCATCCTTCGCAGCCTCCGGGATCAGGTCATGAACCTACCGCGTGTAACGCCCACTGGAAAGTCAACGCCCGGCGGTCACGCACGGCGCCACCTTGACCGTGCGATCCGGTTGCGATCAAGCTGCTCGTGAATCTACAACAGTCAATGCGTGCCACATCCATGAACGTCATGCGCTGGCTGCCCGGACTTGCCATCCTGCGCGACTACGAGCGCGGCTGGCTGGGCCACGACGTCATGGCGGGCCTGGTGCTCATCACCATGCTGGTGCCGGTGGGCATTGCCTATGCCGTCGCCTCCGGGCTTCCGGGTGTCTACGGGCTCTATGCCACCATCATCCCGCTGCTCGCCTACGCGGCGTTCGGACCAAGCCGCATCCTGGTGCTGGGACCAGATTCGTCGCTGGCGCCCATCATCCTCGCCGTCGTCCTGGTCAATTCGGGCGGCGACCCGATGCGCGCCGTGGCATTGGCCGGCGCCATGGCCGTCGTGTCGGGGCTGATCTGCATCATGGCCGGCGTGCTCAAGCTCGGCTTCATCACCGAGCTTTTGTCCAAGCCGATCCGCTACGGCTACATGAACGGCATTGCCCTGACGGTTCTGATCAGCCAGGTGCCCAAGTTCCTTGGTTTCTCGATCGACTCCGAAGGGCCATTGCGGAGCATGTGGGAGATCGGCGCCAAAATCGCCGGCGGCGACATCAACTGGCCGGCATTCGCCGTCGGAGCGGCGACGCTTGCCGTCATCCTTCTGCTCAAGGGCAGCAAGCGCCTGCCCGGCGTGCTCATTGCCGTCGTCGGCGCAACCGTCGCCACAGGCCTCCTCGATCTCGAAGGCAAGGGGGTCGCCGTCCTCGGCTCGTTGCCGGAAGGTCTTCCGGCCCCCACCTTGCCGTGGATCGGCCTTGCCGATCTCGGACCGGTGCTGGTCGGCGGCGCGGCGGTTGCCCTGGTGTCGTTCGCCGATACCAGCGTTCTGTCCCGTGCCTACGCAGCACGGCTCGGCCGGACGGTCGATCCCAACCAGGAGATGGTGGGCCTCGGCGCGGCCAACCTTGCCGCCGGCTTCTTCCAAGGCTTCCCCATCAGCAGCAGCTCTTCACGTACACCTGTGGCGGAGGCCGCAGGCGCCAAGACACAGGTCACCGGCGTGGTCGGCGCGCTCGGCGTCGCCGCCTTGCTGATCGGCGCGCCGGATCTCCTGAAGCATCTGCCGACGCCGGCGCTCGCGGCCGTCGTGATCGCCTCGGCAATCGGTCTGATCGAAGTCGGCGATCTCAGGCGCATCTGGCGCATCCAGCGCTGGGAGTTCTGGCTCAGCATCCTGTGCCTGGTTGGCGTCGCCGTCCTGGGAGCGGTGCCGGGCATCGGGCTCGCCGTCGTGGTCGCAGTCATTGAATTCCTGTGGGACGGCTGGCGGCCGCACTCGGCCATCCTCGGCCGCGCCGCAGGCGTGCCGGGTTATCACGACATCACCCGATATCCCGACGCGAAGCTGGTGCCCGGGCTCGTGCTGTTCCGCTGGGATGCCCCGTTGTTCTTCGCCAATGCCGAATTCTTCGCGGACCGAGTGCTCGCTGCGGTCGCTGCGTCACCGACCAAGGTGCAACGGGTCGTGGTGACCGCCGAGCCGATGACCAGCGTCGACGTCACGGCAGCCGATGCCCTCGCGGAGCTCGATGAGCGGCTGCGCGCAGCCGACATCCAGTTGTCCTTCGCCGAGCTGAAGGACCCGGTAAAAGACAAGTTGAGGCGGTTCGGCCTCTACGACCGCTTCGGCGACGCCTCCTTCTTTCCCACCATCGACACTGCAGTCGAAGCCCATTGCAAGGCCCACGGAATCACGCCCTGGTGAAATTGACCGGAACCTTGTAGGTCGTGCCACGCGTGTAGAAACCGGTCAGCGAGTTGCCGTTGAGCGTGAGCTCGTAGCGGCCGCCCAGTGCCGACTCGATGGTCAGCGTCGACCCGGAGACGACGCCGTGGTTGGTCCTGGCGCCGGTATCGGCCTTGTCGCCGAAGGTCGCGACGAAGGATTGAAGATCGAACTCCATTCGGCCCTCGAGCTGGCCATTGGGCTTTACGGCGGTGATAAACAGCCGGGCGGCGCTGACCCCCGGCACGTCGCCCTGCCAACTGCCGACGAAACCTGCCGTTTGAGCGCGACCCCATCCAGGCAGCGAGCAAACCGCACCAATGACAAGGCTTCTCCGCAACGGCATGTCCGTCTCCTTGGCCAACAGACGCCAAGCCGCCTTCAGGGCGGTGGCGTCATGTCCGACTTTTCCCAGGTCTTGTCGGGATTGAACAACGTGATATTGGCCGCCGCCGTCGGCGTGTCCGGCCCGAGATCCTTCTCGTAGACGTCGCCGCTCTGGCTGACGATGAAGGTCATGACGCCTGTCTCGTCGTAGTCGACCGGCCAGGCGATCACCGCGAAGCCGCCGATCATGCGATTGTTGACGAGGTAGCTGTAGGCTCCACCCGGCGCGTCAGGCCCCTGCCCATAGAGCATGCGGAAGCGGTAGCCATGATAACCCTCGCCGGCCGCATCGCCCGGCTGGGCCTTGGCGACCAACCCACCCAACGGGCTCTCCGGCTCGCCAGGCTTGGCTTCCCAATAGAGCCCGTCCTTCTTGCCGGGCGAGCTGAGCAGCCGCCGAGCATAGGTCGGCACGCCGAACTTCATCGGATCCAGAGAGACGAAGTCACGCTGCGCGTCGACGATCGCCAGCAGGGTCTGTATGACCGTCAGCTCGTTGCGGCCGATCTCGCGGGCGACGATCTCCTTCCGGCCCGCCTCGACATCGTAGCGCCAGCCTTGCGCGTCCTTCACCAGCGGCATCGGGCTGGTCCAGCCGGTGGTGCCCGCCTCGATCAGCATCTTGTTGTCGCCGTCCGGCACCAGCTTGTGGTTCTGATCCCACGCCTCCAGGAAGCGCTGGCGTACGTCGTCGTCGTGGGTCGGATTGCCGGGGATCAGATCGTGCCAGCCAACCCCGAGTATCGACTGGATGGCGGCATCGTCGTCCTTGCGGATTGCTTCGGTCAGCGCATTGGCCGCCTCCTCCGCCTTGGCAAAGCGCTTTTGCTTGTCCGCCGGGGTCTGCGGCTGTGCCTGGGCAGGCGGCTTGGCCTGGGGCTGCGCCGGGGGCTGGGCCTGGGCCTGGGCGCCGCTCAGCACGCCCGCCAGGAGCAGCGGCACGAGGATGCCGAGCTTCGGGAGCCTGATCATCGCCTGCCTCCCCCTCCACGAGCACCGCCGCCGGCTGGCC
>JAEZIF010000218.1 GCA_023416135.1 Pseudomonadota bacterium
TGTCCCCGTGCCAGTGCCAGTCCCCGTGCCAGTCCCCGTTCCCCTTGAGTATGCGTTAGCCATTGTTGCCCCCCTCGTGACGCCTGTGGCTTGATCACATCATTCAAACGTCTCCATCATTCAGGCAGGCCCGCGAGCCGCAGCCCCTCGGCGAATCGCTCGAGATCGCCTGGCCGCCGCAGCGGATACCAGGAGGCGAAGACGGAAACGCGGAAGCCCGGTTGAACGGCAAGGACTTGCTTGGCCGCCGCCCTGGCCCCTGCCAGGTCTCCGGCAAGCGCCAGCGAAGCGGCGAGCGTGCGATTGCAGGCAGAAAAGCGAGGATTGAGCCGCTGCGCCTTGCGCAGCCATCCGATCGCCTGGTCGTACCGTCCTGCCACGAACTCGGCCAGGCCGGCAACGGTGCAGAACCAGAAGTTCAACGGATCGAACGGGCTCAGCCGCCAAGCATTGCGCAATCGCTCGAATGCCTCGTCCGGCCTGCCGAGGAAGCAGTAGGTCGAACCGCCAATGCCCCAGGCGAATGCGGAATTTTCGTTGAGCTGCAAAGCGCGATCGAACAAGTCGACCGCCGCATCCAGGCTGTTGTTCAGAAATCCCTGGATGTGCCCGGCGACGGCCAGGCAGAAGGCATCTTCCGAGTCGAGCTCAATGGCGCGCGTCGCCAAGGCGATCGCCTGGGCAGCATCGCCGGCAAGATCGGTCGACAGGCCCTCGCCCCTCTTCAGGTTCACCCACCACGCCAGATAGGCGTGCGCCTGCGCATACGACGGGTCGAGCGCCACGGCCTGCCTCAGGAGGTCGCCGGCCTCGGTGAACTCCTTGGCATCCAGTGAATAGAGCAGCGACAAGGCCCGAAGCACGCAATCGTAGGCGTCGAGGCTCTCGGTCGGCTTGGTGAGCGCTCGCGCCGACTCCGCCTGATAGACCTTGGGTTCGATCTCGCCGGCGACCCTCGTGTCGATACGGTCGTGGAAATCGAAGATGTCACTCTCCGAGCCATCGAACTTGTCGGCCCACAGCGTCCGGCCATTGATCACATCGATCAACTCGGTGGTGATGCGCATGCGCGAGCGCTGACGCCGGACGGTCCCGTCGAGGATGTAGCGAACACCGAGTTCCGCAGCGATGGCCCGGCTGTCCAGTTTGCGGTCGCGATAACGCAGGGTCGAGTTCCAGGCGATCACGTAAAGCGCGTGACTGCGCGAGATGCTCCTGATGATGTCCTCGCTGATCCCCTCGCTGAAATATGCCTGGTCCACGTCGCCAGCTAGGTCCCTGAACGGCAGCACGGCAATGGCGGGGCGTTTGCTCCACGACAGATGTGGCTGTCGCGGCGCCGGAATCCGCGAGTCGACTTCACGAGGATCGATTCGAAAGATGCGAATCGGTCGGCTGATGTTCTTGAGATCGCGCTCTCCGAGATCGCCGAAGCTGACGGTCATCTTGTTCCAGACGTAATCGCGGACCGAGCCGGTGACCACGACCTCGCCGGGCCTTGCGAACTCCAAGATGCGCGCCGCGACGTTGACGCCATCGCCGATGATCGTGTCCTCGTCGACGATGACATCCTCGACGTTGATGGCGATCCGCAACGACAGTTGCGTCGCTCCGTCGCCCATCCAGAGCTGCGATACGTCGTGCTGCGTCTCGAGTGCCCAGGCCACGGCATCGACGGCGCTCGCGAATTCCACGAGCATGCCGTCGCCGGTCGTATGCTGCAGCCGGCCATGGTACGCGCGATACTTCGGTTCGAGCAGTTCTGCGCGCAACGACTTCCAGGCTCGCAACGCTTCGAGATCGTTGCGCTCCACGTGGCTAGACCAGTTGACCACGTCGGCGAATGCCACGGCTGCGAGCCGTCGCGTCACCAGGGAAGCGTTCTCCATGCCACTCTCATCGGTCCGTTGCCGCCCAACCCGAGGTGATGTCAACGACGGACCAACCGACACCTGATCCGAAACTTTGCGTCGCTTATCGACGACGGGCACCCACACTTTCGGTACAATCGACGAACGAGCGTAACAGCCCGCGACCGTGAGGCAAGTCCGAGATTGCTTCCCAACCGGCTCGGTCGAGGCGCCTGGATTTGATTCGCTGAATTCGGGCACCGCACACCTACCCTCGTAAGGGCTCGGGTGCGAGCGTCGAACAATGCCTCGCCGGCTTCCGTGATATTTATCACACCGGCAGCGTGATGTTCGCCTGCGAACACAGCGCAGCGTCGGACCGAGGGCACAGAGCCGCCACGTCGTTGCTCGCCGGGCGGTCCCGACGCTGCCTTTCGCGACTCTCGGCGGGACCCGGCAGCGCCTTTGCTGCCGGGTGTGCGATCACGTTCGAATCAGATGGGGTCCCAGGTAAAGTACTCGGGCGAGCGCTTCATGTCGGTGAAGTAGGGCTTCATCGACGGCACGGCGTGCTCGGCGATGGCTTCCAGGGTCCAGCCCTCGGAATTGTGCACCGAGCGCACCGGGCGGTTGGCGTTGAACAGCATGATCTCGTTCATGCGAACGCCGAAGATCTGGGAGCTGATGCCGTCGGCGGCATCGCTCAGCAGGAACACCGCCATGGGCGCGATCTTGGCCGGCGTCATTCTCTTGGAGCGCTCCAGCCGCGCCTTCTGGGCGTCGGTGTCGGCCGGGATGGTGCCGATCATGCGCGTCCAGGCGAACGGCGAGATGCAGTTCGAGCGGACGTTGAACGCCGCCATGTCGAGGGCGATCGAGCGTGACAGGCCGATGATGCCCATCTTGGCCGCCGAGTAATTCGCCTGGCCGAAGTTGCCGACGAGGCCCGACGTCGAGGTGAAGTGCACGAAGGCACCGGACTTCTGCTCCTTGAAGTAGTTGGCCGCGGCGCGGCTGACGTTGAAAGCGCCGTTCAGGTGCACGTCGATCACCATCTTCCAGTCGACATGGCTCATGCGATGGAAGATGCGGTCGCGCAGGATGCCGGCATTGTTGATGACGCCGTCGATCTTGCCGAAATTCTCGAGTGCGGCCTTGACCATGCGCTCGGCGCCCGCGGGATCGGCGACGCTGTCGCCGTTGGCCACCGCCTTGCCGCCCGCCGCCTTGATCTCGTCGACGACCTTCTGCGCCGGCGACGTGTTCCCCCCGCCCTCGCCGTCGACCGCGCCACCGAGGTCGTTGACGACGACGGCCGCACCTTCCCGGGCCGCCAGCAACGCCATCTCGCGGCCGATGCCGCCGCCCGCGCCGGTCACCAGAACGACCTTATCCTTCAGCATGTTGGCCATCGTCTCTCTCCGTCATGAACTTCTGCAGCAGCATGTACATCAGGTGCGATGGCGGCGGGAAGCCTCACCCTCGCGACCTTGCCGTCGGTCCGGTTCCGGGATCTGCTCGGCGAAACCGGAGGGCACGATGGAACTCGATCAGAACATCGTTCGGCACTACGCGCATGGCGCCCTGGAGACGGCAATCCTCGGTGCACTGGCCGCAGCCGGCAAGGATCCCGGCACGCTCACGCCCGCCGACCTGGCGCCCGTCGACGAGTTCCATATCGGCGGCCGGCAGGCGACCAGGGACCTTGCAGCGCAACTCGATCTGCCGCGCGGCGCGCGCGTTCTCGACGTGGGCAGCGGGCTGGGCGGCCCGTCGCGCCACGTCGCGGAGGAATGCGGCTGGCAGGTCCAGGGAATCGATCTCACGCCGGAGTACGTGGACGTCGCCATCAGCCTGTCGCGGCGTGTCGGGCTGGCCGATACCACCGCCTACCGCGTGGCGAGCGCGTCGGCATTGCCATTCGGTGAGCGCGCCTTCGACGGTGCATACATGCTGCATGTCGGCATGAACATCGCTGACAAGAAGGCCGCGTTCGCCGAGGTGCGCCGGGTTCTGAAGCCCGCCGGTCTGTTCGCCATCTATGACGTGATGCTCGAGGGCGATGGCGACTTTGCCTATCCAGTGCCGTGGTCGGCGGGACCGGAGACGAACTTCATCGCGGCGCCGGAGACCTACCGGAACGACCTTGCCGAAGCGGGCTTCACCATCGTGAAGGAGCGCAACCGCCGCGACTTCGCGCTCGAATCGTTCTCCCAGATGCGCCAGCGCATGGCGGGCGGCGGGGCGCCCGCGCCCGGCCTGCAGATCGTGATGGGCGCGACGGCGCCGCAGAAGGTCGCCAACATGATGGGCATGGTCCAGCGCGGCCTGATCGCGCCGGTCGAGATCATCAGTCGGGCTTGACCGCGTGCGCCCGTGACGGGCGCAGCAGCCGGGCGCTGAGGACGGTCGCCAGCGCGAACGGCATCAGCCCGATCACCAGGGGCATGGCGACGTAGCGACTGCCGATGACGGTGAGCGCGGCAACGGCAACCGTGCCCATCGCGCCCATGCCCATCTGGGCGAGACCCGCCAGCGACGATGCCGTGCCGGCGAGCTTGGGAAACATGCCGACGGCGCCGGCATTGGCATTGGCCACGATCATGCCCGTGCCGAAGCTCATGACCACGTGCGGACCGATGATCGCCCACCAGGTGACGACTCCGCTCAGCGACAGCACCGCCATGACCGACAGAGCCGCGACATGGAACCAGCCCGAGGCCCGCATGACGACGATGGGCGCGACGCGGCCGATCAGGCGGTTGTTCACGATCGTGCCCGCGGTGAAGCCGCCGACCGACAGCAGCACGATCAGGCCGAACTCCTGCGGCGAGAAGCCGAGATGGTCCTGCAGGATGAAGGGGATGCCTGCCAGCATGCCGAAGTTGATGGCGAAGGCGAAGCCGAGCGTCAGCACGTTGCCGAGGAACTGGCGCTCGCGCAGCATCTCGCCCGAGCCGCGCAGCAGGCTGACGAGGTCGAGGCGGTCGCTGCGGTACTTGTTGGTCTCCTTCAGCCCCAACAGCACGACGGCGAGCAGCAGAGCGCCGAAGCCGCCGACGAACCAGAAGGTAGCGCGCCAGCTCGCCCATTCGCCCAGGAAGCCGCCCAGGCTCGGCGCCAGCGACGGCGCGATGTTCTGGCCGAGCGAGATCCAGCTCATGACCAGCGGCATCTCCTGGAAGGTGTAGGCATCGCGCGTCAATGCGCGGCCGATCACCGAGCCCGAGGCGGCGCCCAGTCCTTGAAGGATGCGCAAGCCGATGAGGCCGCCGATCGAGGGCGCAAACGAGCAGGCAACGGTCGCCGCGGTGAAGAAGATCAGGCCGCCCAGGAGCACGGGGCGACGGCCGAAACGGTCGCTGAGCGGGCCGTAGAAGAGCTGGCCGACGGCGAAGCCCAGCATGTAGGTGGTGAGCGTGAGCTTCACGCTGTCGGCGCCGGCGCCGAACGATGCGCCGACCGAGGGCATCACGGGCGTGTAGATGCTCATGGTCAGCGGGCCGAAGCTGCCCAACGCCACCAGCAGGGCGACGTAGCCGAAGGAACGCGGAGCGAGATTCACTTCTTGGCGGCTTCTTCAGCACCTTCGGCGCCGAAATCGCCACCGAGAGGCATCTCCTCCTGGGCACGCGTCATGCGGGGATAGTAGTGACGAAAGGCAGAGCGGATCTCGTGGAACGGGATGTCGGCGAAGACACCGCGGTAGGCGAGATACTCCATGTGGCGACGGCCGCTGAGATCGAACGGGTGATAGATCGAATCCGTCTCGGCGTCCCATTCGAGCGGCTTCAGCCCGAAACGCTCGGTCAGTTCCCTGTTGAAGGCGGGCGTGGCCTTGATCCAGCGTCCGTCGAGCCAGACCTCGGTATAGCCGTGATAGTAGAAGATGTCGGAGCCCATCAGGTCGGAGAGCCGCTGGGTGGTCATGTGATTGCGCACGTCGGCGTAACCGAGGCGAGCCGGGATGCCTACGGCGCGGCACACCGCCGCCATCAGCCCCGCCTTGTTCACGCAGTATCCATGCCCCGACGCAAGAGTGGTACTGGCGCGATAGGCCTCTTCCTTCATCGGCGTGTTGTAGGGATCGTAGCGCAGGCCGTCGCACACGCCGTAGTACAGGCGTATTGCCTTCTCGCGATCACTGCCCTCGCCCGCGACCTGCCTCGCATACGCCATGATGGTAGGGTGGTCTGAATCGACCAGGGTGCCCGGCCGCCGGTAGGCCTCGAAATCGGAGCCGTCCCGCACCACGTCATCGCGGTCGGTCCTCAGGGAGTCGTAATCCATGACCGGCGTTGTCTACTGCACCTGCGGGAAAAGTACATGAGCCACGACGCGCATTTCGCGCATGCGCATATGGTGCGCTTCGATTGGCCGCTGGCGGCGACGCCGGCCAAGGTTTGGGCCGTCCTGACCGATTTCACACGCCTGCCGGGCTGGTACGGCGACGGCATGCTGGAAGGCAGGGTCGGCGGCGCCGTGCGGCTGATGGGCAATCACATTCGCGGAACAGTCACGCAATGGCAGCCGCCGCGCAAACTCAGCTACAGCTGGAACGTGTTCGGCTCGAGTGACGAGAGCTCGCCCTATCCCGAATCGTATCTCACCCTCGAGCTCACGCCGCAGGGCGACGGCACGATGCTCGCCCTCGCCCACCTGCCCGTGCTCGACCGGTTCGAGAAGGTGAACGCCATGGGCTGGCATACCTATCTCGACATGGTCGCGGCCGCCGTGAGCGGCGTGCCGGTCGAACCACGCAAGGCCTACATGGAGCGCAACGCCGAGCGCTACGGCGTCGATCTCGACAACCTGCCACGCTGACCGTCCGGCATACGGCCATCGCGAATCTCACAACGACGGCGGCGCGTCGTCCGATTTGATCAGGAAATGAGCGTTCGCCGTGGCGACCGGCTTGGCGCGATCGTCCTGCCAGGCTTCGGCGAACACGTTGACCATGCGGCGGCCCTGCTTGGTTACCTTGGCAGAGGCGATGACGTCGACCGGCCGCGCCGAACGCAGATAGTCGACGGTGATGTTGACGATCTTCGGGACGGTCTCGGTTTCGGTCTCCCACAGCAGGTGAAAAATCGCCGCCATCTCCAGCATCGCGCCCAAGGTGCCGCCGTGAATCGCGGGCAGAAACGTGTTGCCGATGAGGTCGTCGTGGTAGCGCATGCGCGTTAGCAATTCGCCGGTGCCGTTCTCGGGGGCGATGTGCATCCAGCGGGCATAGGGAATGGCTTCGGCGAGCTTGGCGACGTCGCCGGACTTGCGGACCTCGGCGAGACGTTCGAGCAACGGGCTCATGGCTTGCTCTCCAGCTCGGACACGTGCGGACGGTTGGCCTGCCCCTTGGTGCCCAGCATGAAGGTGCCTGCAGCCGCAGCGATCGGGTCCTTGGCGTCGCCGTGATGGGCGAAGGCGCGCGTGAAGGCGACCGAGCGGGTGATGCGATAGCACTCGGCCTCGGCGATCACTGCCTGGCCGGGGGTTGCCGGCCGCACATAGTCGATGCGCAGGTCGAGCGTGGCGAAAGGCGCCGGTTCCTTGAGCATGGTCGCAACCGACATGCCGCAGCAGCTGTCCATCAGCGCTGTCAGCGGACCGCCGGCCAGCACGCCGGTCTCGGGATTGCCGACGAACTCCTCGCGCCAGTCGAGCTTCATCGAGCCGAAGCCACGGCGCACCGCGATGATCTTCAGGCCGAGCGCCTTGCTGTGCGGGATCGTGTCGGAGAACCACTGCTGGAAGAAGGCAATGCGCTGGTCGGGGTCGCTCGGGGGACTGGTCATGGGCCCTTCTACAATCCCATCTGGCGCGCGGCGAGGTCCTTCATGATCTCGACCGAGCCGCCGCCGATCGCCATCACCTTTGTCTCACGATAGATGCGCTCGACCTTGGCACCGCGCAGGTAGCCCGCGCCGCCGAACACCTGCATGGCCTCGTTGGCGCAGAACTCCATCGTCGAGGTCGCGAGGTTCTTCAGCATGCATATTTCCGCCACAGGCTTCTCGCCCCGGGACACGCGCCAGGCCAGCAGTTCGAGCGTCGACTTCACGGCGTTGATGCGCATGGCCATGTCGACCAGCCGATGGCGCACCACCTGGTTGGCGATCAGGGGCTTGCCGAAAGTTTGGCGCTCGCGGGCATAGGCGATCGCCTCGTCGAGGCAGACCTTGGCGTAGCCGCAGGCACCGGCCGACATGCCGAGCCGCTCCTGGTTGAAGTTCAGCATGATGCCGATGAAGCCCTTGTTCTCCGGGCCGATCAGGTTGTCGACCGGCACGCGGACATTGTCGAAGAAGAGCTGAGCGGTGTCGGACGCCCACCAGCCCATCTTCTTGAGCTTGGTGCGGCCGAAGCCCCCGCGGTCGCGCTCGATCAGCAGCAGCGACACGCCGCCCGCGCCCGGACCGCCGGTGCGCACCGCCACGGTGTAGTAGTCGGCGCGCATGCCCGAGGTGATGAACATCTTGGAGCCGTTGACCACGTAGTGGTCACCCTCGCGGCGCGCCGTCGTCTTGAGGTTGGCGACGTCCGAGCCGCCCGACGGCTCGGTGATGGCGAGCGCGCTGATCTTCTCGCCGGCCAGCACCTCGGGCAGCACCTTGCGCTTCATCCATGCCGGGCCCCGCCCCGCGAGGGGCGGCGCGCCGATCGTGTGGCTGTTCAGGCTGGCGTTCAGGCCGCCGCTGCCGTGGCGCGCCATCTCCTCGGCCTTGACGACGCCGAAGAAGGGATCGGTCGGTACGCCGCCATAGGCCTCGGGAAAGCCGAGCTGAAGCAGGCCAGCGGCCGCGGCCTTACGGTAGAGCTCACGCGGGAACTCCTCGGCCTCATCCCACTGGTCGACAAAGGGCATGATCTCGCGGTCGACGAAGCGCCGGACGGTGCGCCGGAAAGCTTCGTGTTCTTCTGTATAGAACGGGCTGTGCGGCGCCCCTTCGGGCAAATGCCCTGGCGAATCGGTAACGGCCATCGGCCTCTCCTCGGTCCCGTCGTTTCACATGGTGGATCATCGTATCGCGCGTTGACAGCGCTAAACAGCCGTTCATATTTGCAGAACGAGAAGCGGCATAGACCGCTCACAACAGGGGACGGAACCTGGTTACTTTCTTACAGCTTACCCTCAATGGGCTGGCAGTCGGTTGTATTTACGGCCTGGTCGCCCTGGGGTTCGTGCTCATCTACAAGGCGACCGAGCTGGTCAACTTCGCTCAGGGCGACCTCCTCATGCTGGGCGCCTTCGTCGCCTACATGGCGGTGGTCTGGTGGGGGCTGGACTACTGGCTCGCCTTCCTGATCTCGGTGGTCACCATCGGCGTCTTCGGCGCCCTGCTCGACGCCACCATCCTGCGCAACGTGATCGGCCAGCCGCAGTTCGCGATCGTCATGCTGACCATCGGCCTCGGCGCCATGTTCCGCACCTTCGCCAGCGTCACCTGGGGCTCGGAGATATACACCTTGCCGACGCCGTTCGGCGGCGTGTGGCAGGTCGGCGGCCTCACGCTCAGCCACCAGTACATCTCGATCGTGGTCGGCACGCTGATCCTGTGCGGCGCGCTCTACGCCTTCTTCAATCACACCCGCATCGGCGTGGCCATGCAGGCGACCTCGCAGAACCAGCTTGCCGCCTACTACATGGGCATTCCGGTCAAGCTGATCTTCTCGCTGATCTGGGCGATCTCGGCCGGCGTGGCGGCGGCGGCCGGCATCCTGCTGGCGCCGGTGACCCTGATCGACATCAACATGGGCCTGGCGGTGGCGCTGAAGGCCTTCGCCGCCGCCGTGCTGGGGGGCTTCGGCTCGATCCCGGGCGCCCTGGTCGGCGGCATCATCATCGGGCTGATCGAGCTCTACGCCGGCGCCACCCTGCCGGAGGGCTTCAAGGACACGGCACCCTACATCGTGCTCCTGGTCATGCTGGCGGTCCGCCCGCAGGGCCTGTTCGGCACGCTGACCCGCAAGAAAGTGTAGGGCGGTCGATGCGCTTCCAGTTCAAGACGTCCTACAATCAGGACATCAGCCTGTTCAGGGACAAGGTCGATGCCGCCTGGTACGGCCTCCTCGCCGTCGCCGTACTGATCCTGCCCGCGCTGATGTCCGACTACTATGTCGGCGAGGCGACCTGGGTCTTCATCTACGCGATCTGCGGCGTCTCGCTCATGGTCCTGGTCGGCTACACCGGCCTTGTGTCGTTGGGCCATGCCGCCTTCCTCGGCATCGGCGCCTATGCCCACGCCTACTTCCTCAAGCACGGCATCCCGTGGATTCCATCCGTCGTCCTGGCCGTGCTGATCACCACCGCGAGCGGCCTGATCGTCGGCCTGCCGGCGCTGCGCATGACCGGCATCTACCTCGCCATCGCCACGCTTGCCTTCTCGGTGATCATCCAGGAGGTGTTCAGCCGCTGGGAGTCGGTGACGCACGGCTTCGCCGGCATGCCCGTCGACAAGCCCATCATCTTCGGCGTGCCGTTCCAGGAGGAAGGGCCGTTCTACTATCTCTGCCTGTTCTTCCTGGTCGTGGTGCTGTGGCTGACGCGCAACCTGCTGCGCTCGCCGACCGGCCGCGCCTGGATCGCCATTCGCGACAGCGAGATCGCCGCCCAGTCGATGGGGGTCAACCTGGCGATCTACAAGTCGATCGCCTTCGCCTACTCGGCCGCGCTGATGGGACTCGCAGGCGCCCTGTTCGCCCACAAGATCGCCTATCTCGCACCCGACATCTTCACCATCCTGCTGTCGATCCAGTTCCTGCTGCTGGTGATCGTGGGCGGCCTGGGCTCGCTGCACGGCGCGGTGTTCGGCGCGATCTTCGTCGCCCTGTTGCCGCCCTTGATCGCCATCCTGCGCGATTCGATCCCGGCCAGCATGAACGACGCCGCCGCGGCGATGAACATCAAGCTACTGGCCATCATCGGCGAGGGCGTCGGCGGCTTCCTGAAGAAGCCCGGGGTCGAAGCCGGCATCTTCGGCCTGATCCTGGTCCTGGTGATCCTGCTCGAGCCGCTCGGCATGTACGGCCGCTGGGTCAAGATCCGCGTCTTCTTCTCGACCTTCCCGATGTACCGCGGCGCCACCTTCAAGCGACAGAAGAGCTACATGCGGTCGGAGCGGCTGCGATGAGCTTCTTCTCGGTCGACAACCTCTCGATCAACTTCGGCGGCATCAAGGCCGTCGACGGCGTCACCTTCGACGTCAACAAGGGCGAGGTCTTCACCATCATCGGCCCCAACGGCGCCGGCAAGACCACGATCTTCAACCTGGTCAGCCGCATCTATCAGTCGACGGGCGGCAAGCTGGTGTTCAACGGCACCGACATCACCAACGTGCCGCCGCACCGCATCGCCGCGCTCGGCATCGCCCGCACCTTCCAGAACATCGAGCTGTTCGAGCATGCGACCCTGCTGCAGAACCTCCTGCTGGCGCGGCATGCCCACAAGAAGTCGAACTTCTTCTCGGAGCTCGTGTTCCTGCCGTCGGTGCGGCAGATGGAAATCGAGCATCGCGAAGCGGTCGAGAAGGCGATCGACTTTCTCGACCTGCAGCAGTACCGCGACAGCTTCATCGTCAACCTGCCCTATGGTGTGCGCAAGGTGACCGAGCTTGCCCGCGCCCTGTGCACCGATCCCAAGCTGCTGCTGCTCGACGAGCCCTCTTCCGGGCTGAACGTCGAGGAAACCGAGGACATGGCGTTCTGGATCCAGGACATCCGCAACCTGCTCGGCATCACCGTGCTGATGGTCGAGCACGACATGAGCCTGGTCTCGGCGGTGTCCGACCGCGTGCTGGCGCTGAACTACGGGCGGCCGCTCGCCATGGGCACGCCCGGCGAAGTGCAGTCCCACCCCGAAGTCATTCGCGCTTATCTCGGCGGCTAACCACGATGTCCGACACCCAACCCGTCCTCAAGGTCGCAAACGTCGAGACCTACTACGGGCCGATCATGGCCATCCGCGGCGTCTCCTTCGAGGTTCGCAAGGGCGGCATCGTCACCATCCTGGGCGCCAACGGCGCGGGCAAGACCACGGTGCTGAAGACCGTGAGCGGTGTGATGGACCCGCAGAAGGGCAGCGTTCTGTTCGAGGGCCGCGAGGTCCGCGGCATGGACCCCGACAAGGTCGTGCGGCTCGGCATGAGCCACGTGCCGGAAGGCCGCGAGGTCTTCCCGTTCCTGAGCGTGCGCGAGAACCTGCGGATGGGCGCGTACACGCGCAAGGATCCCGACGGCGTCGCCCAGGACCTCGAGACGGTGTTCGGCTACTTCCCCGTCCTGCGCGAGCGAGCCGAGCAGCGCGCCGGGTCCCTGTCGGGCGGCGAGCAGCAGATGCTGGCGATCAGCCGCGCGCTGATGGCCCGGCCGCACCTGATGCTGCTCGACGAGCCGTCGCTCGGCCTGTCGCCGAAGCTCGTGAAGGACATCTTCGAGATCATCGTGCGCATCAACCGCGAACGAGGCGTCACCATCCTGCTGGTCGAGCAGAACGCCAACATGGCGCTGCAGACTGCCGATTTCGGCTACGTGCTCGAGGTCGGCCGCATCGTCATGGCCGACACCTGCCAGCGGCTGCTGCAGAAAGAAGACATCAAGGAATTCTATCTCGGCATCAAGGAACAGGGCGCGCGCGGCAAGCGACGCTGGAAGAAGCGCAAGACGTGGCGATGAAAGCCGAGTGATGACGGAGAGCGCGATGGCGGCTGGGTCGAACGAGCGGATCGAGGTCGAGGGCTGCGACACGATTCCCAAGCTGTTCTGGCATCAGGTGAAGAAGCGCGGCGACGGCACCGCCTTCCGCGAGAAGGATCTCGGCATCTGGCGGGCAACGTCGTGGCGCCAGTACGGCGAGCGCGCTCGGGCCGCCGGCATGGGCCTGGCGAAGTTCGGGCTGAGCCACGGCCAGGTCGTGTCGGTGCTGGCCGAGACCGTGCCGGAGTGGCTCTACGTCGACATGGGCACGATGGCCGTGGGCGGCGTCAGCAACGGCATCTACCCCACCGATTCGGCCAAGCAGGTCGAATACATCCTGAACGACAGCCGTACCCGCTTCCTGTTCGTCGAGAACGAGGAGCAGCTCGACAAGGCGCTCGAGGTTCGCGAGCGCTGCTCGGACCTGGCCAAGATCTTCATCTTCGACATGGAGGGCCTGACCGACTTCCAGGACCCGATGGTCATGTCGTTCGACGAACTGCTGGCGATCGGGCGCGACTACGACAAGGCCAATCCCGACCTGTGGGAGAAGCTGGTCGCCGGCTCGAAGGCCGATGAACTCGCGCTGCTGGTCTACACTTCGGGCACGACCGGGCCGGCCAAGGGCGCGATGCTGTCGCACCGCAACGTCATCTTCCAGCTCAGCAACGCCGACGCCTTCATCCCGATCGAGCCGAACGGCGAGCAACTCGCCTTCCTGCCGCTCTGCCACGTCGCCGAGCGCACCTTCACCGCCTTCCTGCCGCTGAGGTCCGGCGCCATCGCCAACTTCGCCGAGAGCGTCGAGACGGTGCCGGACAATATCCGCGAAGTGGCGCCGACCACCTTCTTCGCCGTGCCGCGCATCTGGGAGCGCTTCTATTCCGGCATCGCCATCCGCATGAAGGAGGCGACCTGGATCGGACGCACCGCCTACAAGTGGGCGATCGGGCTCGGACTGAAGAAGGCCGAAGCGGAGCTCGACGGCCGCAAGCCCGGCCCCTTCCTGCTGCTGGGCTACAGGATCGCCGACTGGGTCGTCCTCGACAACATCAAGCGTGCCATCGGCCTGCACCGCGTGAAGTTCGCCGGCACCGGCGCCGCGCCGATCGCCCCCGACCTCATCAAGTGGTATCGCGCGCTCGGCGTCGACATGCGCGAGGTCTACGGCCAGACCGAGAATTGCGGACTCGCCACCGGCATGCCCAACCGCATCAAGCTCGGCACCGTCGGCATCACCGCGCCGCGCACCGAATCGAGAATCTCGCCCGAGGGCGAGATTCTGCTCAAGGGGCCGCACATCTTCATGGGCTACCTGAACCAGCCGGAGATGACGGCCGAGACGCTGCGCGACGGCTGGCTGCACACCGGCGACGTCGGCTACCTCGACAACGAAGGCTACCTCAAGATCACCGACCGCATGAAGGACATCATCATCACCGCGGGCGGCAAGAACATC
>JAEZIF010000259.1 GCA_023416135.1 Pseudomonadota bacterium
CATCGTCGTCCTGGCCGCCGGTGCCGAGCATCGTGGCCGCGCGCTCGGCCTGCAGTCGGCGGCGCAGGCGATCGGGCTCGGTGTGGGGCCGGCGGTGGGTGGCCTGGTGGTCGATACCTTGGGTTGGCACTGGGCGTTCTGGATCACCGTGCCGTTCGGCCTGGTGGGCCTCGTCCTCGGCTGGTTCGTGCTGCCGCAGACCCCGCATCTGCAAAGCGGAGGCCGCTTCGACTGGCATGGCGCGCTCCTGATCGCGCCCGCGCTCACGGCCGTCGTCGCGCTGCTGAACGAAGGCCATGCCTGGGGAGTGACGTCGCCCGCCTTCATCTCCTGTGCCGTGGCCGCGATCGTCCTTCTGGCGCTGTTCGTCCGGGCCGAGCGGCATGCGATCACGCCGCTGATCGATTTCGCGCTGTTGCGCCAGCGCGCGTTCCTGACCGGCAATCTCGCGAACTTCCTGTCCTACGCCACGCTGTTCGGCGTGTTCTTCCTCATTCCCTTCGCGCTGGTCCGCATCTACCAGGACTCCGAGCTCGTCGCGGGCCTCCGACTCTCGATCGTGCCGGTGATGCTGGGCTTGCTGGCCCCGGTCGGCGGCATCCTCTACGACCGCTTCGGCGGGCGCGTGGTGACGGCGTCGGGCATGGCGATCTGTGTCGCAGGCCTCGCCGTGCTCTACGTCTTCCTCGACGGCAAGGCGGCGAACATGCCGCTGGTCATGCTGGCGCTGGCGATCTTCGGGGTGGGGCAGGGGCTTTTCATCTCGCCCAACAGCAGCGCCATCATGGCGACGGCGCCCGAGGAGCTGACCGGCGAGGCCGGCAGCCTCTTGAACGTCGTGCGCTACCTCGGCATCAGCACCGGCATCGCCGGGGCCTCGACCGTGCTGGCGCTCGGCATCGCCGTGGCGCCCGGATCGAACGGCATCACGGTGGATGCCTCGGCCGCGACGCTCGTCTTCGCCAGCCGCTTGGTGATCGTGATGCTCGGGGTCCTCGGCGTTCTCGCCGGCGCCCTTTCGCTGATGCGAACGGTGCCGCGCAAGGTGCGCGAGCCGCAGGCTGTCGAACTGTAGGTCTCAGTTCGTCATGATCCACGGCGCGCCCGAGGCCAGCGCCACGTCGCGCACCTTGGCGAGCAGGCCGGGGCCGACGGGAATGCCGGTCTTGAGGCGCTGCGCGGCGATGTGTCGTTCCGGCTCACCCGCCACCATCACGGGACGATCGGCATCGACGGGCTTGGTGGCGCGCAGCGTGTCGCAGAAGGTGGCGACGTCGTCGCGGAATTCCTTGGGATCGCGAAAGATGCCGGGATCGAACGCCAGCATGAAGTGGCCGATGTCCTGCGTGCCCGGTTTCTTGGTGTGCATGGGGTCGGTGATCATGGTGGCGCCGCTCAGCGCCGACGACAGGATGTTCACCATCGACGACAGGCCGTAGCCCTTGTGGCTGCTGCCCTCCGGCGTGCCGCCGAGCGGCGTCATGAAGCCGCCTTTGCTCACCTCGCGCGGATCGGTGCTGGGCTTGCCTTCGGCGGTGACCAGCCAGCCGAGCGGCGTCGGCAGATTCTCGTTGGCCTTGTTGCGGATCTTGCCCGCGGCCACGGTGGTGGTGGCCATGTCGAGCAGGAACGGCTCACCCGGCCGGCCCGGCGCACCGAAGGCGATCGGGTCGGTACCGAGTCGCGCCTGGGCGCCGAAGGTCGGTGCGACCTGGATGCCGCTCGCCGAGGTGGCGACCATGCCGATCAGCCCGGCCTCGACCGCCATCAGCGCATAGAAACCGCAGGCGCCGAAATGCGCCGAGTTGCGCACCACGGCGACGCCGATGCCCGACGTCTTGGCTTTCGCGATCGCGAGATCCATGGCGCGCCGGGCGTTGGCGTGGCCCAGGCCGCCCTGGCCATCGACCAGCGCGGAGACCGGCGTTTCCCGTGAAACGACCGGTTCTGCCTTCATGTCGATCTTTCCGCCGCGCCGGCGCTCGTCATAGACCGGCACCATGGAGATGCCGTGCGTGTCGATGCCGTGCAGGTCAGCCCAGCTCATGATTTCGGCGGTGCTGGCTGCGGCGGGGGCCGCCATGCCCCAGGCGCCGAGGATCAGTTCAAGCTGGCGGCGGTGCGTTTCGTACGATGCGGGCATGCGATCTTCCACGGCCTGGGCGTCGGGACGGGCACCGTAGCACGTGATAGGCTTGTCAAAACATCGGAGGAGACGTGCCGTGGATGCAACAATGACCCTGTCGCAACGCGCAGACGCCCTGGAAGCCGAGATGGCTGCCGAGCTCGACTACATCGTCGTCAAATCGCGCCTGCACATGATGGCCGAAGGCGACCTGAGCCCGCCACCTAACGCCGGCGCCATGATCAAGGCCAATCCCAGGCTGCGCGTCCTGATGGGCGACGATCCGCGCCTGCCGAAGATGCCGGAGAAGCCGACGCTGATCGACTTCTTCAAGTACCGCTTCGGCCCGTCGATGCATCTGCTGCAGAGCGCGCGACATGCGGTGAAGGGCGGCCTGCCCGAGAAGATGGTGCTGGCCTGTCTGCTGCACGACATCGCCGGCACCGGATTCATTCGGGGCGATCACGGCTACTGGGGCGCCCAACTGGTGGAACCCTACGTCGACGAGGAAGTCACCTGGGCGATCCGCGCCCACCAGGTGCTGCGTTTCTATGCCGACGAATCGGTCGGCTACGAATATCCGCAGTCGTATGTCACGCTGTTCGGCGCCGACTATCGCGTCGATCCGTACATCGAGGAAGACTACCAGCGCATGCGGAAGCACAAGTGGTACATGTCGGGCCGCATGATCACCGTGCACGACATCTACTCGTTCGATCCCAACGTGCACGTCGAGCTGGAAGAGTTCACCGACATCATCGGCCGCAACTTCCGTCAACCCGAACAGGGGCTGGGCTTCGACAACAGTCCGGTCGCCCACATGTGGCGCGCGATGATCCGTCCAGCGAAGTACCTGTAGGGTCTCGCCGGACGGCGAAACCGCAAGCGCCGCAGCGCCCGTTCGTTCCTTCGAGGAACCCCTCGGAGGAGCGACCAATGGCTCGCCACGACTATTACGATCCCGACCACGCCTACCGGTCGCGCCGCTTCCAGCGGGCCGGCGACCGGGAGCGGCCCTATGCCCAACGGCCGATGCTCGGCGAATACGCCACCGGCGAGCGCGACCGTCGCATCACCCGTCAGCAAGCCCACGAGGAGCATGCCTGGAGCGAGCCTTCGGCGTGGTACGGCG
This sequence comes from Pseudomonadota bacterium, assembly GCA_023416135.1. Lineage (GTDB taxonomy): Bacteria > Pseudomonadota > Alphaproteobacteria > Reyranellales > Reyranellaceae > Reyranella. The sequence continues at coordinate 3,258 of JAEZIF010000259.1, forward strand.
AAGGACGCTATCGCGGTGTCGGACCGAAGGGTTATGTGCGCTCCGACGAGCGGCTGCGCGAGGTCGTCTGCGACGATTTGATGGACGATCCCTGGCTCGATGCGTCGGGCATCGAGGTCACCGTCAAGGACGACGAGGTGACGCTGTCGGGCACGGTCGAGAACCGCGATGCCAAGCGCTGGGCCGAGGACGTGGCCGAGCATGCCGGCGGCGTGAAGCACGTGCAGAACAATCTGCGGGTCGCCGGCTAGCCGTGTGAGACGGGATCACTTGAAACGAGATCACTCCGGCTCGATGCCGGCGATCTTCATCATGTCGCGGTAGAGTTCGATCTCCGCCACCTGGATGCGCCGCATTTCCTCGGGCGTTGTCGGCGTGATCTCCGAGCCGCCCTGGGCCTGGCGCTCGACGTAGGCGGGTTCGCTGATGATCTTCACGATGGCCTCGCGCAGCGGCGTCTTGACGGCCGCCGGTACGCCCGCCGGCAGCATCACGCCGGTCCAGGTCATCAGCTCGAAATCGGGGATGCCTTGCTCGATCAGGGTCGGGATCTCAGGCGTGAGCTTGTAGCGGCCGCGGGCACCGACGCCGAGGCAGCGCACCGTACCCGCCTTGACCTGCGGCAGCGAGGTCACGGGATCAGCGAAGCACATCTGCACGTGTCCCGCCATCGTGTCCTGCAATGCCGCGGGTGTGCTCTTGTAGGGCACGTGCACCATGTCGATCTGGGCCCTGGCCTTCAAGAGTTCGCCCGAGATGCGGGTCGAAGCGCTGCCCGAGCCGAAGTTGATCTTTCCCGGCTGCTTCTTGCACAGCGCGACGAACTCCTGCGCCGTCGTCGCCTCGACCTTGGGATTGACGATCAGGAAGACCGGAGCGCGGCCGATCAGCGTCATCGGCTCGAAGTCCTTGAGCGGATCGTAGGGCAGCGCCTTCATCATGGCGACGTTGGACGCCGCCGCCGTGTTCGAGCAGACGAAGATCGTCTGGCCGTCAGGCTTGGTCTTGGCGGCGACCTCGGCGGCGATGGCGCCATTGGCGCCCGGCTTGTTCTCGACGACGGCCGGCACGCCGAAGGTGCGGTTCAGGCCCTCGGCGATGTTGCGTGCGCCCTGGTCGGTCGCCGATCCGGCGCCGAACGGCACGATGATTCGGAACGGGCCGTTGGGAAAGTTGTTGGCACGCGCGGCGCCGGCGAAGGGAAGCGCTGCGGCACCGAGCAGAAGGTGACGACGGTTCATCATGACTTCCGGACCACCCGGCCGGCGGCCGGCAGAGATTGTTGTTATCGACGCCACCACCCGCGTTTGGGCTTCTCCGGCGGCGCGTCGATGACGGGCACAGGCGGCGGGGGCGGAGGAGGTGGCGGCTCGGGCTGCGGCGCCGAAGCCACGACGACCGGCGCTGCCGGCGGTTCCAGCGGCTGCGGCGGCGCGGCCGCCTCCACGTTCACCGGCGGGGCGACCGGAGCGATGGGAGGCGCGTCGTCGTAGGGCGCGTGCTCGACCGGCATGTGGCCTTCCGGCATGTGCTCGACAGGGTTGCCGTCGATTGGCAGCGGCTGGGAGGCGGCCGGTGCTTCGACATGATCGGCGAAGTCACCTTCGCCGTTCTCACGCCGGCGGCGGCGGCCGCCGCGCCGGCCACGCCGGCGGCGGCGATCGCCATCGCCCCGATCGGCATCTTCGCGGTCGTCGGCCCGTTCCTCGCCGCCCTCGCCTTCGACGGGAACATCGCCCGTCGGCTCCTCAAAAGACCGGTCGTGCTGCCCATCGGGTTGCCCATCGGGTTGCCCATCGGGTTGCCCATCGGGCTGGCCATCGTGCTGCTCGTCGGCGGCGCCGTTGTGGCCGGGTTCAGCATGATCGTCGGCGCGGTCC
>JAEZIF010000300.1 GCA_023416135.1 Pseudomonadota bacterium
CGACGCCGTGGAACACCACCCGCATGGCGCCCGCGGTATAGGTGCTGTTGCCGCCGCGCTCCTCTTCCGGAGCGGCCTCCAGCATCGCCACCGAAGCGCCCGTCTCGCGCGCCGCCAGGGCGGCACAAGCCGCAGCGTTGCCTGCGCCCACAACCAAGACATCGACAGCGGCAGCAATCATTTTATCCATTCTCCATACTACGAGTGGTCGCGGGGTGACTCTGCCTATTCTCCTTGTCCAGGGTCTCCGCGTCGAGAGTGACCAGCAACTTCAGGCGGGCCCGGAAGGCTGCCCTGATGTGCGCGCGGGCTGCCTCTTCGGCCGCCGACGGATCGTGTCGCTCGATGGCGCTGACGATGGCGTCGTGCTCGGCCAACGCCGTCTCGGACCGATTCGGCAGCGAGAACGTCGTCGGGCCGAGAAGCGCCATCGACTCGCGCAGCAGGTTCAGCGTCTTCAGGACGTAGCGATTCCGCGCGTATCGATAGAGTGTCTCGTGGAAGAGACGGTTGTTGTTCGCAAGCTTGGCGGCATCGCCCGAATGCTCCTTGTCGCGGTCGATGATTTCGCGGAGCGTGGCGACTTCCTCGGGCGACGTATGCCTCGCCGCAAGGGCGGCGGCCGTACCCTCCAGGACCTCGCGAACGCAGTACAGCTCGGTAACCATGTTGTGGTCGAGCTTTGCGATCACAAGGCCCCGCCGCGGCTCCTGGATGACGAGGCCTTCCGTTTGAAGACGACTGAGGGCTTCCCTTACTGGTGTCCTGCTGGCGCCCAGCCAAGCCGAGAGCTCGTTCTCACGCAGCCTCATGCCAGGCTTCAGCACGCCCGACTGGATCGCCGACTGCAGATCTTGGTAGGCCTGTTCACCGCGCGAGAGAAACGTGGCCCGGTCGTCAACCGGGCTGCCTTTCCGTGTCTTTGCCTTCACTTGACGAGCCTTTGTCCTTTGCGGCGACGGCCGCATACTCGTAGACCGACGTCAACCAGCTTCGATATTTCGTGATCTTGCCGCTGACGACGTCGAAGTAGAGTCTCTGGATTTCGCGCGTCAGGGGCCCCACCGACCCGCCGCCGACTGAATAATTGTCGATCGATAATATGGGAACGATCTCCGCGCCGCTACCGCAGAAGAAGGCTTCGTCGCAAATGTAAGTCTCGCTGCGATCGATTTCGCGCTCCACCACCGTCATGCCAAGCTCTGCGCGCGCGAGTTCGATCAGGGTCGCCCTCGTGATGCCTTCGAGGATATCGGCGGTAACGGGTGGGGTGATCACGACGCCGTCGCGGACCATCATGAAGCAGGAAGCGGGGCCTTCCGAGACCTTGCCCCGGTCATTGAGCATGATCGGAGGTCCAAAGCCGTTCACCCGGGCCTCGACGTGCGCGAGGCGAGAGTTGTGATAATTGCCGGCCGCCTTCACGCGCGACGGGGACGACAGGTCCGGGCTGCGTCGCCAGCTGCTGATGCAGCTATTCACGCCTTGCCTGACCGCATTCGCCTGCGGGCGGCTGAAGGCGAGCACGAAGACGCCGGTATGGATCTCATTGGGATCGAACTGGTTCGATTCACCTTCTCCGAAATATACGACCGGTCGGAAGTGGACATTGTCGGTGAACCCGTTCGCCTTGATCAGGTCGACAAACGCGGCCGTGAGATCATCATCGGTGTAGCGGATCGACATCCGCATTATCTTCGCGGACTGCCGTAGCCGCTTCAGGTGATCGGCGTTCCTGAAAATGCGCAGATCGCTGTTGTCGTGGCTTGGATAGGCCCTCATTCCCTCGAATACGTTCGCCGCGCGCAAGACCGCTTCAGTCGAGACGTGGATTGTCGCCTGCTCCCACGGAATGATCGAGCCGTCCATCCACACGAACTTCGGTTTCATGACCGTTGCTGCTCCTGCATCTAGGGGTTCAAGGTGATGCCGCGGGCTTGCAGCAGGGAGCGCCACTTCGCCTGTTCCTGCCGCACGTGGCTGGCAAGATCCTGAGGCGTCGAGGGCTGAACGATCATCCCGCGCAGCGCCAGCTCCTTGGCCAATGCCGGTTCGGCCAGGACGGCCTTCAGCGCGTCGTGCAGGCGCGAGATGACGGCCGCCGGGGTGCCGCGGGGGACGAACACGGCATTGGTCGTCGCGACCTCGAAGCCCTGCAGGCCCGCCTCGGCGACGGTCGGCAGGTCCGGCATCTCGGCGAGGCGCCGTGACGTGGTCGATGCCAGCCCGCGTACCCGTTGTGACTTCATCATGGGCTCGAGCGTGGCGATGTCGTTGAAGAGAATGTCGATCTCGCCACTCAGCAACGCCGCGAGAGCGGGCCCGCCGCCTCTGTACGGAACGTGGGTGAGCTCGATTCCCGCCTGCCACATGAGAAGTTCGGCAGCGATGTGACTCGTCGATCCCGCACTCGAGGATCCAAATGTCAGACCGCGTGGCTTTGCCCTGGCCTGGTCGATCAGCTCCGGCAACGTCTTTGCCGGCAGCTGAAGCCTGACGCCGAGGATCATCGGCATCGAGCCGACGAACGACACTTCCTCGAAGGCTTTGTCGAAGTCATACGGCAACGAGCCGTAGAGCCACGGCGCCAGCGCATACGTGCTGTTGGTGCCGTAGTACAGCGTGTACCCGTCCGGTTTCTCGTTCGCGACGAATTGCGCGCCGATCGTGCCGCTCGCTCCGGGCTTGTTCACCACGATGACCTGCTGCCCCAGCTTGTCGGAGAGCCTGACCGCAATCAGCCTTGCGATGACGTCGGTGGATCCACCGGCAGCCCAGCCGACGACCAGGGAAATGGGGCGGTCGGGATAGGCCTTCGCAGGCAGGCTGACCGTAACGGCCAGCAACAGGACCAGGCAACGTAGGAAGCCGGGCATCATTTCGCTCTCCTTGCGGTTTCGGATTGGGGCAGGGTGGTGATCTCGCGGTCAGAGTTCCCGGAGCGCATTGAACTGGTCGACGTAGCCGCTTCCGTCGATGCGCACGCCAATGACGGTCGTGCCGGAAGACTTGAGGGCGTGCGTGAGCGCGCTCCTCAATCCTTGAGCGCTGTCCACGGTCACCCCATTGGCGCCGAAGCCCGCGGCGAGTTTCTCCCAATCGATACCGCCGAGGCGGACGCCGTTCAGGGGGATGCCCTTGATTTCCTGCTTGATCCGGATCAGTCCGATCTCCTGGTCGTCGAGCACGACCACGATGATCGGCAGCTCTTCGCGCACCGACGTCTGGAGTTCGGCAACGGCCATCAGAAATCCGCCGTCCCCCGAGAAGGCGACGACCGGCCTCTTCGGATTGGCCAATCGAGCGGCAAGCGCGCCTGGTATTGCGTAGCCCATCGAGCCAAGGCCGTTCGACGTCAGGAATTCGCGAGGACCGTACGACCGCCACTTCTGCACGACCAGCAAGCGACTGGCCCCCGCGTCGCACGTCGCGATCGTGTCCCTCGGCAGCACTTCCCGTGCGATCTCGATCGCATGCTGAGGCGACAGTCCCCGTGCCGGCGTGTCGAGTGCGGCCACGACATCGTCGCGATAGACCTGCGCGGCCTTCTGCCCCCAGCTATGGCGCTCAGGAGCCCATCCGGCGAGGCGGTCGAGCAGGACGTCGAGGTTGCCTACGACTTCGAGCGCGGCCGGCACGAGCGCTTCCAGGCTCGGCGTCGTGGCCAGGGAGATGACGGGAGCGGCATAGGGCCAGGCCTTGGGCTGAAGCTCGACAGCGTCGAGGCCGACCGTCACGATCAAGTCGGCCTCGCCGACCAACTTGCGCTCGATGAGACCGCCGATGATGCATCCTGCTCGCAACGGATGATCCTCGGGTATGACGCCCTTGCACTTGGAGGTCACGAGGACCGGGGCGCCCAAGCGCTCGGCGAAGGCGACGAGGCTCGCCGAGGCCTTGCACCACAACACGCCCAACCCCGCCAGAACGATCGGGCGCCGCGCCTGGTGCAGCATGCCGAGCGCCTCCTTCAGGTCCGCCTTGTCGGGACCGGCGATCTGCAGGTGCGGCAGCAGCGATGCCTGCACCTGCGGAGGTTCGGCATTCTGTGTCGTCTCGCTTTGAGGCATGTCGAAGTGGACCGGACCTGGCGGCTGCCCGGTGGCAACCCGCATGGCACGACGCACCTGCTGATGCACCGTCTTTGCGTAGATCGTCGAGCTCCACTTCACCAGGGGCGCATACACCGCCTTCTGGTCCAGCCGCTGGCGTAGCCCGGTCTCGTACGTGGCCGGTGAGTACTGGTCGGTGATCGCAATTAGGGGCGCTCTGTCCATGAAGGCATGCGCGACGCCGTTGACCATGTTCGCCGCACCTGGCCCTCGCGTTGACAGGCAGACGCCGGGCGATCCGGTGATTTCGCCCCACGTCGCCGCCAGCATTGCACCGGCCGTTTCCTGCTTCATCAGCAGGAACCGCATGCCGCGCACTCGCGCCGCTTCCATGAGCTCGACGGATTCGCCGCCCGGGTGCCCGACGATGAACGGTGTTCCGGCCTCCTTGAAGGCATCGGCCAGAACTTCGACGGTCGTACTCATGATCTCAACCTTGCCTTTCTCCGGCTTGCGTATCGCCATCGCTGCCTTCGCCGTCGGCCTGGTCGATGTCGACGATGAGGTTGAAGTGCTCGTCGACGGCTATGGTCGCGTCCGGACCGACGACCGTCGTCGATTCCCGCTCCTCGATGACGGCCGGTCCGCGAAAGCGCTCACCGATTTCGAGTGCGTAGCGGTTGTAGATCGGGCACGGCACGTAGCCGGCATCCTGGAAATGCACGAGGCGCTCGCCTTTCACACGCCTGCCCGAGCCGAGTCGGCGTCCCTCGAAGTCGAGAGCGATCGATGGCGACGCGGCGCTGGCATGCACGCGCCAGCTCAGGACCTCGATGGGCACGTCGAGCAGGCGGCGCGCGAAGAGGCGTTCGTAGGTGTCGAAGAAGGATTCTCTCACGGATTCCAGAACCTCGGCGGCAAGCATGCCGGGCGGGAGCGGAACGTCGATTTCGAATCCTTGCCCGACATGCCGCATGTTGGCGCGTCGCTGCAGCAGGATCCCATCGGCAGCCACCCCGGAGTCCGCGAACAGGCTGCCGACCTCGCGGTCCATCTCGTCGAACAGGCGGCGAACGTGAGTCCAATCCGCGCGATCGAGGCGGGTCACGTAGCTGCGAACGAGGTCCGTCGCGACCGGCGCAGCCAGCAAGCCCAGAGCGGACATGACGCCGGCACCGAGAGGACAGACGATACGCTTGAGCTTCAGTCGTTTTGCCAGCCCGTAGGCATGCACCGGGCCGGCTCCGCCAAAGGCGACCATGGTGTATCGCCGCGGGTCCTTGCCTTTCTCCGCGACATGCATGCGCGTGGCCGCGGCCATGTTCTCGTTCACGATCGCGTGGATGCCGGCTGCCGCTTCTTCCAGGCTGAGCCCGAGCGGGCGCGCAATTTTCTCTTCGATGGCGTGCTCGACGCGCTTGCGATCAAGCATCATCTCTCCGCCCAGGAAGAACTCGGGCGACAGATATCCGAGCACCAGGTCCGCGTCGGTCACGGTTGGCGTCACGCCGCCCCGCTGGTAGCAAACCGGGCCCGGTTCGGCGCCGGCGCTCTCTGGGCCGATCTTCAGCAGGCCCATCGCGTCGATCCGGGCCATCGAGCCCCCGCCAGCGCCGATCTCGATGAGGTCGACGACAGGCACTTTCAACATCAGGCCCGATCCCTTGCGGAATCGGCGAACGCGTCCGGCCTCGAACTCGTTGGCATACTCCGGAACGCCGTTCTCGATGAGGCTCATCTTCGCGGTCGTTCCGCCCATGTCGAACGAGATGATGTGTCTTTCACCCGTGAGCTTGGCGTACAGGCAGGCAGCAGTCGCCCCGGCGGCCGGACCCGACTCGATGAGGTGGACGGGGAAGCGCCGCGCCATGCCGAGTGTGGTGATCCCTCCGCCGGACAACATCACGGAGAGAGAGCCCTTCATCCCCTTCGATGCGAGGCCGTCGCCCAGTCGCGCCAGGTAGGCATTCATCAACGGCTGCACATAGGCATTGGCGGCGGCTGTGTTGCCGCGCTCGTACTCTCGAATTTCAGGCGCGACTTCCGACGACAGGGTGACGTGCAGATGCGGAAACTCCGCTCTTGCGATGTTCAGGGCTTCGCGCTCATGGATCGGGTTGCGGTAGGCATGAATGAAGCAGATCGCGACCGCTTCGACGCCCTGCTGGATGAGATAGCGAACTTCGCTTCGAAAGCCCTGAGCGTCGAAGGGACGGAGAACCCGGCCTTCCGCATCGATACGCTCTTCGACCTCCCTCCGCAGATAGCGGGGGACAAGGGGCGCGGGCTTCTCGAGGAACAGGTCGTAGAGATCGTAGCGGATCTCACGGCCCATCTCGGCGACATCGCGAAATCCCTTCGTGGTGATCAACCCAACCTTTGCGCCCTTGCGCTCGATGACCGTATTGGTGACCAGGGTCGTGCCGTGCACGACGCCATCGATGTCGACCGCAGTCAGGGAAGCTTCAGCCAGGAGGCGATCCATGCCCTCGAGCATCGCGGCACTCGGATCGTCCGGGGTGGTGAGCTTCTTGCCGGTGAAGATCCGATTGCGGACGTTGTCGACGAGCACGAAGTCGGTGAAGGTTCCACCGACGTCGATCCCGAGGCGAATGGTTCTGTCGGCAGTGAGGTTCGGTTTTGACATGAGCGATCTCGGGCTCTCAATCGTCGAGCTTGTATGAGTGACGAGCGGCTTCTGCCGACACGTAGCCGTTCAGGACATCGTCGCGGACCGCATCCGCCTTGCGATCGGCGACGTCGCCGTAGCCGCCGCCTCCGCTGAAGCGCAGGGTTATTCGTTCGCCGGGACGCAGGGTGCTGCGCGATTTCGGATGAGGCCGCGTCCCGTCGGCCAGGAAGATCTCGACCTTGGCGCCTGGGCCTCCGCCATTCAGACCTTCGGGCGCATACTTTTGCCGATCGGAGAGCAACGACATCCGCAAGGGCTCCAACGACGTCGATTCGATCTCTACGTCCTGTCCGAGACCGCCGCGAAACTTGCCTATGCCGCCGGAATCCACGCGCAGTTCCTTGCGCCATATCAACATGGGCGAGACGCTTTCGAAGGCCTCGACGCTGCCGGCTCCCGTATTGGTCGGAAAGGCCGTGCAATTGTGGCCGTCCTGGCTGGCGCTGCCGCCCATTCCTCCGCTGGCAAAGAAGACTTGCGAGAAGGCGTCACCATGTCGGTTGCGGCCGCTATAGACCGACCGCAGGGTCGGTGAGCTGCCGGATTCGGCGAGAATCTTGTCAGGGCAGACCTGTGCCAGGGCCTTGTAGATCGCGCCCGCGAGAAGGTGGCCCGTGAGCTGGCGTGCGTTGCACGGCGCGGGGTAGCGGGGATTCAGGATGCTGCCTTCCGGCGCCTGCACCGATATCGACCGATACGAGCCCTCGTTGCGGGGCGTCAGCGGATCAAGAGCGCATTTGATCGGGTATACTGAATAGGCATAGGTGTAGTTCATCACCGAATTCAGGCCGCGCTGCACCTGTTTCGACGTCCCCGCGTAATCGATGCCGAGAGTTTCTCCGCGTATCGAAATGGCGCACTCGATGTGGGTCTCTTCATCGTCGAATCCGTCGGCGTCGATGCTTGCGCGATAGGTCCCGTCGGCGAGGTCTGCAATGGCCCTTCTCATGGCCACGTCGGCACGGCTCTGCAGCGCGTCGGAAATCCCCTCGAGGCCAGTGACCTGTACGTCGTCGAGAAATTCGTTCAGGCGACGAGATGCGACCTGCTGCGCCGTGACCTGGGCATAGAGATCGCCGAGCACCTGGTCGGGAACGCGAACATTCGCAGTGATGAAGTCTCGTACCGTCGGATCGATCTCGCCTTCGTTGAGAAACTTGACGGGTAGCACCCGCAAGCCTTCTTCGAAGACCTCGCGGCAATCGGCACCCCATCCGGAGCCACCGATATCCGGCGAGTGCGCGATCGATCCGGAGAAGCCGACCAGCCGACCCTTGTGGAATATCGGCGAGGCCATCGTGAAGTCGGGAAGGTGACCCGTCGCCATCCACGGATCGTTCGTGATGATGCAATCGCCTGGCTTCCATTCCGAAAGCGGAAACTTGTTGATGAAGTGCTTGAGGGTCTTCGGGAGGATGCCGACGAACGAGGGGATGCCGGCGCTGTTCTCGGCGAGCGAATTGCCGTTCGCATCCATGAGAACCGTGGCGAAGTCGTTGGACTCGCGCACGATCGTCGAGAACGAGGTCCGCAACAAGGCCGCCGCCGCTTCGTCGGCAATCGAGATCAGACGGCTCCAATAGATTTCGAGCGAGATTGGATTGAAGGGGCGATTCACCGGTCGAAGCTCCACCGCTGCTGGCGTCGTCACCTGTACCGGCTTTCACCATCGTGTTCAATACATTTGTATTCACTTGGATACGAAGGAATGCAGACGATCGAATCCATTTTGCTACGGAGCCCGAACTGGCCCGCCTTTTGCACGCAAGCCGGCAATTGGGATTAGAATGGCGTCATGGGTGATCGTTTCGACCGTCTCGCGGGCCGGCATGCCAATGTCGAAGCCCTGCTGCGCAGGCCCGGTATCGGCCACAACAACGGTCCGACCTTCGACATGTCGTGGGAGGCCTGGGTCTGGCGCCGCGCCAGTGCCAAGGCCTGGAAGACCCCCAAGCCCGAAGTGGCCATGATGCGGCTCAAGCGCGCCGAGCGGCTGGGCATCACCTACAAAGAGCTGACGGCCGCAATCATGGATTCCGGCGCCCATCTCGGCGCGGCGGTCCTGCCGCTGTCGCTGGCCGCCCGGGTGCGCCGCGGCCCCGGCCGCGAGATCATCGTCGAGGCGCGGAACTCCGTCGCCGACCTTGTCGCGAAATTCGGCGGCCGGTTGTTCGTGCTGGGCGACATCGATGCCGTGCCGGCCATGACCGAGGCCGAGCGCACCTACTTCCTGGCGACCCTCAACCGTGCCTTCGACGGCAAGGTCGAGGCGATCGGCTGGGGGCATGACGGCCCTGCCATCCGCCGCATGCTGAAGGCCAACAAGCTACCACACCAGGAGGCTTTCCTGGTCGGCGCCGGCATGGCCCATCAGGTGCTGGGCGAGACGGCGGGCCTGCCACTCACCAAGGACATCGAGACCTGGTTCAATTCACCTTGATGAGGCCTGCTCGTCCGTTTTCTCGGCGAGCCAAGTCTTGATCAGGGATCGATAGGGAACATCTCGCTTGTTGGCGGCGATCTTGATTCGATCGAGCAGTGTTACTGGCAACCTGGGGGAGATCGAGGTCGTAGAAGGTTTTCGATTCGGCAGGCGCACACGCTCCGCGTTGCTCCAATCGACATAGTCACTGGAGTCATGCGTCTCCCAGACGCGACGTTCCTCAGCCTCGTTCCGGAACTTCGGAATAGTCTTAGGACTCTTGCTCATAGAGCATTCGTTCCTTCCGATGCACTGGTCTCGCCGGGATTACCCTGACCAGTCTGCGTCATTGCGTAACGTCAACGTTACGTGGAGGAGGCGGGCTGGAGTACTCTGGCCGGCGTCCTCGCCAATCAGCAATGGATCGTCGCCCTGGCGGCTTTAATGCTTTTCGGAGCTCTTTCGAACACCATCATACACGATTCAGGCAAGGAGTTGAGGGCTGCCGGTCCGCTGGGGTATGGGCATGGCGTGACCTCACCCCTCAAACCGCCCCTCGAAGGCGTCCGCGTCGTCGAGCTCACCCACACCATCCTCGGGCCGTCGTGTGGCATGATCCTGGCCGACCTCGGCGCCGAGGTGATCAAGGTCGAGCCGGTCGGCGGCGACCGCACACGCAAGCTGAAAGGCTTCGGCGGCGGCTTCTTCGGCTATTTCAATCGCAACAAGCAGAGCCTCGCGCTCGACGTCGACGCGCCGCAGGGCAGGGAAGTGCTGGTGAAGCTGCTGCAGTCGGCCGACGTCCTGATCGAGAACCTCGCGCCGGGCTCGATGATCAAGCGCGGGCTGGGACCCGAGCATCTGGAGAAGATCAATCCGCGGCTGGTCTACTGCGCCCTGAAGGGCTTCCTGCCGGGGCCGTACGAGAAGCGGCCGGCGCTCGACGAGGTCGTGCAGATGATGGGCGGGCTCGCCTACATGACCGGCCCGTCGGGACGGCCGTTGCGCGCCGGCACGTCTGTGGTCGACATCATGGGCGGGCTGTTCGGCGCCTTCGGCACGGTGCTGGCGCTGCAGCAGCGCGATCGCACCGGCAAGGGCGGGCTGGTCGAGAGCGCGCTGTTCGAATCGGTGGTGTTCCTGATGGGCCAGCATCTGGCCATCACCGCCATGAACGGCGCACCGCCGCCGCCCATGCCCGAGCGCGTGAGCTCGTGGGCGATCTACGAGATCTTTAACACCAGCGACGGCCAGCAGATCTTCATCGGCATCACCAGCGACGGCCAGTGGAAGCGCTTCTGCGAGTTCTTCGGCCAGCAGGATCTTGCCGTCGACGCCAAGCTCGCGACCAACAACCAGCGCATCGAGGCGCGCCCCTGGCTGGTGCCCAAGGTCGCGGAGATCTTCAAGCGCTTCAGCAAGGACGAACTCGAGCAGAAATGCCTGGAAGCCGACATCTCCTTCGCCCCCGTTGCGCGGCCGCAGGACCTGTTCGACCATCCCCATCTTCTGGCCAACGGCTCGCTTGCGCCGACCACCCTGCCGGGTGGGGTGAAGACGCGCCTGCCGCTGTTGCCGTTCCAGATCCTGGGCTGGCGGCCGCCGCTCATCTCGGACCCGCCGGAGGTCGGCCAGCACAACGACGCCGTGTTGGCCGGGCTCGGCTATGATCCCGCGGGCATCGCGGCGCTCAAGGCCGCGGGCATGCTGGGACCGAGACAGGAGACATCATGAAGATCAGGCGGGTGGTCACGAGTCACGACGACAAGGGCAAGGCCGTCGTCGCCATCGACGAGGTTTCGCGCGACGTCGTGTCGTTCCGGCCGGGAGCGACCATCGCCAACATCTGGTCGACGGCAGGCTTTCCGGTCGACAACGACGGGCTGAATGATACCGCGAAGGAGATCAGCGGCACGACCCGCGCCAACGGTACGGTCTTCCGCGTGATCGAGTACGCGCCGGGTGTGACGCCGCGCAATCACCGCACCGATTCCATCGACTATGCGGTGGTGCTGTCGGGCGAGATCGACATGGAGCTCGACGACCAGGTCGTGACGCTCAGCGCCGGCGACGTGCTGGTGCAACGCGGCACCATCCACAACTGGGTGAACCGGTCGAACGCGCCCTGCGTCGTGGCCTTCGTGCTGATCGACGCCAAGCCGGTCGAACACGACGGCAAGCCCCTGGCCGCACACGGATAGTTGCGCGACACCAACGACACAAATCTCCCGGCTCGCAATACGGCGAAGATACGGCGCGGACTTATATTACAGGAATCTCATGTGGCGGAGGGCAATGCCGCTCTCGCTCCGATGAGGACCTTGGGGATCATGTTTCAGCTGATCGGCTGCCTCCTGGCATTCTTCGCCATCATCTCCGTCGCCGCCGCTGCGCCGCTTGCAGGGACCGTGTTCGCCCTGCTGACGTTCGTCTGGGGCGTCATCGCCAAGCCGCGCCGTCGGCCGAATGTCGTCAAGGACGAGGTCCCCTGGGACTCGATCTACGAAACCCGCCTCACTCGCTGATCCGCACTTTTCGCGAAGATCAGGAGCCGATCTCCGCCCTTGCCCGCTGTACCTCGACGGCGAGCGGACCCAGCCCGTCCTGACACGTCGCGCGGTCGCCGGCCTTGGCGGCCCGCTCCAGGGTCTGCGCCGCATCGCCGAGCGCACGGGCGCCGACCGCGAGCGCACTGCCTTTCAGCCGATGCGCCGCCGCCGCCAGGGCGGCAAGGTCGCCCGCCGCCATCGCCGTCTCGATGTCGTGGCGCGATTCGGCGGCCGAGCGGCTGAACTTGGCCAGGAGGTCGCGACGCGCGGCTTCGTCGCCCTGCAGCCAGGGATCGAGCACGGCACGATCGATCGCGGGCGCGTCGTCGCCCGCACCGCGCAGCCAGCGCTGCAAGGTCGCGCGCAGCCGCGGCAGGCCGACCGGCTTGGAGAGATAGCCGTCCATGCCGGCGGCGCGGCAGCGCTCGTCCTCGCCCGCCATGGCGTTGGCCGTCACCGCCACGATCGGCGTGCGCGGCCGGCCGTCGGCGGCTTCGAG
>JAEZIF010000310.1 GCA_023416135.1 Pseudomonadota bacterium
AAGGTGCGCTTCGAGGTCGAGCGCGCCGGCCGCAGCTACACGATCATCCGTCTCTTCAACAGCAACTGAAGCACAAGCCGGCCAGCTGGAATCAGCCGATCGGTTTCCGCCCGAGCTGCTAGACTGCTCGGGCTGCGCGTGCGGCTGATGGAGCGTCGTGCATGGAACGGATCGTCATCGCCGGCGGTGGGATCATGGGCTCGTGCATCGCCTATCATCTGGCGCTGGCGGGTGCCGCCGAGGCGGTCACGGTGCTGGAGCCCGACCCGACCTACGAGTTCGCCGCCACGCCGCGCGCTGTCGGCGGTATCCGCCTGCAGCACGCTTTGCGCGAGAACGTCGAGATGTCGCTCTACGGCGACCGGGTCTATTCCGCCTTCGCCGAGCATGTGCGCGGCGGCAAGGTGGAGTTCGACCCGCAGTTCCGCCGCCGCGGCTATCTCTATCAGGTGCGTGGCGCGGCAGGCATCGCCGCGCTCGAAGCCAATGTCCGCATGCAGCGGGAGCTCGGTGTCGAGGTGCATCTCCTCGACGCTGTCGAGCTGCGCCGGCGCTATCCGTCGTTTCGCTTCGCCGGTGTCGACTGCGCCGCGCTGTCGCCCGCCGACGGGCAGGTCGATCCCTACGCCGCGCTGATGGGCTTCCGGAAGGCGGCGGAAGGGCTCGGCATCGCCTACCTGAAGGACCGTCTCGCCGGGCTGGAGCTCTCGGGCGGATTGGTGAAGCAAGCGCGCCTCGCTTCGGGCGGCAGCCTGCCCGTCGATACGCTGGTCAACGTCGCCAACTGCTGGGCGCCGGAAATCTGCGCCATGGTCGGCATGGCGGTGCCGATCGAACCGGTGCGTCGCCAGCAGTTCTACTTCCTGGCGCAGCGACGGATCGAGCCGATCCCTGCCATGCGCCATATGGACGGCCTCGCCGTGCGCACCCATCAGGACGGGTACATCGTCGGCGCCACCAATGCCCGGGCCGGCTTCGACTGGGAGCTGGCGCACGAGGTGTTCGAGAAGGTGTTGTGGCCGCAGCTTGCCGGACAATGCAGCGCGTTCGAGGCCATCAAGCTGAAGGGCGGCTGGCTCGGCCACTACGACATGAACCGGCTGGACGGCAACCCGATCATCGACCGCTTCGACAAGGTGCCGAACTTCATCCTGGCGGCTGGATTTTCCGGTCACGGCCTGATGCACGCCCCGGCGGTGGGACGCGCTGGGAAGGAACTGATCCTGCACGGTGGATTCCGTTCCATCGACGGATTCCGTTCCATCGACCTGTCACGCCTCGGCTGGCGTCGCGTGGCCGACAATCAACCCCTGGCGGACGACGGGCCGACAGCGTGAGGGCAGGTTCCTGGTCTAACGCTGGTCGCCGCAGTAGCACGCGGTGAACGACGTCACGTCGAGATGTCCGATGGCGCAGAGATAGGCGGTGAGGCCGTCGGCGCCGAGCTCGCCACGCCCGAGCTTGTACAGACGCCGGTAGGTGTCGCGCGCCGGGCCGTCCTTCATCATCGCCTGCCATAACGTTCCGACGACGTCGGGCGAGTAGCGCGGCTGGCGGTAGGCCTCGGTGAAGGTGTATTCGCGTCGCCAATCCGCCGCCGGCGCAGCGTCGCCTGGATTGGACAGATACCAGGTCGAGAAGTCGGTCGGCGCGCCGGTCGGCCTGTCGTAGGCAAAGATCTGGAAGCCTGGATTCTGGCCGAAGACGGGGCTGACCGCCGGCGAGAGCTTGTTGAGGCCGATGACCGCGCCGCTGCGGTCGAGCAGGAGCCGATAGTCGTCGAAGTGGGTGTGGCCCGAGAAGCTTGCCTGGATCACTTCGCTGAACTCCGCCAGCAGCGCCCGAAGCTCGCCAGCGAACGGCTCGGCCAGGAAGGGAACGACCTTCGCCGGACAGGACGCGGCCTTGGCGTGGAGCGTCGAGTAGGCGTCGATGCCCCAGGGAATGTGATGCACCATCCAGACCCGGCCGCCGGCCGCGCGTTGCCGTACCAGCTTGTCGCGCAGCCAGCGCATCATCGCATCGGCAGCGGCAAGTCCGTTCGAACCGCAGGCATTCCGGTACAGATGCGACCACATCACGTCGTTCACTACGATGATCAGTCCGTTGGCGACGGTCGGATGTCGCGCCGCGTAGTAGCCGCCCGCGGCCCAGGTCTCCGCGAAGTCCGCCTCCAGCCGTTCGCCGCCGACGAGGCGTCGAACCGCGTCCCGCGTCGCGGCGAGATAGGCGCCGCCCGGCTCGATGCGGTAGTCGCCGCAGCTCGAATCCTCGTTGCCGAGAGCGATGAAGGCGGGCTTACCGCCGAGCGCCTGCGCGAGCGCGTCGGCGACGAAAAGTGTCGTCTTCACGGTCAACTCGGCCACGGCCGGCGACTCCTCATCGCTTCCGAGCGCCGTCGCCGCCTTGGCGTTGAACTCGTGCGCCAGGAAATCGCCCGGCACGATGGCGAAATCGGCGTCCGCCATGGCGCGGGCGAAGGCCGTGAGACTCGAGGCCAGCAGTGGATGGTTGGTGTCCTCGCCAATGGGCGCCATCGCCTGGCCGGTGACGCTGGCAAAGGCCGCCCGCCAGGCGTCGGGGGCCGACCGGCCGAGCGTCGTGGCGAGCGCCGACGGGTCGAAAGGATTGAAATGGATGTCGGAAACGACGGCGAAGGTGCCGCCGGCCTCCTGGGCGCGTGGCGTCGGGCCGAAGGCCGCCATCCCGAGAACGGCGAGGACGCACAGGCGCACGAAGAAGGTGGTTCTAGTCATGCCGAAGGAATACCCCGCTCATGTTCCTCTCCCCCGTTTGGGGGAGAGGAGCTTGATACCAATCCCTCCGTTTGGGCTAAACTTCAGCCCATGAAAGAGGAAACCTACCGCCGCCCCACGGCCGGCGATCACCCGGCCAATCTCTCGCCCGACTACAAGTCGACGGTCGGTCGCGCGCCGAGGAAGCCCGCGATCGTGCTGCCGCACAGCCTGTCGGAGATCACCGGTCCCACTTTGGCCAACGAGCGCCTCGACGCCAACGAGAACGATCTCACGAAACAGCGCATGGCCGAGCCGCTCGGCGAGCGCATCATCGTGCAGGGCCGCGTGCTCGACGCGGACGGCAGGCCCGTGCCCGGGGCGCTGGTCGAGATCTGGCAGTGCAACGCCGCCGGGCGCTATCACCATCCCGGCGACCAGCACGACGCGCCGCTCGACCCCAACTTCTATGGCGGCGGCCGCGCCCGCGCCGATGCCGAGGGCCATTACAAGTTCATCACGATCAAGCCCGGCGCCTATCCCTGGAAGAACCATCACAACGCCTGGCGGCCGGCGCACATCCACTTCTCTCTGTTCGGCCCCGCCTTCGCGACGCGCCTGGTCACCCAGATGTATTTCCCCAACGACCCGCTGCTCGCCTACGACCCGATCTACAACTCGGTGCCGGCCGGCGCGCGCGAGCGCCTGCAGGCCGCCTTCGACATCGACCTGACGCAGCCCGAATGGGCGCTGGGCTACCGTTTCGACATCGTGCTGCGCGGCCGCAACGCCACGCCGATGGAGTAGGCGATGCAAGCGAAACTCACGCCGTCGCAGACCGTCGGGCCGTTCTACTGGGGCACCCTGTGCAGCACCTATCGCGCCGACCTCGCGCCGCCCGGCGTGCCGGGCGAGCGCATCGAGGTCGTGCTGCAGCTGCACGACGTCGACGGCGCCATCGTGCCCGACGGAATCTTCGAGATCTGGCAGGCCAACAGCCATGGCCGCTACAACCATCCCGACGACCGCCGCAACCTGCCGCTCGACGCCGGCTTCGAAGGCTACGGGCGCGCTGGAACCTTCACCGACGGCACGAGCCGCTTCACCACGGTGAGGCCCGGCCGCGTGCCTTGGCCTTCGGGCGGTTTGCAGGCCGCGCACATCAACGTCTCGATTTTCGCCCGCGGCGTGCTCAACCGGCTGGCGACGCGGCTCTACTTCGACGGCGATCCGGCGCTGGCCGAAGACCCCGTGCTGAAGCTGGTCGAGCCCGCGCGCCGCGCCACGCTGATCGCCAAGCGCGATGCAGGTGGCGTGTGGCGCCTGCCGGTCCACCTCGGCGGGCCGAACGAAACCGTGTTCTTCGACGTGTGATCATGGCCGGCCGCCTGGTCAACGCGCTCGGTTCCTCGGCGCTCGCGGCGGAAGCCTTTTCCGACCTCGCCACGCTGCGCCACATGCTGCGCTTCGAGGCGGCGCTGGCGCAGGCCGCGGCCGAGGCCGGGCTGATCCCCAGGCGCGCCGCGCCGGTCATCGTCAAGGCCTGCGATCCCGCGCTTTATGATCCCGCGGCGCTGGCCGACGCCGCGCGCCGCACCGCCACGCTCACCGTGCCGGTGGTCAAGGCGCTGACCGACGAGGTCGCCAAGCGCGATGCCGACGCCGCGGGCTACGTGCACTGGGGCGCCACCAGCCAGGACGTCATCGACACCGCCATGGTGCTGCAGCTCGGCGAGGCGCTGCCGCCGCTCCTGAAGGAGCTCGACGCCATCGTCGCGGCCTTCGCCGCGCTTGCGCGCAAACACCGCCGTACGCCGATGCTGGGCCGCACGCTGCTGCAGCCCGCCACGCCGATTGCGCTCGGCCAGAAGATCGCGGGCTGGGCCTCCGACATCGCCCGCGCCGCGCGCCGGCTGGAGGAGAGCTTCAAGGAGACGCAGGTCCTCCAGTTCGGCGGTGCCTCGGGCAGTCTCTCGGCGCTGGTTGGCGACAAGGGCGACAAGGCCGAGCCGGTGATGCTCTCGCTCGCCAGGCGCCTGAAGCTCGACCTGCCCGCCGCGCCCTGGTTCACGCAGCGCGTGCGCGTCGCGGCCCTGGCACAGGACGCCGCCTTGGTCGTGGGCGCGCTCGCCAAGGCCGCGCGCGACAT
>JAEZIF010000317.1 GCA_023416135.1 Pseudomonadota bacterium
GAGCTCCTTGGTGCAGAACTCGAGCTCGGCGATCGCCTCCTCGGGCGTGTACATCGGGATTACCGCGGCCGGCGTCAGCCGGTCCGACAGCTTGGCGAAATATTCATGGGTGACGATGTTGAAGCCGTGCACCACGGCGCGCCGCGTCTCGTCGTCGGGAATGCGCGGGATGCTGAGGCCGGCGGTGGGGTAGATCACACCGAAATCGATGCCGAGTTCGTCGAGCCGGTCGTAGAGCATGCGCGGCATCATCGCGGTGGCGCGGTCGCGCGTGTTGGTGGTCTGGCGGCTCCAGTAGCCTTCCATGGCGATGCCGCGATGCTTTCGCTCGGCGATCGACAGGCCGAGCGCGTCGGGAATGCGGCGCTGCGAGGCAAGGAAGCCGTCCGCTGCCTTGTCGCCTGCGACCTTGCGCATGCGCTCGGCGAAGACCGGGTTGTACTCGATCCAATGACCGTCGGCGTCGATGATGGGATGCTTTACGCTGGAACGAACTTCTGCGGGGCTGCGATGAGAACTCATGCCGGCCTCCTGGGAGCTTTCGATTCGCCAGATTAGCCCGCGAACGCTAGTCCCGGCGCCGATACCGCGCAACCTAGCCGAACCTGCCGGGATCGCAGGCCTGCAATGTCGGAGGCAGCTCCTCGCCCATCATCTGGCGCGCGATCAGCCGGCCCGTCGCCGTGGCGAGCGTGAGCCCGACATGCTGATGGCCGTAGCCGCAATAGACGTTGGCGAGCCGGGGAGCCCGGCCGATCGCCGGACGGAAGTCGGGCAGGCTCGGCCGCTCGCCGATCCAGCGGCTCTGCTCGGCGCCGCCGACGCCAGGGAAGATGTCCTTGAGATGCCGAACCAGCAAATCGGCGCGATGCCACGACGGCGGCTGGTGCGGGGCGGCGAGCTCGACGGTGCCCGCCAAGCGCAGGCCTTCCTGCATCGGCGTGATGAAGAAGCCGCGCTCTGCCGGACACACTGGCAGCTCGAAGCGCAGGTTGTCGGGTGCCAGCATGACGTGATAGCCGCGCTCGGCGACCAGCGGCGCATTGAAGCCCAGGAGGCGCGTCAGCTCGCCCGAGGCGCGTCCGGCGGCGATCACGACGGCCTTGGCGGGCAGGTTCTGGTCGGTGACCTGGACGGAGGTGACGCGATTGCCGTCACGGCCGAAGCCACGCACGCGGCTGCGCAGGATCGCGCCGCCGTCGGCCGCGAAGCGCTCGGCGAGCGCCGCCACTACCTGGTAGGGGTTGATGGTGTGCATGCCGTGCGGGTAGTAGACGCCGCGCACGATGTGCTGGCTGAGGCCTGGAGCCAGCTCGCGTGCGCGCTTGCCGTCGACGATTTCGAACACCGTGCCCTTGGCCTCCTGCAGCGCCCGCTCCTCCGCGCCCGATGCGAAGGCCGCCTCGCTTTCGTAGACGTAGAGCGCGCCCCGGGTCTTGAAGAGCTCACCCAGGCCCGACGCCTGGATCTCTGCCTTCCAGGCGATATTGGCCTCGGCCATCAAGGGGCCGAAGGAATCGATGCCCTTCCTGACCTCGGCCTGGCTGTAGGCGGCGAGGGCGAAGCGCGCCATCCAGGGCAGTAGCGCGGGAATGCTGGGCTTGTGGACGGTGAGCGGACCGTTGCGGTCCATCAGCATCTGCGGCACGCGCTTCAGGGTCGACGGCCGGGCAAGTGGCAGGACATGGTCGATGGCGATGAAGCCGGCATTGCCGTAGGACGTGGCCCGGCCGGGCTCGCCGCTATCGATCAGGGTGACGGCGTGGCCCTCGCGCTGCAGGGCGCGGGCGGTCGCGGTGCCGACGATGCCGGCGCCAATAACGATGACAGGCTGGTCGTTCATGGCGGAACGTTAGCACGGCGCGTGAAGGTCGCTGCGGCTAGCGATTGATTTGTCCCTGTTAATGATTATTTACGAGCCCATGTCCCCACAATCCGAAACTTCCTCCGGGCCGGGCTGGCACGCCACGACCATTCTTTCCGTCCGCAAGGGCGGCCAGGTGGTGATGGCGGGTGACGGCCAGGTCTCGATGGGCCAGACCATCGTCAAGGGCAACGCCAAGAAGGTGCGCCGGCTGGGCAACGGGCAGATCATCTCGGGCTTCGCCGGTTCGACCGCCGATGCCTTCACC
The DNA here is from genome assembly GCA_023416135.1 of Pseudomonadota bacterium. Taxonomy (GTDB): domain Bacteria; phylum Pseudomonadota; class Alphaproteobacteria; order Reyranellales; family Reyranellaceae; genus Reyranella. The sequence goes on from JAEZIF010000317.1 coordinate 2,133, forward strand.
CTGTTCGAACGCCTCGAGAGCAAGCTCGAGCGCCATCCCGGCCAGTTGCTGCGCGCCTGCATCGAGCTCGCCAAGGACTGGCGCACCGACCGCTACTTGCGCCGCCTGGAGGCGATGATGGCGGTGGCCGACAAGGACGTGTCGCTGTTGCTGTCGGGCTCGGGCGACGTGCTTGAGCCCGAGGGCGGCATCATCGCCATCGGCTCGGGCGGCAACTATGCGCTGGCCGCGGCGCGGGCGCTGATCGACGTCGAGAGCCTCGACGCCGAGGCGATCGCCCGCAAGTCAATGGACATCGCCGCAGACATCTGTGTCTACACCAACCACAACCTCGTCATCGAGAAGCTGTAAGTTCAATGAGCAACGACTTTTCCCCGCGCGAGATCGTCTCCGAGCTCGACAAGCACATTGTCGGCCAGCAGGACGCCAAGCGCGCTGTCGCCATCGCGCTGCGCAACCGCTGGCGCCGCCTGCAACTGCCTGATGCGCTGCGCGAAGAAGTGCTGCCCAAGAACATCCTGATGATCGGGCCGACCGGCTGCGGCAAGACCGAGATCGCGCGGCGCCTGGCCAAGCTCGCCAATGCGCCGTTCCTCAAGGTCGAGGCGACCAAGTTCACCGAGGTCGGCTATGTCGGCCGCGACGTCGAGCAGATCGCGCGCGATTTGATGGAGGCCGCGATCGACATGGCGCGCGAGCGCCTGCGCAAGGACGTGCGCGCCAAGGCCGAGCTCGCCGCCGAGGACCGTGTGCTCGACGCGCTCTGCGGCAGCGGCGCCAGCGAGGAGACGCGGCTGCGCTTCCGCCACAAGCTGCGCGCCGGCGAGCTCAACGAGCGCGAGATCGAGATCGAGGTCGCCGACACCGGCGCCCCCATGCAATTCGAGGTGCCGGGCCAGCCCGGCGCCTCGGTCGGCATGATCAATATCGGCGACATGCTGGGCAAGGCGTTCGGCGGCCGCACCAAGAAGCGCAAGCTGACGGTGGCCGAGTCCTACGAGACGCTGATGCGCGAGGAGAGCGACAAGCTTCTCGACCAGGAAAAGGTCGTGCGCGAGGCGCGCGACTCGGTCGAGCAGAACGGCATCGTGTTCATTGACGAGATCGACAAGATCACCGCGCGTAGCGAGTTCCGCGGCGGCGGCGACGTGAGCCGCGAGGGCGTGCAGCGCGACCTGTTGCCGTTGATCGAAGGCACCACGGTGAACACCAAGCACGGGCCGGTGAAGACCGACCATGTTCTGTTCATCTGCTCCGGCGCCTTCCACCTCGCCAAGCCGTCGGACATGCTGCCCGAATTGCAGGGTCGGCTGCCGATCCGCGTCAGCCTGGCGTCGCTCAGCCAGGACGACTTCCGACGCATCCTGACTGAGCCCGAGGCAAGCCTCGTCAAACAGTACAAGGCATTGCTGGGGACCGAGAAGGTCGAGCTCGACTTCAAGGCTGACGCCATCGACGAGCTCGCCAAGCTCTCGGCCGAGATCAACGAGACGGTCGAGAACATCGGCGCGCGCCGCCTGCATACGGTCATGGAGAAGCTTCTGGAGGAAATCAGCTTCACTGCCTCCGACAAGCCCGGCGAGAAGATCGAGATCGACGCGGCTTACGTGCGCGAGCGCGTCGGCTCGCTGGCGAAGAACGCTGATCTCAGCAGGTTCGTTCTCTGATCGTCATCCCGAGCGAAGTCGTCTCCCGAAGGGCGGCGCAGCCGAAGGACCTGCTCTGGTCGTCAGGACGACAAAAGCAGGTCCCTCAATGTCAAAAACAATACGCCGCGATCAGGTCGATCAGGTAGGCCGGACCGTTCAGGCCCCACATCACGAACGACACCGCGACCGCGGCGACCAGCAGGGAGGCGGCGCCCCAGAGGACGACGGAGCGCCACCCCTCGATCATGGTCATGCCGGCTGCGGCACGGCAGCGGCCGGCCGCACGAGCCGCTCCTCGACGATCGGCCAGTGCAGCAGGGCCGAGACGATGCCCAGCGCGATCGAGATCCACCACATCATGTCGTAGTTGCCCTGCAGGTCGAACAGGCGCCCGCCGCCCCAGCCGCCGAAGAAGCTGCCGACCTGATGGCCGAAGAAGACGATGCCGTTCAGCATGGTGAGATGGACCGGACCGAAGATGAAGCCGACCAGTGACGTGGTGAGCGGCACCGTGCCCAACCACAGGAAGCCGAGCGCGGCGGCGAAGATCAGCACCGATGCAGCCGATAGCGGCGCCAGCACGAAGCCCAGGAAGACCAGCGAGCGCAGGAGATAGAGCAGCGCCAGCAGGTTCTTTCGTTTGTGACGGGCGCCCATCGCGCTCCAGATGATGGCGCCGGCGATGTTGAACAAGCCGACCATGCCGATCGCCCAGCCACCCAGCTCGGCCGGCGACAGCTCGATGCCGAACAGCGAGAGCCCGATGCCCTTGTCGGAGATGTAGGCCGGCAAGTGGCCGCCGACGAAAGCGACATGGAAGCCGCAGACGAAGTAGCCGATGACCAGCAGCACATAGCTCTTCTGGCTGAACGCCTCGGAGAGCGCCTCGCCGACGCTCTGGCGGCCGCCGCCCGCCTTGCGGTTGGCCGCGATCTCGCGGCTGTCGTTCAGCCCGACGGCCAGGAAGATCATGACCACGGCGATGGCCGTCAGCGCCCACATGGTCGGTCGCCAGTCGCCGAAATAGTTCTGCAGGACGGCTGCGAGCGGCACGATGAAGAACTGGCCGAACGAGCCGCCAGCCGAGCAGATGCCGACTGCCAGCGCCTGCTTGGCCGGCGGCGCCACGCGCAGGATCACACCCAGCACGGGCCCGAACGACGCGGCCGACAGGCCGATGCCGACCAGGACGTTGCCCAGGATCAGCATGAAGCCGTCGTGCATGACCGCCGTCACGACCATGCCCAGCACATAGACCACGCCGCCGCCGGCGATGGTCCAGGCCGAGCCGAAGCGGTCGGCGAGCCGGCCCGACAATGGCGCCACGGCGCCCATCAGCAGCATTGAAAGCGCGGTACCGAAGGAAAACAACTCGCGGCCGACGTGCAATTCTGCCGAAACAGGCTTCAGGAAGATGCCGAAGCTCTGGCGTACGCCCAGACCGATGGTGAGGACGAGGAAACCGCACCACACGGCGGTCCAGTAGGAACGGGAGGTCATTGAGGCAACTTGCTTTCGGGGCGGGGGGCTGACAAGGCGTTCGCCTTGGAACTTTCCATAGAATTACTTCATGCCGTCAAAAGCCATCATGTGGCACAACTTGTCCATGGCCCGACTGTGCTGGCGAGGCGGCTTGGCAGCATTCCTGATCATTTTGGCAGGAAGTGCCCTGGCCGCGCCGCGACTGGAGCGCGAGCGTTGCTCCTTCAAACCGCCGCGCGGCGATCGCATCGAATGCTACGTGCTGATCGTGCCGGAGAATCGCGAGCAGCCCGAGGGCCGCGAGGTGCGCCTGAAGGTGGCGGTGCTCAAGGCCAAGCGGACCGCCGGCGCCGAGCCCATGGTCTATCTCTCGGGCGGTCCTGGTGATGCGCCGCTGGTCGCGTCGACTCCCGGCGCCGATGCGCTGGCCGAAGGCGACTGGTGGAACGAGACGGCGAACATCCGCCGCAAGCGTGACGTCGTCATTCTGAGTCAACGCGGGGCCGGCGGCGCCACGCCCAATCTCGACTGCTTCGATCCGCGCACCAGCGAGCCCGCCAAGGCGCGCCGCCGCGTCGTGACGGAGGAGCAGGAGCGCGAGATCCTGACGCGCTGCCGTTCCAGTCTCGACCGGCGCAAGATCGATCTCGGCATGTATACCACGCCGGCGCTCGCCGACGACGTGGCCGACCTCGCCGCCGCCATGTCGCTCAATCGCATCAACATCTACGGTGTGTCCTACGGCACGCGCTGGGCGCTGGAGGTGATGCGGCGCCATCCCAGCCTGGTGCGCGCTGCCGTGCTCGACGGCATCTATCCGCCGCAGGTCAACGGCGAGCAGAACGAGCCCGAGATCGTGCGCCGCGCCTTCGAGCAGCTCTACACGGACTGCGCCGGCGACGGGCTGTGCCGCGAGCGCCATCCGACGCTGCGCGCCACGGTCGAAGGCGCGATCGAGGCGGCCCAGGGCAAGCCGTTCGAGCTCGAGCTGCAGCTCGACGACGGGCCGCAGCCGGTGCGGCTCGACGGGCCCAAGCTCCTGATGGTGCTGCTGCACATGATGCGCGAGGGCGAGGCGGCGCTGATCCCCGAGACCGTCGGCGCCATCCAGCGCAACGACCTGCGCCTGGTGAAGATGTTCGCCGAGGACCTCGAGAGCAACGACGGCGGCCTGCTCGAACAGAACGCCCAGCAGTTCGACGGACTCTACAACAGCATCGAGTGCCGCGAGACATGGGCCGCCGTCGACCGCGCGTCGCGCCGCAAGCTGATCGAGGCGAGCGGCGTTTATGGCCTTACCGCCAGGACCAGCAAGTCGCCGGCCTTCTGTCCGGTGTGGCGTGTGGCGCCGGCGCCGGCGTCGGAGCGCCAGCCGGTCAAGGCTGCGACGCCGACGCTGTTGCTCAGCGGCACCTACGACTGGCTGACGCCGCCGGCGTGGGGCCGCGAGGCCGCGCGGCATCTGTCGTCAGCACGCCATGTCGTGTTCCGCGCCCAAGGCCACGGCGTGGTCGTGCAGGACCCGTGCGCGGCGCGCCTGCGCGACTCCTTCATCGACGACCCTGAGCCCAAGCGGGCGCTGCCCTGCCGCGCCGACGCGCCGCCGAATTTTACTGCGGCCTCCGAGCGCGCGCGCAATCTGCCTTGATGCGGAGGTGGAAGTCCGCGCTCCTATGATCCCTATTTCATCAGCTCCGGCGCGATCAGCCTCGGCAGGAACAGCGCGATGTCGGGCCAGATGATCATCGCCACCAGCACCAGGATCATCGGCACCAGCATGATCATCGTGTCCTTCAGCGCATAGCGCAGGCGGACGCCGGCGACGGCGCAGGCGATCATCAGGCAGAGCCCGTAGGGCGGCGTGACCAGGCCGAAGGCCAGCGCGACGATCGACACGATGGCGAAGTGCACCGGGTTCATGTCGACCGAGTGGGCAAGCGGCTGCAGCACCGTGCCGACGATGACGATGGCGGGAATCGCGTCGAGGAAGCAGCCGACGACCAGGAACACCAAGGCGATGAAGAAGCCGACGGCGATCGGCCCCATGCCCCAGCTCGATACGTTGGCCAGCAGCTCCTGCGGGATGCGGTAGTAGGCCAGGAGCCAGCCGAAGGCCGAGGCGGTGCCAACGCAGAACAGCGCCACCGCCGCCAGTCGCCCGGTGTCGATCAGGGCGTTGTAGAGGCCCTTCAGGTCCATCGCCCGGTAGGCCACCATCGATAGCGCCGCCGAATAGAGCACGGCCACGCAGGCCGATTCGGTGGCGGTGAACCAGCCCAGCAGGATGCCGCCGACGATGATCACCGGCGTCATCAGGGCGGGGATCGACACCCAGATCGAGCACAGGAGCTGGCGGAACGACTCGCGCGCATAGGTCGGATAGCCGCGGCGCACCGCATAGATGTGAACCGTGGCCATCTGGGCGCCGGCGATCAGCAGGCCCGGCACGACGCCCGCGAGGTAGAGCGCCCCGATCGAGGTCGAGATCAGGCCGCCCCACACGATCATCAGGATCGACGGCGGGATGATCACCGCCAATACCGCCGACACCGCGGTGATGGCGATCGAGAAGGAGAGGTCGTAGCCCTCCTTGGTCTGGGCATCGATGAAGATCTTGCTCTGGCTCGCAGCATCGGCGGTCGAGGAGCCGGAGATGCCGGCGAAGAACACCGAGAGCACGACGTTGATCTGGGCGAGCGAGCCCGGCCAGCTGCCGACCATGGCGCGCGACAGGGCCACCAGCCGGTCGGTGATGCCGCCCACGCTCATCAGGTTGGCCGTCAGCAGGAAGAACGGCACGGCCAGCAGGATGAAGGTATTGTAGGCGTTGAACGTCTCCTGGACGATCATCATCGTGCCGAGCCGCGGCTCGAGGAAGGCGAGGGGCAGGCAGGAGAGGCCGAGCGCCATGGCGACCGGCACGCGCAGCGCCAGCAGGAAGAAGAACCCGCCGAACAGGATGGCGGCGGCCTCGCCGGCCGAGAAGAGCGAGCCGGTCATGCCTCGCTCCCGCCCAGCAGGATCCGCGGTTCGTCGTAGAGCTGCTCGCCAAGGAAGATGATCCATGTCACGCCGGCGGCCGGCCAGGCGATATGGATCATCCAGAGCGGCAGGTCGGCCAGCTCGGAGGTTCGGTACCAGGCGAAGCGGGTGAACTCCGTGCCGGCCCACACGAACACCAGGGCGAGCGCGAGCGTGCCGAGCCGCGCCACGATGCGCACCGCGGCCTCGCTGCGCCGCGACAGGTTCGGCCAGATGTCGACCTCGAAATGGCTGCTTTCGCGCACGCCCACCATGGCGCCTATCAGCACCATCCAGATGAACAGGAAGCGCGCCATCTCCTCGGTCCAGATGTAGGACGGGATGAGCGCGGTGTAGCGCGAGACGATCTGGAGGGTGACCGGGACGACCAGGATCGCCACCGACATCGCCAGCAGAAAGGTCAGGAACCGCGCATAAAGGGCGGTGAACCGGCGCCACAGGCTGGGCGACGAAACGTCGGAAGATGACATGAGGACCGTGGCAGGAAAGCGCCCGGGACGAAGAAGGCGAACGGCGCGCAGCGGGCCCCGGTGCCCGCCGCGCGCGCAGCCATCAGTTCAGCGCGACGATCTTGGCGTAGATCGCATCGGCTCCGATCTCCTTGGCGTAGGCCGCCATCACAGGATCGACCAGCTTCTTCATCTCAGCGCGGTCCTTGAACGTGATGCGCTTCAGCTTGCCGGCCTTCTCCAGCGCGACCAGCTTCTGCTCGTCCTCCGAGCTCTCGACCTGGCGACCGTAGGCGCCGGCTTCCTTGCCAGCCTTCACCACGGCGTCCTGCAGGTCCTTTGGCAGGGTCTTGAAGGTCTTGCCGGAGAAGCAGATCGGCCGGATCGTGATGGCATGCTCGGTCATCGCGAGGTTGGGCGCGACCTCGTAGAACTTCATCGTCTCGACGCCCGCCGCCTCGTTCTCGCCGGCCGAGATGACGTTGTTCTGGATGGCGTTGTAGACCTCGTTGTAGGCGATGACGGTGGGCGCCATGCCGGCCGCGGCGAAGGTCTTCGACCAGATCGGCGCACCCTGCACGCGCACCTTCAGGCCCTTGATGTCGGCCAGCGTGCTCATCGGCTTGTTGATGAAGATGTTGCGCACGCCGCCGCCGGCGTAGCCGATCAGCATGACGTCGGCCTTCTGCGCGATCTCGTCGGCCACCGGCTTCAGGAGGTCGGCGTCCAGCACCTTGTTCCAGTGCGCCAAGTCGCGGAACAGGAACGGGGCGTCGATGAAGGGCGCGGCCTTGGAGAAGGTCGACATGTGGGCTGGCGAGACGATGCCGTAGTCGACCGCCTTGCCCTGCGCCATATATTCGAAATACTGCTTCTCGAGTCCGAGCGAGGAGTTGCGGTGGAGCACGAAGTTGATCGGCTTGCCATAGTACTTCTTCACCAATTCCTCGAACTTGAGCAGCGCCTTGTTGAAGGCGTGGTCGTCGTTGAACTGGACGGCGCCGTTGAGAGTGAGCGGCGCCTGGGCGCGCGCGACCAGCGGGGCGGCAAGAGTCGAGGCGGCGAGCCCGCCTACCAGGGTTCTGCGTAGCATTCTGCCGGTCCGTTCTTTGAGGCAAGGACCTGGGGCGGACTATTACACGGGACACGACGGCGCAGTGCGATTCTTGCTTCGTGACGACAAGCGCCCCGGCATGGTAAAAGCCAAATGCACATAAATATTTAGTTAAATGCCTATCGACACCCCCTCCACCCCGCTGGCCGTACGGCCCGGCTTCGCCGAGCTGTACATGCCCAAGCTCGTGACCGTGCTGCGCGAAGGCTACGGGCTCGCGGCCTTGCGTGCCGACGCCATGGCCGGCCTCACGGTTGCGATCGTGGCGCTGCCGCTCTCGATGGCGATCGCCATTGCCTCCGGCACGACGCCGGAGCGCGGGCTGTTCACGGCCATCGTCGGCGGCTTTCTCATCTCCGCGCTGGGAGGCAGCCGTTTCCAGGTCGGCGGACCGGCCGGCGCGTTCATCGTCCTGATCGCGTCGGCGGTCGATCGGCACGGCATCGACGGCGTCGTGATGGCGACCATGATGGCCGGAATCTTTCTGGCGGTGGCCGGACTGTTGCGCCTCGGCACCTTCATCAAATTCATTCCCTATCCGGTCACCGTCGGATTCACGGCCGGCATTGCCGTCATCATCTTCGCCAGCCAGATCAAGGACCTGCTCGGGCTCGAGCTCGGCGTCAAAGAACCCGCCGCCTTCGTCGCCAAGGTCGAGACGCTGGCGCGATCGCTCGACACCATCAGTCCGGGCGCGATGACGTTGTCGTTGCTGACCGTCGGCCTGATCGCCGGCACCAGGAAGCTCAGGCCGCATTGGCCGGGCATGCTGATCGCCGTTGCCGTTGCCGCCGTCGCGACATTCGCTTTCGGCCTGCCGGTCGAGACTATCGGCAGCCGCTTCGGCGGCATCCCGTCGCTGCTGCCGTCTCCACACCTGCCGGCCTTCTCGCTGGAGAAGATCCAGGCCGTTCTGCCCGATGCCGTGGCCTTCGCCTTGCTGGGCGCCATCGAATCGCTGCTGTCGGCAGTGGTGGCCGACGGCATGACGGGCCGCCGCCATCGTTCGAACTGCGAATTGGTGGCCCAGGGCGTGGCCAATGTCGGGGCGTCTCTGTTCGGCGGCCTGCCGGCCACCGGCACGATTGCCCGCACCGCCACCAACGTTCGGGCCGGCGCGCGCGGGCCCATTGCCGGCATGATGCATGCGGTCTTCCTGCTGCTGTTCATGCTGCTGGCCGCGCCGCTGTTCGCCTATGTGCCGCTTGCGGCGCTCGCCGGCGTATTGGTCGTGGTGGCCTGGAACATGGCCGAGAAGTACGAGTTCCTGACACTGCTGCGCTCCTCGCGCGGCGATGCCGTGGTGTTGCTGGCGACCTTCCTGCTGACGGTGTTCCGCGACCTGACCGAAGGCATCGTCGTCGGGTTTGCGCTCGGCGCTGTGCTGTTCATTCGGCGCGTGGCCGGTGCCACCGGCATCGAGGCGCACGCTCCGCCGATCAATGGCGACCGTCCCGACAGCGCCGATCCGCGTGTGCCTTACGATCCCGGACTGGCGACCGACGAGGAGGTCGTGGTCTATCGCCTGTCCGGCGCTTTCTTCTTCGGCACGGCGTCGATCCTGAACGCCGTGCTCGACCGCATCGGCGACCGGCACAAGGCCCTGGTCATCGACTTTTCCGCCGTGCCGTTCGTCGATTCGACGGCCGCCAACGCCATCGCTGGCATCGCCCGCAAGGCCGGCCGACACAAGGTGCGGGTGTTCGCGACCGGCGCCACCCCGGCCGTGCGCCATGCCCTGCTGGCGGCCGGCGCCCGCCGCCCGCAGGTCCGCTACCGGCGACACATCGAGGATGCGGTGAACGAGGCACGGTCGCTATAGTGCGAGGGTAATGAAGCTTCTGCTTTCCGACTTCGCCCTGCGTACCTGGGGCTCGCGCATCACTGCAGCCGACTCCGGCCTGTCGTTCGTGACCGCGGAGGAGGCGCTGGACGCCAACGGCCCTTCGCCCATCGACATCGCCTTCATGACCCGCGAGGTCACCGGCCGGTCGAGCAAGGACAACCAGACACCGGAGCTGCGCGGCTTCGAGGCGGTCTTGCGCAAGTCGCCTAGCCTGCGCTGGCTACAGATCCATCCGGCCGGCGCTGAACGGCCGATCTATCGCGAATTGCGCAACCGCGGCGTGAAGGTGACTACGGCCTCTGGCGCCACGGCCGTGACCGTGTCGCACAGCGTTTTGGGCGCGCTGATCGCCGTCAACCGGCGCTTCCCGCTGCTGGCCGATGCCCAGCGCCGCCACGCCTGGGAGCCGCGGCTCGGCGAACGCTCGCCGCGCGATCTCAAAGGCCAGGGCGCCGTGATCGTCGGCATGGGGCCGATCGGTCGCAACATCGCCTCGCTGCTCAAGATGCTGGGCATGAGCGTGGTCGGCGTCCGCCGCACGGCAGAGCCCGTCGAGCCTTGCGACCAGACGATCGCCTACGACCAGCTTCTCGGCGTCCTGCCCAAGGCGGACTGGCTCATCCTGTGCTGCCCGGCGTCGGCGCTCACGCGGGGCATTGCCAATGCGGCTGCCTTTGCGGCGATGCCCGTAGGCTCGCATTTCATCAACGTCTCGCGCGGCGAGATCGCGGTCGAGAAGGACGTCATCGCCGCGCTTCAGAGCGGCCGTCTCGCCGGCGCCTATCTCGACGTGTTCGAGCACGAGCCGCTCGATCCGGCGTCGCCCCTGTGGGACATGCCCAACGTGTTGATCTCGCCCCATACGGCGAGCCATTCGCTCGGCCAGAACGAGGCGATCTTCGATATCTTCCTCGACAACCTCGCGCGCTTCCGTGCGGGGCGCGAGCTGCGCAACGACGTCGACGATCTGTCCTGACGACTTGGCGTGATCGGGCGGCGGTGCGGCCCTGCCGGGCGGTGCCCGATTCAGGCTTTAGCGTTTTGCGGCCAGGCTCTTGAACAGGGCGTCGCTGCGATCGTCGGCCGGGAAGAAGCTTTCGATGCGTACTTCTTGCAGCGTGACGTCCTGCGGCGTGCCGAGCGTGGAGATGGCGGTGAACACCGAGAGCGCCTTGCCGCCGATGACGTAGTCCACCGTCAGCACTGGCTGCGGCCGCTCCTCGAAGCGCAGCTTGCGGAACGATGCCGGCACGTCGGGGTAGGCCATGATCTCCTCGATGAAGGCGAGCGCCTTGGGCTCGCCGCCGTCGGCCAGAATCTCGGCATAGGTCGTCGATACGAGATGGCGCGCTACCTCCTCCCAATTTGCGATCTTGGGCCGCAGCGCCGTGGGATCGAGCAGCCAGTGCAGGATGTTGGGTGGCTTGCCTGGCGGCGGCGTCGGCGGCGGGCCCTCGAACAGGAACACCGTGAAGGCGGTGGCGGCATCGTTGCCCTGGATAAGGTTCCATAGCCGGTCGACGACGATTGCGGGATAGGGCTCTTGCCGCTTCAGGATGTAGTCGATCGCCTTGCGCACCGGCAGGAGCTCGGGCGCGGCGAGATTGCTCTCGCGATAGGCCGGTGCGAAGCCCGCCGCCAGCAGCATGGCGTTGCGCTGGCGCAGGGGCACGTCGAGTGCGGTGGTGAGCTGGACCACCATCTCGCGGCTCGGCCGGGCTCGGCCAGATTCGAGGAAGCTGACATGGCGCTGCGAGACGCCCGACTGGAGAGCGAGGGCGAGCTGGCTGGCGCCGCGACGACGTCGCCACGTCCGCAGCATGGGACCGAACATGTCCGGCTGCGGGGGAAGGGCGGCGGAGGCCGCTGCAGGGGATGTGCGCATCATGAGGCGGAAGATAGCACTCGACCGACGGTCCTCCGATTACCTGGGGCGTAATTGCTGAGAGCGCAGCCCAATGCGACCTCTGGCGCGTCGTCAACGCCAAGGAGGACGTCATGAACGCTTCAACCGACCGCCTGCTGCGTCGCACGCTGTGGGGCAACGCCGTCTTTTCCGTCATCTCCGGCGCCGTGCTGGCGGCCTTCGCCGGGCCGTTCGCCAGGATCGCAGCGCATGAGCCGGTCTCGGTCCTGGGGCTCGATCTCGCTATCGTCTTCGAGCTTCTGGGCGTGGGCGTGATCGCCTTCGGCGCGTTGTGCGCCTGGGTCGCTTCGCGCGAAACGCTGCCGTTGGCCTGGGCCCGCATCATCTTCGCCGCCGACCTTGCCTGGGTGGTCGCGAGCGTCCTCGTGCTGGCCGTGCCAGCGAACTGGAGCATGGCCGGTTTCGTGGGCATCGGCGCCGTCGCGCTGATCGTGGCCGATCTCGCGATCCTGGAGTATCTCGGCCTGCGCCGGCTGGGCATGGCGAGCTGATACGACGCCCTTCTCCTGTCTATTCCTCCCCCGTATGACGGGGGAGGAATAGAAACCAAGAGGACATTCCCATGGACAAGCTCCAGTTCCTGAACGATCACCCGCTTCCCTTCGCCGAGGTCCTGGGGCTGAAGTTCGTCGCCGCCAGCGAGACCGGGGTGAAGGCCGAGATGGTCGTCAAGCCCGAGCTCTGCACGCGGCCCGACATATTGCACGGTGGTGCCGTGATGGCCTTCGCCGACACGCTGGGTGCGGCGGCGACCGTGCTCAATCTGCCTGAGGGCAAGGGCACGACGACGATCGAGAGCAAGACCAACTTCGTAGGGCCTGCCCCCGTCGGCACGACGGTGATCGGCGAGACCACGCCGATCCATCGCGGTCGGCGCACCATGGTGTGGCAGACCCGCATCTCGACCGCCGAAGGCAAGCTGGTCGCCGTTGTGACGCAGACCCAGATGGTTCTCTAGAGCACATTCCGTTCGGCTGGAATCAGCCGAACGGAATGTGCCCTGTGTAATCAGCAGCGCCACAGCGCGCATTTTCATTCGACTGGAACCGCTCGCGGTTCCAGTCGAATGAAAAACGCTCTAGCTCGCCTGGCGCAGCTTGATCGACAGCACCAGCGCACGGGCAAGCATCGCCACGGACAAGACCACGGCGCTCAGCGCTGCCCAGAACCGCACCTTCTCCAGGCCGGGACTTGCGTAGGCGCCGACGATCTCGAGGGCGGCACACACTCCCACGCCGACCGCCGCGGCGAGGAACACCCGCTTGGCGTCGCGTGAGATCATCACGACCGGTCGATAGTGGTCGTGCCGGACGCTGATCGTCATGCCGCGCAGGACGCCGATGACCAGACCGATGACGGCCGCCGCGGCGAAAGCCTGGCGCGGCTGTCCGGCGCCGATCTGGATCAGGAACAGGCCGATAGCCACCAACAGGGCGGTCACGCCCGGCGCGAACAGGCGCCACTGCGAGATGTAAGAGCGACGCATCTCGCGAACGACGAGATGGATGGTGGCGCCGCCGCCCAAAGCGAGCAGAAGGTGGACGAGAGACAGGTTGTGTACCATCCCGACAGCCCCGAGCAGCTCGGTTGCTCAGCGAAGCAGCGCCGGCACGAAAGTCTGCAGCGCGGCTTCCGCGTCGCTTGCGGTCTGTTGGCGGGCCTGCGACCAGTCGATGCGGATGCTGATGAAATGATCGCGAAAGCCGGTCAGGAGCATCCTGGTATAGAGCCGTGCGTTCGCCTGGTTCACGGCACTGTAGGTAATGCAGCGGAACGAGACGCCGCCATAAATGCAGGTCGACGGCACCGACGGCCGCTCGTAGTGCGTGTAGCCGCCGAACTTGACCTGCTGTTCAGAGGAGGCGATCTCGCCCATGAACTCGTCGACCACCAGGGGATTGCCGCTGCCCGGAGGTACACGACGGCCACCGTCATAGACGTGGACCGCGATCGCAATCTTCTTGGGCGTCGAATAGAAGTATGTGATGCCTTGGTCGGGCCGATTGTTGGGCGGCCCGGCGTAGTTCACCGAGCGCTCGAACTGCGCGCCTCCCACAGTCGCTGGGAAGGCGAGCTTGGTGCCGGAATGAGTGGTCGGCGATGTCGACTGGGTCTGGGCGGCCGCCGTGCCCGAGAACAGCAGGGCGGCAAGGAAAACGGCCAGGATCCTAGACATCGAGATTCGCAACCTTGAGCGCATTGTCCTGGATGAAGTCGCGACGCGGCTCGACGACGTCGCCCATAAGGGTCGAGAAGATCTCGTCGGCCTCGTCGGCGTGGTTGATCTTGACCTGCAGCAGCGTCCTCGCCTCGGGGTCGAGCGTGGTCTCCCAGAGCTGGTCCGGGTTCATCTCGCCCAGGCCCTTGTAGCGCTGGATGGCCAAGCCCTTGCGGCCGGCCTCGAGAACGGCGGCATAGAGCTCGGTCGGCGAGGAAATCACCATCTCCTTGTCCTTGGCCGCGAAGGTGCCCGGCCGCAGGTAGATCGCCTGCAGTTCGGGCGCCAGGGCGTCGAGCTTGCGCGCCTCTGCACTCTTGATGAGCGGGCCATCGATGACGTGCTGCTCCCGCACGCCGCGCAGGCGACGGGTGAAGACGAGACCGCCGTCGGGCGTCGGCTCACCGGCCCAGCCGCGCTCGAGCGGCGGGCAGACGGCGTCCAGGCGGCGGGCGATGTAGTTGGCCGTCTCCCGCGCATGCTCGGCGTCGGCCAGTATATCGGGGTTGAGCGCGCCCGCGATGGCCGCCTGCTCGATGACGGCCTGGCTGGTGACGCGCCGCGATAGCGACAGGGGCTTCACCAGGTTGGTGACCGAGCGGGCGATGTCGACGGTGCGACGCAAATCTTCCCGGGTCTGCACGGAGTCGTCGCCCAGGCGGAAGGTGGCGCCTTCCAGGCCGCTGTCGATCAGGTGGTCGTCGAGCGCGCGCTCGTCCTTGAGATAGATCGCGGATTTGCCCTTGGCGGCTTTGAACAGGGGCGGCTGGGCGATGTAGAGATAGCCGCCGTCGATCAGCTCGCGCATCTGGCGATAGAAGAACGTCATCAGGAGCGTACGGATGTGACTGCCGTCGACATCGGCGTCGGTCATGATGATGATCTTGTGGTAGCGCAATTTGGATATGTCGAAGTCGTCGGCACCGATGCCGGTGCCCAGCGCCGTGATCAGCGTGCCGATCTCGGCCGAGCTCAGCATCTTGTCGAAGCGGGCGCGCTCGACATTCAGGATCTTGCCGCGCAAGGGCAGGATCGCCTGGTTGGCGCGGTTGCGGCCCTGCTTGGCCGAGCCGCCGGCCGAATCGCCCTCGACGATGAAGAGTTCAGAGAGCGCGGGATCGCGCTCCTGGCAGTCGGCGAGCTTGCCGGGCAGCGAGCTGACATCGAGCGCGCCCTTGCGGCGGGTGAGTTCGCGCGCCTTGCGGGCGGCCTCGCGGGCCGCCGCGGCCTCGATCACCTTGGTCAGGATCTTGCGCGTCTCGGAGGGATGCTCCTCAAACCACTGGCCGAGCTTGTCGCCGGTCACGGATTCGACGACCGGGCGCACTTCCGAGGAGACCAGCTTGTCCTTGGTCTGCGAAGAGAACTTCGGGTCGGGCACCTTGACCGACAGCACACAGGTCAGGCCCTCGCGCATGTCGTCGCCGGTGAGACTAACCTTCTCCTTCTTGGAGAGGCCGCTTTCGTCGGCGTACTTGTTCAGCGTGCGGGTCAGCGCGCCGCGGAAGCCGGCCAGATGGGTGCCGCCGTCGCGCTGCGGGATGTTGTTGGTGAAGCACAGCA
>JAEZIF010000334.1 GCA_023416135.1 Pseudomonadota bacterium
TCGGATCCTGAACCCGAGCTGCCGTCGCTTCGCCCTGGCGCCCAAAACTTGCAATCCCGGTGCTCGATGAGCACTACCAAAAAGCGTCGTACGTGAAGGCGCCGCCCAAGGCGCTGCAGCGCTGCTAGTCCTTTGCGGAACCGCCGCAGACATCGACCCACTCGGCCTCGACCAGTTCGGCCATGCGCAGCGGGCTGATGCGCAGCGCCGAGTGCGTCGAACCCGCGGCCGGCACGACCTCGTCGAAGGCCTGCAGCGAGACGTCGCAATAGACCGGCAGCGGCGTCGCCAGGCCGAACGGGCAGACACCGCCCACCGGATGTCCGGTGATGGCCACCACCTCCTCCGCCGTCAGCATGCGCGGCTTGCCGCCGAACACCGCCTTGGCCTTCCTGTTGTCCAGCCGCGCCTCGCCGCTGGTGACGACCAGCAGATTGCGCTCGCGCACGCGTAGCGACAGGGTCTTGGCGATCTGCGCGGGTTGCACGCCGTGACCGGCCGCGGCGAGCGCCACCGTGGCGGTGCTGCCGTTCAGCTCGACGATGGCGATGTCGGGGGCACGGCTGGCGAGGAAGGCGCGGACTGATTCAAGGCTCATGCCTCTTGATAGCAACGCCCTGCCGCGATCGCACGTTCAACGATTGGAACCTCGGGTGGAGGAAACCACCATGCGAACCATCCCTGTGGCTGCGGCTGTGATCGCGACCGCAGGCGTCGCGCAGGCGCAAAGTCCGACCGACAGGCTTCCGGGCCAGGCCGACCCATCCGCCGCTCCGGCGGCGCCCGGCGCGGGCTTCGACGAAGTCGCGGCACGCCGCAAGCTCGGGGCACAGGGCTATCGCGTCCTGCGCAATCTCGCCCCGAACACCGACGGCAGCTTTTCCGGCCAAGCCGTTCGACAGCGCCCAACCGCTCGACGCCCCGGTATTGATCGCGAGGTCAGGATCGAGGTCGATGCGTCGGGCAACGTGAGGGAACGCTGACGAGCATGGACAACGAGGCGGCGCGCGGGCAGCGTTGCGCCCGAGGAGATGCATTCATGCTCGACAAAGCTGTCGCCGCCCTCGTCTTCCTGACCGCGGGCGCTGCTCTCGCCCAGACGGCCGCTTCACCGGTGGCGACGGTCCAGTACGGTTGTGCGGAAGGCAAAGCCCTTGTCGCCGAATATTTCGACGGGCCGACACGTACGGCGCCCGACGGACGGCCGATCCCAGGCGGCCGCGTCATCCTCACGCTGGCCGACGGCAAGAAGCTCACCCTGCCGCAAACGCTTTCGGGCTCGGGTATCCGCTACGCCAACGAAGGCGAGACCTTCGTGTTCTGGAGCAAGGGCGACACCGCTTCTGTCGAGGAAGGCGGCAACCAGACGATTACCTACAGGGACTGCGTCGGCAAGAGATAGCGATCAGACCTGGAACAGCAGGAAGCCGCCGAAGCCCGCGACCGTGAGCGCCCTGCCGAGATAGCGGAAGAACCGCGTCGATTGCCTGGCAATGAGCTGCCGGCCGCGCAATGCCGCCCGCTCGGCGCGCGACATCTCGGACCTGACCCTGACCTGCTGGGCGAGAAAACCCGGCGAGAGGCCCGAGCCCACGACGTTGCCCTCGTCCTCCATGTCGACGCGGGCCGTGACGAACCAGATCATGAGGCCGATCACGCCGACGCCGAAACGTAGAACGCCATGACGAAGGCCTTGACGGGCATGAACGCCTCCTGCGCGCGAGTCACCGCCAATCGTGAGCTCTCCTCAGCTTGATCGCAAGCGCGGCCAGAGCCGTTGCTCGCCGCCGTGCCGCCGCGAATGTGGCGGACATGAGACCGTTGCCTCGGGTTGCGCGACTTTTGTCACGCAACACCTGTCGCTACTTCGCGTTCACTCCGCGTCCGAACACCCCCCACACACACAAGGAGGACAATCATGATGCGCACGACCCTGGCGACCCTCGCCCTGATCGCCGCGGCCGGCGTGGCCCACGCCCAGATACAGGCTCCCAGCACGCCGGAGGGCCGCGACCAGAGGTCGATGCCGGGCGCCACCAGCAATCCAAATACCGCCCAGCCCAAGAGCCCGATGAACCCGTCGGCCGCTGAGGCGGCGGCCAAGGCCGAGTTGGAGAAGCGGGGCTATACCGGCGTGAAGAGCCTGACGCGCGACACGGCCGGAAATTGGGCGGCCAAGGCGATGCGAAACAATGTCGAGGTGGCCGTAATCCTCGAGCCGAGCGGCACGATCAGGGAGCAGTAGGCCGAAAGGCCGCTGCTGCCCGGCCTGGCGGGACGGTTTACTCCTCGTTTGCGTCCCGCCAGCGCTGCGCTCTCATACTAGTGTATAGACTTGCGGACGGCTCCGGACCGATCATATCCGGATCATGCGCTCAATCCTCACTGCCCTCGTGATCGCGACCCTGGCGACGCCAGCGATGGCGCAATATGCCCCAGGCTCGATCGGTAACGGCGGCCGCATGCCCGAGACAATGTCGCCCGGTGCCCTGCCGCCGCCTCCCACCATGCCAGCGCCGTCTGTTTCGACGCCGGCGCCGTCCGCCTCCTACGGCGGCCGCTATCCCGACACCGAATCTCTGTCGCGCGATCGGATCCAGTCCGAAGGCTATCGCGTGAAGAACATCACGCGGCAGAACGACGGGTCATGGAAAGCCGACGTTACCCGCGATCCCGTGCCGACTCGGCCGAAAGGCGTGCCCAGCAAGATCACGGTCTACCCCGACGGCCGCATCGTCGAGGACCGCTAAGCGCCGGCAGCGATACCGTCGAGCACCGGTATGAGGTAGCGCCGGAACTCAGAAGGGCTTTCCGACATCGGAAAGTGCCCCATGCCCTTCATGACCTCGAAGTGACGCGCGCCCGTCACGCGCGCGAGTTCCGCCGTCAGCTCGGGCGTTGCCGACAGGTCGTACTCGCCGGTCAGCAAGTAGAGCGGGCACTTGCCGTCGAGGCCCCCGAGATCGGCATTCCTGAGATCGCCGTCGCTGAAATAATAGTGCAGGTCGCCGAGGAAGACCGCCGGCCCGCCCTGCATGTAGTGCCACAACGTCTCCCACTTGTCGGACCGTGGCGACGTCGGCGCGATCAGGCAGGCGACGCTGCCGGCCGCCGCCTCCTGGCCGTGGATGTCGGGCCGGTACAGCACGCCGAGATCGCGCAGGCGCGTGTCCGCGCCCGCCTCGGCATGCGTCGCCGACTGCAGGCCTATGGCGGCGCGGAAATGAGCGCCATGGCGCAGCGCCAGGTGCAGCACGGCGCGGCCGCCGATCGAGCAGCCCATCACCACAGGCCGCGCAAGCCCCAGCGCGCGCGAGACCGCCATCACGGTGTCGACATAGAGCTGGGTGGTGAGTTGGTAGGCCTCCGACTCGAAACCGGCGGGCGGCGAGGATTTGCCGTGCCACGGCAGGTCGAAGGCGATGACACGGAAGCGGGCGGTGATGGCCGGATCGTTCAGCAGCGCCCGATATTGCCGGCCGTCGGCGCCGGCGGTGTGCAGGCAGAGCAAGGGAATGCCCTGCCCCGCTTCCTCGAAATAAAGGCGGTGCGGACGGCCGTTGAAATCCAACCGAAGGTAGCGGCCTACGATGGGCTCGATGACCGGCTCGCCGATGGCGGCCGGAGCCGGTGACGGCGCGGCGGGCCGCAGGGCCGCGAACACCTGCTCCAGGAACAGCATGTGACGGCCCCAGGCCAGGATATCGCCCTCGACCCTGAGATGGCCGAGCCGCTGCATGCCGACAAGGCTTTGGAACCCGACGCCCGGCACCGGCTTGGCGAACTCCGCCCAGCCTGGTGCCGAGGCCGTCAGGGCGAAGGCGGCATTCGCGGCCGCGCCCTTGTCGACGGTGATGCGCTCGCCGACGCGAACCGTGACCGGCTCCGTGCCGCCCAGCACGGCGAAGGAGAAAGCGGCCAGTCGGGCACGCCGCTGCAGCGCCGCGTTGCCGTCGAGAGCCGCAGCGAGGCGCGAGAAGTCCATGGATCAGTTGCCTGGCTTGATGTTGGCGTCCTTGATGACCTTGGCCCACTTGGGGATGTCGACGGAAATCGCCTCGCGCGTCTCCTCGGGCGTGCTGCCGACGATGTCGAGGCCGAGGGCGGCGAACTTCTGCTTCATCTGGGGATCGGCGAGGACCTTCAGCGACTCGGCCCGTACCTTGTCGACGATCGGCTTGGGCAGGCCGGCCGGCCCCATCAGGGCGAACCATGATGTCGCCTCGAAGCCCGCGAAACCCGATTCGTTGAACGTCGGCAGATCGGGCGCGTTGGCCGAGCGCTGCAGCGAGGTGATGGCGACGCCGCGCACGCGGCCGTCACGCGCCAGCGGCAGGCTGGCACCGGCATTCTGGATGCCGACCTGGACGACGCCACTCATGAGATCGGAGAGGTTCGCGCCGCGGTAGGGAATGTGCTCCATCTTGATTCCCGCCAGATGGCTGAACAGTTCTCCCGCGACGTGCTGTGGCGTGCCGACGCCTGGCGTGCCGTAGGAAAGCTTTCCGGGATTGGCCTTGGCAAAGGCGACCAGCTCGCCAATCGACTTTGCCGGCAGGTCGTTGTTCACCATCATGATCGACGGCATGCGTAGCGAGGTCGAGATCGGCGTCAGGTCCTTCAGCGGATCGAACGGAAGGGTCTGCAGGCTGGGCAGGATGGTGATGGCGGCATTGCCCGCCCACATCAGCGTGTATCCGTCGGGTGCCGCCTTGGCGACGCGGTCGGTGCCGATGGCGCCCGAGTTGCCGGCAATGTTCTCGACGACTACCGGTTGGCCCCATGCCTGCTGGAACTTGTCAGCGAACATGCGGGCCGTGACGTCTGTGGCGCTCCCGGCAGTGAAGCCCACCACCAGCTTGACCGGCTTCTCGGGCCAGTTGGCCTGGGCGAGCGCCGGCGTCGCCGCAAGGCCGACGAAAATCGCCAAGGCGCGAACGATACGAAGCATTGATTTCCTCCCTTTTGGCGGGAGGCTATGGCAACTAGCGTCGCCCCGCCAGAGCGCGGTTCTCCAAACGGCTCAAGAGGCGAACCAGCGGCCACAGCAGCAGGAAGTAGATGATCGCCGCCAGCACGATAGGTGTCGCGTTGTAGGTCAGGCTCTGCGCCTGGCGGGCCTGGAACAGCAGCTCGGGTACCGCGACCACGCTGCCGAGCGACGTCAGCTTCACGACCTCGAGCGTGTTGGACATCAGGTCAGGCAGCACGTTGCGCACCGCCTGGGGCAGCACGATGTAGGTCATGGCCTGAAGGCGGCTGAGGCCTGTCGAGCGGCCGGCTTCGACCTGGCCGGCCGGAACGGAATCGATGCCGGCGCGCAGGATCTCGCCGTAGTAGGCGCCGGTGTTGAGGAAAAAGGCGATGGCCACGCAGGCGAAGCCGCCCAGCTCCAGGCCGGCGAAGGGCAGGCCCGCGAACAGCAGCACCAGCAGTACCAGCGGCGGGAAGGCGCGGAAGAAATCTACCCAGGCCATCAAGGGCCAGCGCACCAGCGGATGATGCACCGTAGCGAGCAGCGCCAGGATCAGGCCGCCCAGCAGGCCGAGCGGCACCACGATCAGCGACAGCAGGACGGTGTTGAGCAGCCCCGCCAGCACGATCGGCCAGATCGCGGCGATGATCTCGGGATTGAAAAAGGTCTCGATCATCGCTTCCACGCGAATTTGGACTCGACCCAGCGCGCGGCGACGACGACCGGCAGGAACAGCACGAGGTAGGCTGCCGCCCCCATCATCAGCGGCGAGGGATTGTAGGAGTTGGACACAGCCGAGCTCGCCTGCCCCAGGATCTCGGACACCGCCACGACGGTGCCGAGCGCGGTCCCCTTGGTGATGGCGATGGTGCGGTTGGTGAGCGGCGGGATGGTGAGCCGCAAGGCCTGCGGCAGCACGACGTTGACCAGGGTCTGGCCGAACGACAGTCCGGTCGAGCGCGCGGCTTCCCACTGCCCCCTCGGAATGGACGTGATGCCGGCCCAGAAGATCTCTTCGGAGAAGGCCATCAGCACGAAGGCGAGCGACAGCCAGGTCGACACGAAGCCCGACGGCGAGACGCCGGCCGCCGGCAGGCCGAAATAGATCAGCACGATGATGACCAGCGGCGGCAGCGAACGGAACAGGTCGACGACGAAGATGATCAGCCAGTTGAGCGGCCGGATGGCGAGCGCACGCAGCAGCGCCAGCACGAGGCCGGCGAAGAGGCCGCTGATGATGATCAGCAAGGCGAGCTCGATGGTGA
>JAEZIF010000407.1 GCA_023416135.1 Pseudomonadota bacterium
GGGCCGCACCGGCTGGCTGGTCGCGGCCCTGATTCTCGTGGCCCTGCTGGGCGGCGGCTATCACGTCTACACGACCTACTTCCAGGCTCCCGGCCCCATCGTCACGGCCGCGCCTCCCCCACCAGCGCCGGCGCCCACGCCCGATCCCGCAGCGAACGCTTCGGGCAAATCGGTGCGCGACGTCGTCGGCGAATACCTCGCAACCAGGCCCACGCCCGAGGCGATGCTCGCCAAGGCGCGCGACTACGCCAAGGCAGGCGAACTCGGTGCTGCCTTCCTGGTGTTCCGCCGTGCCGCCGAAACCGGCAATGTGCCGGCCCAGATCGAGCTCGCCCAGTTCTTCGATCCGCTCGCGACGCCGCCCAGGGCGGGCTTCACCGCCGATGCCGCGCGCGCGGCCGAGTGGTACGAGCGCGCCGCCCTCGCCGGCTCGGCGGAGGCGCAGCGCAAGCTCGGCCTGCTGCTGGCCAAGGGCGGCGCCAACCTGCCGGTCGACGCCGCCAAGGCGAAGGGCTGGCTCCAGCAGGCGGCGGCGCAGAACGACGCCGACGCCAAGAAAGTGCTCGACGCCCTGCCGAAATAGCTTGGCCGAAACGAAGCTTGCCCTCTCCGTGCACGCCCGACAAAGATCAGAGGGCCATGCGCTGATGCAGGTCGATCATGATCCACAGGCTGCCGCCCACCATCAGGAAGATCAGGACGGCGGTGAAGGCGATCGCCAGCAGGTTCTCCTTGGGCGTCGTCGTGAAGTTGACATGCAGGAAGAAATGCAGATGCACCAGGATCTGCAGCACCGCCGCGATCGCGATGACCCACATGATGCGCGAGGGCGGCAGGCTGTGGGTATGGACCAGCCAGAACGGGATCGCCGTCAGGACGACGGCCAGCACGAAGCCGATCAGGTAGGAGGCGAGGCCGTGTCGTTCCATCACAGGAGCCCCGGAAGATAGACGACGGAGAAGATGCCGACCCAAGCGATGTCCAGAAAGTGCCAGAAGAGGCCGAGCCGGAACAGGCGCGAGGTCACCGGCAAGGTGAGGCCCTTGATCGCGACCTGAGCGCTCAGGATCAGGATCCAGATCAGGCCGACGGTGACGTGCGTGCCGTGCGTGCCGACCAGGGTGAAGAAGGCCGACAGGAAGCCGCTGCGGTCGGGCCCGGCGCCGATGCGGATCATGCCGAGGAATTCGCGGATCTCGAGGAACACGAAGCCCGCGCCCAGGAGGAAGGTGACGGCAAGCCAGCCCATCACCGCGGAACGATTGCCCTGCCGCGACGACAGCGAGGCGAAGCCGAAGGTCATGCTGCTGATCAGCAGCAGGGCGGTCTCGAGCGCGGCGTTGTTCAGGCTGAAGAGCTGCTTGCCGGTCGGCCCGCCCGCCGTGTTGCCGACCATGATGCCGTAGGTCATGAACAGCAGCGCGAAGATGATGGCGTCGCCCATCAGGTAGAGCCAGAAACCCAGCTCGCGCTGAGCGTGGATCTCCGACGTCTCGGAATGCGGACGGCCGGGAACGGCGGTCACATTGGCGCTCATGAGCGTGCCGCCTTCGCCGCCTCGAGCGCGCGGTAGCGCGCCCTCTCCAGGCGCTCGACCTCCGCGGCGGTCAGAACGAAGTCGGTCTCGTCGTCCGACGACCGCCAGATCATGGTGGCCCACATGGCGAGCCCGCACAGGATCGCCAGCCACCAGATCCACCACACCATGGCGAAGCCGAACACGAAGGAGAGCCCGCCCATGATGACGCCGACCGGCGAATTCTTGGGAATCTCGATGTCCTGGTAGGCCGCGGGCGGCGTGTAGGCCGTGCCGCGCTGCTTCATGTCGAGCAGGGCTTCGCGGTCGCGCACCTCGGGCAGGACGGCGAAGTTGTAGGGCGGCGGCGGCGAGGCGGTCGCCCATTCGAGCGTGCGGCCGTCGTACGGATCGCCCGTGACGTCGAGCGCGCTCTTGCGGTCGCGGATCGACACGATGACCTGCATGACCAGGCAGCCGATGCCGATCATGATGAGCACGGCGCCCATCGAGGCCGCGATCAGCCAGGGCTGCCAGGAAGGATCGTTGTACTGCTCCATGCGCCGCGGCATGCCCATCAGGCCGAGCACGTAGAGCGGCATGAAGGCCAGGTAGAAGCCCACGATCCAGAACCAGAAGGCGGCGGTGCCCCACGGCTCGTTCATCTTGAAGCCGAACGCCTTGGGGAACCAGTACATGTAGCCGGCGAGGTAGCCGAACAGCACGCCGGGAATGATCATGTTGTGGAAGTGCGCGACCAGGAAGGTCGTGTTGTGCATCAGGAAGTCGACGGGCGGCACGGCCAGCAGCACGCCCGTCATGCCGCCGATCACGAAGGTGGCGATGAAGGCCACCGTCCACAGCATCGAGGGATGGAAGGTGATGCGGCCGCGATACATGGTCAGCAGCCAGTTGAACACCTTCACGCCGGTGGGCACGGCGATCACCATGGTCGTCACGCCGAAGAAGGCGTTGACGTTGGCGCTGGAGCCCATGGTGAAGAAATGGTGCAGCCAGACGGTGAAGCTCAGGATGGCGATCGCAGCCGTGGCATAGACCAGCGATTCGTAGCCGAACAGCCGCTTGCGGGAGAAGGTCGCCACGACCTCGGAGAACACGCCGAACGCCGGCAGGATCAGGATGTAGACCTCCGGATGACCCCAGATCCAGAACAGGTTGGCGTAGTTCATCATGTTGCCGCCCAGCTCGTTGGTGAAGAAGTGCATGCCGAGCAGGCGATCCAGCGCCAGCAGGCCGCACGCCACCGTGAGCGCGGGGAAGGCAAAGGCCATCAGGACGGAGGCGCACAGCGCCGTCCACACGAAGGGGGTCATGCGCATCAGGGTCATGCCCGGTGCGCGCCGCTTGAGGATGGTGACGATGAAATTGATGCCCGACAGGGTCGAGCCGACGCCGCTGATCAAGAGCGCCCAGATCCAGTAGTCGGTGCCGACGCCCGGGCTGTACTGGATGCCCGAATACGGCGGATAGCCGGTCCAGCCGGCGGTCGAGAACTTGCCGATCACCAGCGAGATCATGACCAGCCCCGCGCCCGAGGCGGCGAGCCAGAGGCTGAGCGAGTTCAGGAACGGGAAGGCGACGTCGCGCGTGCCGATCTGCAGGGGCACGGCGATGTTCAGGAGGCCGGTCATGAACGGCATGGCCATGAAGAAGATCATGATCGTGCCGTGCGAGCTGAAGATCTGGTCGAAGTGCTCGGGCGGCAGGTAGCCGCCGTTGTTCAGCGCCATCGCTTGCTGGGCGCGCATCATGATGGCGTCGACGAAGCCGCGCAGCAGCATGATCAGCGCCAGGATGATGTACATCGCGCCGATGCGCTTGTGGTCGACGCTGGTCAGCCACTCCTTCCACAGATAGCCCCAGCCCTTGAGCCAGGTGATGACGATGGCAACCAGCAGCGCGCCGCCCACCACCATCGCCGCGCCGCTGGCGGCAATGGCGCTGTAGAGCGGCAGGGCCTCGATGGTCAGTCTTCCGAACATGCTATCTCCGGGCCGGCGCGGTCGGCGTCTGGCCGCCATGCGCCAGGTGGCCGCCCGTGTACCTGTCGATGATCGAATCGAACAGCTTGGGCTCGACCGCCGAATACAAGGTGATGGGGTTGAGCCGGCTGCGCTCGGCGAGCTTGGCGTAGGTCGGCGGATCGAGCTTGGCCGGCGCCTGCCTGGCCTTCGCCACCCAGGCGTCGAAGTCGGCCTGACTCATCGCCACGACCTCGAAGAACTGGTCGGAGAAGCCGCCGCCCGAGTACTGCGTGTTGCGGCCGACGAACTTGCCGGGCTGGTCGGCCAGCAGCTGCAGGCGGGTCTGCATGCCGGCCATGGCGTAGATCTGGCCGGCCAGCGCCGGCACGTAGAAGGAGTTCATCACCGTGTCGGAGGTGATGCGCAGGCTGATCGGCCGGTCGGCCGGGATGGCAAGCTGGTTGACCGAAGCGACACCCTGCTCGGGGTAGATGAACAGCCACTTCCAGTCCTGGGCCACGACCTGGACGTCGAGCGGCGGCGTCGCGGAGGCGATCTCGCGATAGGGGTCGAGCTTGTGGGTGCTGCGCCACAGCAGCACGGCGACGGCGATGACGATCAGCGCCGGAACCAGCCAGACGACGGCGTCGATCTTCGCCGAATAGGCCCAGGTCGGCTCATAGCGGGCGTTGCGGCCCTCGCGGTAGCGCCAGGCGAACCACAGCGCCATGACGATGACCGGCACGACCACGATCATCATGACCGTGAAGGCGTCGATCATCAGGCCGCGCTCGGCGTCGGCGATCGGACCCTTGGGATTGAGGACGACCAGACGGTCGCAGCCGCCGCCCAGGAACGCCAGCAGCGCGATCGCCGCACAACGTATCGTACCGACTGCCTGTCTCACGCCCCCGCCTGCACCAATGATTTAGCAGTGGCGTTAGATTGAAGCTACATCTTGTGTTGGGCAAATGAATCTTTTGCCCACTCACGCACAGCCATCGGCCCGCCAATCGAACGGTGTCCTGGCGCCGCGCAGGAATGCCGCCAGCCACGAGCTGCCCAATGCATAGTTGGCCTTGGTCGTCTGCCGGCTGGTGACGATATAGGTGTTGATGCCGACGACGCGACCACAGGAATCGATCAGCGGCCCACCCGAGTTGCCGGCCGAGATGTCGGCCGAGTGCAGCACCATGGGCGTATTGCGCTCCTTGTTCTGCACCGCGCTCACCGTTCCCTTGGTCAGCACGACCTCGGGCGCGGCCTTGAGGTCGCCCGCCACCAGGCGGCGCAGATTGCGGTCCTGGGCAATGGCGATCGCCGGATAGCCTGCCGCGACCACCTCGCTCAGCGCCACCGGCTCGGCGGCCAGCGGCAGGGGCCGGATGCTTCCCGGCGGAACGTCGTCGACCTTGATCACGGCATAGTCTGCCTCGGTCCCCTGGCCGGTCTGCGACGTCGCGACCACGGTGCCGATGTAACCGGTCTTGAGATGCTTGCTCAGCACCAGCGCCTCGCTGCCGGGCGCGGCGCGGCCGACGACATGGTGGTTGGTCACCACGTAGTTGGGGGCAACAAAAAAGCCGGAGCCGCTGTCGCCTCCGGCCGACACCACCAGGACAGTGGCTTGCTCGAGCGCCTGTGACAGGCTCGCCGGCGTCATCTTGCCGACCTTGGCGCCGGACTGCGGCAGATCGATCGACGCCGCAGCCGGTGTGACCTTTGCGGGGCCAGTTCCGGGTCTGGCCGGTGCCTCGGTCTTGCGCTCGGGCAGCGCGCCGGCCGGCGCCGGCGAGGTCGGTCCGCCCTTGCCGAGCGGATCCTTGATGGTGCAGACGTCGGCCTTCAGCCGCTCCTTCAGGAGCGCGATCTGGTCCTCGATCTGCTTGTTGGCGGCCTTCTGCTTCTCGATCTGCTCTTCCAGCGCCTTGACCTGCGCCTGGTCGGGGCCTGGTGGGGCGGGCGGCGGTGGCGGCGCGGGCAGCTGCACCGCGACGTTCACGATCGGGCGATAGAACAGGTACCAGCCCAGCGCCAGGCCGATGGCCAGCAGCAAAAAGCCACCGACCAAGCCACCCAGAATCAATGGCCAGCGGGATCTCGGACGTTCTTCAGGCGACGGCGCGTTCTCGGCCATGGATGGAAGTGGGCTCCCGGGAAAGGTCGCAGTCAATACCGGGCCGGAGGCGGAATTTGGGCAACGGCGGAGCCCCTTGCATGGCCAGGCAGACGGTATAAGTGTATATGCACATAACACTCACCGGCCTCGACCAGCCGCGGCGCCGCGTCTAGGGTCGGTCAGTAGCGAAGGAGAGTTCCATGACGGCCTGCATCGTCGGCTGGTCCCACGGCAAGTTCGGCAAGCTCGATGGCGAGACGAGCGAATCGCTGATCGTGAAGGCGGCAACCGAGGCGATTTCTCATGCCGGCATCGAGCCCAAGGACGTCGACGTCATCTATGTCGGAAACATGAATGGCGGCTTCGTGCGCCAGGAGTTCCACTCCTCGCTGGCGCTGCAGGCCCACCCCGACCTGCGCTTCAAGCCCTCGACCCGCGTCGAGAACGCCTGCGCCACCGGCTCGGCGGCGATCCACATGGGCCTCAACACGCTCGCCGCCGGCAAGGCGCGCTTCGTGCTGGTGGTCGGCGTCGAGAAGATGACCGAGCTCAACTCCGCGCAGGCGGGCGAGGTGCTGATCAAGGCCTCGTACGTCGCCGAGGAGGCCAACATCGAGGCGGGCTTCGCCGGCATCTTCGGCAAGATCACCTCGGCCTACTTCCAGCGCTATGGCGACAAGTCGGACGCACTCGCCAAGATCGCGGTCAAGGCGCACAAGAACGGCGCCAAGAACCCCTTTGCGCACTTCCAGAAGGAGTTCGCCTACGAGTTCTGCCGCAATCCCTCGGACAAGAACCCGTTCGTGGCGGGGCCGCTGAAGCGCACCGACTGTTCGCCGGTCACCGACGGTGCCGCGGCGGTGATCCTGACCGACGTCACGACGGCGCTCGGCATGAAGCAGGCGATTGCATTTCGCGCCGCCGAGCAGGTCAGCGACTTCCTGCCGATGAGCCGCCGCGACATCATCAAGTTCGAGGGCCCTGCGCTTGCCTGGAAGAAGGCGCTGGCTTCGGCCCGGCTCGACCTGCTCGATCTCTCCTTCGTGGAAAGCCACGACTGCTTCACCTCGGCCGAACTGATCGAGTACGAGGCCATGGGCCTCACCGCGCCCGGCGAGGGCGAGCGCGCGATCAACGAAGGCTGGGTCGAGCGTGACGGAAAACTGCCGGTCAACGTCTCGGGCGGGCTCAAGGCCAAGGGCCATCCGGTCGGCGCCACCGGCGTCAGCATGCACGTGATGTCGGCCATGCAGCTCTCGGGCACGGCGCCCGGTGCGCTGCAGCTGCCCAAGGCCAGGATCGGCGGCGTGTTCAATATGGGCGGCGCCGCCGTCGCCAATTACGTCAGCATCCTCGAGCCGCTGCGCTGACGCGCAGCCCTTGCGCGACGAACCGCACTGACGGCATTCTCGCCGCCCGAGCACCTTTCGTTGGGATCAAGGGAAGCGGGTGCGCAAGATCGAACGCCAGGAGAGCGACGCCATCCTGGGCGCCATGCGCCAGGTAGCCCTCGCGGGTGGCCACGCCGTCAGCTGGGCCGGCACCACGAGCCTGCTTGCGGCCGGGCGTTACCTGCTGCGCCGGCGCGACCTGTCGGATATCGGGACGCTGCCGGCGGTAGCGCCGTCCGATCTTGTCGCCACCCTTCGGGGCAATCCGGAGCTGACGCGCGAGGCGGTGAAGTACCTCGCCATCATGGCGCTGGTCGACGGCTCGCTCGACCACGGTAAGCTCTCGCGCGTCCTCGAATATTCCCGCGCGCTCGACGTCGAAGCGGACTACCTCACCGATCTCGTCGAGGCGGCCTCGGGCCATCTCGCCTGGGCCACGGCCGACATGTGGCGCAAGAATTTCGACAGCGTGCTCAGCCGCTCTTCCGAGGGTCTCGATCCGAATGTGTGGATCCGGCCCTATGGCGGAGACAGCGCCGACCCCGCGCTGGTGGCGCGCTATGAGGCGCTGGGCAAGCTGCCGCAGACCACGTTCGGCAAGGCGTTGTGGGACTTCGACAAGCAGAACGGCTACCCGTTCCCGGGCGATCCTCAGGCGCTCAATGCCAGCTTCGGCACACCGCACGATTCCACGCACGTCGTCTCGGGCTACGATACCAGCACGCGCGGCGAGTTGCTGGTCTCGACCTTCACCGCCGGCATGCATCCGATCAATCCGATGAGCGGGCACATCCTGCCGGTGATCTTCTTCTTCCATTTCGGCGAGCAGCTGAACGACGTTGGCCAGGCCGGCACGGGCGGACTGGATCCCGACGAGTTCTGGCATGCCTGGGCGCGCGGCGCCGAGATGACCGTCGATATCTTCGATCCCAAGTGGAACGTGTGGGACTGGGTCGAGCACGACCTCGAGGTGCTGCGGCGCAAGTGGAACGTCACGCCGGCCGGCCGGCAGCGCTGACGGTCAACTCTTGCCGTCAGGCTTGCCGCGATCCCGCGCGAACATCGGTTGGCTGGCGGCCGCCTGCTTCTCCCGTGTCTCGGGGTCCGCCTTCGCGTCCTTGCGGTAGAGGTGCCAGGCAAAGCCGCCGGCGCCCACCAGGACGACGACGGCCAGCACTTCGTAAAGCGACATGCTCGCGCTAGACCACCGGGCTCGCGCCGCCGTCGACGTTGATGGCGACGCCGGTGATGAACGAGCCTGCATCCGAGCACAGGAAGCAGGCCATGCGGGCGAACTCCTCGGCCTTGCCCATGCGGCCGATCGGAATGCGGCCCTTGGCCATGCCGGCCAAGAATTCCTCGTAGGTCTTGCCCTCGCCGGCCGCGGACTTGTGGCGGCGCACCCACTGGTCGCTTTCGATCAGGCCGACCAGCATGGCGTTGACCAGAACGCCGTGCGGCGCGTTCTCGTGGCTGAGCGCCTTGGTGAGCGCCATGCCGGCGGCGCGGCTGACGCTGGTCGGCGCGGAGTTGGCGTTGGGTGCCTTGGCGCCGATGTTCAGCACGTTGACGATGCGGCCCCACTTGCGTTGGCGCATGCCGGGCAGCACGGCGCGGATGGTGCGGATGGCGGCGAACAATTTCAGATCGAGGTCGCCCTGCCAGTCCTCGTCGGTCACCGTCTCGAACGGCTTGGCGTGGCTGATGCCGGCATTGTTGACCAGGATGTCCACCTTGCCGAAATCGGCCTCGATCTTCTTGAAGGTGTCGGCGATCGGCTGCGCCTTCGAGACGTCGCAGGAATAGGCCTCGATCTTGGCGTTGGTCTTGCCGGCGGCCTTGGTGACCTCGGCCTTGGCCGTCGCCAGCGCGTCGGCCTTGCGCGCCAGTAGCGCCACCGAGGCGCCCGAGGCCGCGAATTCCTTGGCCATCGCCAGGCCGAGGCCCGTGCTCGCGCCGGTGATCGCCGCCACGCGGCCGTCCATACGTACGTCCATCTCATCCTCCCCGATTCACGGAAGGCCGACACCTTATCGTTCAGAACACGGGAGTCGAGACGTTCCGTCCGCCTGGCGCGACGGCTCAGGCGTCGTGAACTGGGCGGCGTACGCCGGCGCGGGCGGGATCGGCTTGATGACGTCGATCGCCACGCCGTTGGGGTCTCCGCCTTTATCGAGCGGCTGGTCGTACAGTCTCGATCGCCGCGAGCACGCGCTCGGGCGTAGCCGGCGCATCGAGCCGTACGGCGTGCCTGTGAACGCCGACCGCGGCGATCGCATCCTTGAGGGCGGTCCACACCGCCGTCGCCAGCAGGAGCGGCGGCTCACCGACCGCCTTGGAGCGGAAGATGGTGGCTTCACGTGACGGCGCGTTCTCCAGCATTCTCACGTTGAACACCGCAGGCACGTCGCGGCTGCCCGGAATCTTGTAGGTCGAAGGCCCGATGGTGCGCAGCCGACCCTGCTTGTCCCACCACAGCTCCTCGCAGGTCAGCCAGCCCTGGCCTTGCACGAAGGCCCCCTCGATCTGGCCGAGGTCGATGGCGGGATTGAGCGAAGCGCCGCAATCCTGCACCAGGTCGGCGCGCAGCACGCGGCTTTCGCCGGTCAACGTGTCGATCGCCACCTCGGCCATCGCCGCACCGAAGGAAAAATAGAAGAACGGGTGGCCGCGCATGGCCACGCCATCCCAATGGATCTTGGGCGTCTTGTAGTAGCCGGTGGCCGACAGCGAGACGCGCCCCATGTAGCAGAGCTTCGCCATTTCGCCGAAGCTCATCACCTGATTGCTGCCTGGTTTGGCAATGCGCACGTTGCCGTCGGCGAACTCGATGTCGCCGGCGGCAACGCCGAAATGTTCGGCGGCAAAGGCGGTCATGCGCTGCCTGATGGTGTTGGCCGCATCCCACGCCGCCCAACCGTTGAGGTCCGAGCCGGTCGATGCTGCGGTCGGCGAGGTGTTGGGCACCTCGGCGGTGGAGGTAGCGGACGGCCGGATGCGGTCGATGTCGACCTTGAAGACTTCGGCCACGACCTGCGCCACCTTGATGAACAGCCCCTGCCCCATCTCGGTGCCGCCGTGATTCAGGCGGATCGAGCCGTCGGTATAGACATGCACCAGCGCGCCCGCCTGGTTCAGATGCGGCAGATTGAAGGAGATGCCGAACTTCAGCGGAAACAGGCCGAGCCCACGCTTCAGCACCGCGTTCGACTTGTTGAAGGCGTCGACCTCGGCACGCCGGCGTTGCCATTCGCCCAACTGCTTCACCTCGGCCCAGCAACGCGGCAGATGGTTCTCCTCGACCGTCTGGCCGTACGGCGTCTCGTCACCGGCCGGCCCGTAGAAATTGAGCGCGCGGACCTCGTTGGCATCGCGGCCGAGACGGAGGGCGATGCGGTCGATCGCATCCTCCATCACCAGCACGCCCTGCGGCCCGCCGAAGCCGCGGAACGCCGTGTTCGACTGCTTGTTGGTACGGCAGGCGTAGCCCACTGCCCGGACGTGCGGGATCCAGTAGGCGTTGTCGACATGGGTGAGCGCCCGCGCCACCACGCCTGGCGTCATGTCGAGGCTGAAGCCGGCATCGGCCGCCAGCACCGCATCGAGTACCAGCACGCGGCCTTCGTCGTCGAAGCCCACCGTATAGCGATAGTCGAAGCCGTGGCGCTTGCCGGTGACGATGATGTCGATCTCGCGCGGCAGGCGCAGCTTCACCGGCTTGCCGGTCCGGGCGGCGGCCAGCGCCGCGGCGGCCGCAACCCAGGAAGCGTTGCTCTCCTTGCCGCCGAAGCCGCCGCCCAGACGGCGCACCACCGTGGTCACGCGATTGTAGTCGCAGCCCAGCACCTGGGCGCAGACATGCTGTACCTCGGTCGGATGCTGGGTCGATGAATGGACGACGAGATCGCCGTCCTCGCCCGGCAAGGCGAAGGCAATCTGGCCTTCGAGATAGAAGTGTTCCTGCCCGCCGACGCTGAACTCCGCCGTCAGCGTGTGCGGCGCCGTCTTCAGCGCCGAGTCGGGATCGCCGCGCATGATGGTCGACGGCGCTTGCACATAGGCCTGGCGGGAAAGCGCCGTCCGGATATCGAGGATCGCTTCGCTGGGCTCGATGTCGATCTTCGCGCGCTCGGCAGCGGCGCGCGCCGCGTCCAGGGAGTGGGCCACCACCATGGCCAGCGGCTGGCCCGCATGTTCGACCTTGTCCTCGGCGAAAAGCGGTTCTTCCTTGCCGGGGCTGGCGATGTTGTTGAGGCCGGGAATGTCGCCCGCGGCAAGCACGGCGACCACCCCGGGCGAGGACTCCGCCGGCGACAGGTCGAGCCTGTTGAGTCGTCCGCTGGCGACGGGGCTCAGCACCAGCGCGGCATGCAGCGTGCCCGGCGGCTCGCCGATGTCATCGATGTAGAGCGCCTGGCCGGTGGCATGCTTCAACGCGCTGTCGTGGCGGTGCGCGGTGTGGACCTGGCCCTTCACAGCGCCTCGACTTCCACGGCCAGACCGGGCGAGGCGATGCGCAACTCGAGGCGGCGCAGGAGATTCTTGGCGGCCTGCAGGCGATAGGCCGCGCTGCCGCGCCAGTCGTCGATCGGCTTGAACTCGGCTTCGACGGCGGCGATGGCGGCGGCAAAGCCGTCCTTCTCGAGCGCCGCCTCGACGGCCATCGCGCGCTTGGGAGTCGCAGCCATGCCGCCGAAAGCGATGCGCCCTTCCTCGACACGGCCGGACTCGATCCGCAGTCGATAGCCGGCCGCGACGGTCGAGATGTCCTGGTCGCGACGCTTGGATATCTTGTCGCAGAAGAACACTTCGCCCTGCCACAGCTTCGGGATCGTGACGCTTTCGATCACCTCGTCGGCGGCCAACGCGGTCTTGCGATAGTCGAGGAAGAAGTCCTCCAGCGGCAGCTCGCGCGCGCCGCGCGTCGATGCAAGCTTGAGCCTGGCTTCGAGCGCGATCAGCACCGGGGGCATGTCGCCGATCGGCGAGGCGGTTCCGATATTGCCGCCCAAGGTGCCCATGGTGCGGATCTGGCGAGAACCCAGCCGTGCCAGGTAGGTCTTCAGCGCAGGATAATTGGCGACGAGCGCCGGCATGGCCCGCGCATAGCTTGCCGCGGCGCCGATCGTCAGCTGCTTGTCGGTCTCGCCCACGGTCGTGAGCTCGGGCACGTGCGCGACATGGATGACGGTGTCCGGCGGCTTGCGCGACCGGCTGGCCAGCAAGCCGAGGTCGGTCGCCCCCGCCAGCAGCAGCGCGTCGGGATGCCGGACGCGCAAGGCAAGAAGCTCGGCAAGCGAGCGCGGCGCATGGAAGCGGCCGTCGAAGCTCGCCGATCCGGCACGTATCGGCGGCCGCGGTACCGGCTCGACGGCAAGGCCCGCGACCCTGGTCATGGCGGCGACGATCGGCCGATAACCGGTGCAGCGGCAGAGATTGCCGGCCAACGCATCGTGGACGGTGTCGAGGTCGGCCTTCTCGCCGCCCGCCGCGAAGGCATAGGCCGACATCACGAAGCCCGGGGTGCAGAAGCCGCATTGCGTGGCATCGGACTCGGCCATCGCCACCTGCACGGCATGCGGCGCATCGCCCGGGCCGTGCAGACCTTCCACCGTCCGCACCGCCTGGCCGTCGACCTGTCCCAGGAGCGCGATGCAGGAATTCATTGCCTCGCGACGGCCGTCGGCACGTTCCAGCACGACGGTGCAGGCGCCGCAATCGCCCTCGGCGCAGCCCTCCTTCGTGCCCTTGAGGTCGCGGTGGTCGCGCAGCCAGTCGAGCAGCGTGGTCATCGGAGAGATGCCTTCGAGTTCCACCGGCTGGTCGTTGAGGACAAAACGTATGCGGTCCGCCATGCGAATGACTGTGATCGCGGTGTTCTTTATGCGCAAGCAGTTGCACCGCCGAAGGGGGCATGATGCACTTCGCCCGCCACAACAAGAGCCTGAGAATGGATCCGTACCGGTTCAGCTACTCCCCCGTCGTCGAGCGACCGAAGCTTTCCTGGCCCAACGGCGCGCGCGTCGCCGTCTGGGTCTGCCCGAATATCGAGCATTACGAGTATCTCCCCGCCGAGGTGCGGGTGCGCAATCCCTGGCCGCGCATGCCGCATCCCGACGTGCTGGGCTATGGCGGCCGTGACTACGGCAACCGCGTCGGCCTGTGGCGCATGTTCGAGGTCCTGGACAAGCACAGCGTCCGCTGCACGGTCTCGCTCTCGATGTCGGTGATCGAGATGTATCCCGAAATCCTGGAAGCCATGGAGGCGCGGCGCTGGGAATACATGAGCCACGGCTACTTCAACACGCGCTACCACTGGGGCTACAGCGAGCAGGAGGAGCGCGAGGTCATCGAGCACAGCAAGGCGACGCACCTGCGCCTGACCGGTCGCAAATTGCGCGGCTGGTTCTCACCGGCCATCTCCAACACGCTCGCCACGCCCGATCTCGTGAAGGAGGCGGGTCTGGAATACATCTGCGACTTCTACCATGACGACCAGCCGACGCCGCTTGCGACGAAGCACGGCACGCTGATGCACGTGCCCTACACCATGGATCTCAACGACGCCTTGATCCATCGCCAACCGATCGAGGCCGGGGAGTTCGCCCAGATGATCGTCGACCACTTCGACACGGTCTATCGCGAGGGCAGCGAGAACGGCCGCGTCATGTGCATTGCGCTACACCCCTACATGATGGGCGCGCCGCACCGGCTGAAGCATCTCGACCGGGCGCTGAGCTACATCCGCCAGCACAAGGATGCCTGGGTCTGCACCGCCGAGGAGATCCTCGACTGGTACGTCGCCAACGGGCTGAAGTCCTTCCAGACGCATCTCGGGAAGGAGGCGTGAGATGAGCACGACCGTTCCCAAGAACCCGCCGCCGCTCCCGCCCGGGATGGACAATCCCTGGTACGACTACGTGCCGTTCCCCAGGCGGCCCAAGCTCGCCTGGCCGCGCAACGCCCGCGTCGGCTGGTTCGTGCTGCTGCATCTCGAATACTGGGAGCTGATCCCCGACGAGGGCAGCCACCGCGATCCGCGGCACGTCGGCGAGTTCGGCAGCTTCGTGCCTGACTACCGCACCTGGACGCAGCGCGAGTACGGCAACCGGGCCGGCATCTTCCGTGTGCTCGACGTGCTCGACCGCTACCAGGTGCGCGCCGGCGTCGCGGTCAATGCACTGGCGGCCGAGCGCTATCCCTACCTCATCGAGCAGTTCAAGAAGCGCAAGTACGAGTTCATCGCCCACGGCCATTCGGCCAACCGCATGATCACCTCGAAGATGAGCGAAGCCGAGGAGAAGGCCGAGATCGCAGAAGCGATCGGCGCCATCGAGAAGGCGGCAGGCGTGCGCCCCACGGGCTGGCTGGGCCAGGACTACGGCGAAAGCCAGCGTACGCCCGGGCTCTTGGCCGATGCCGGATTGGACTATGTGCTCGACTGGCCGAACGACGACCAGCCCTACCCGATGAAGGTCGGCAAGCCGTTCGTCTCCCTGCCCAACCAGCCGGAATGGGACGACGTGCAGCAGCTCCTGCTGCGGCGCATTCCCACGCCGCGCTATCCGGACATGGTCGGCGAGGCGTTCGAATTGCTGCACCAGGAAGGCGGACAGGTATTCAACCTCTCGGTCCATCCCTGGCTGATGGGCGTGCCGCACCGGATCAAGTACCTCGACGAGGCGCTGCGGCGGATCGAGCGCTTCGGCAACGTCTGGCAGGCGACGCCGGGCGAGATCGCCCGGCACTACATGGATACGATGATGACGTAAGCTCCTGGTAACCGGCGGTCCGGCAGGACCTGCATGCCCAACTGGCCAATAGCCTTTGTGTGCAGTCTCTAATTCTTGCCCTGAACGTAGCGTCCCGCGCCATCGCCTGCCAGCTTGCCGAGCACGGCGCCCGACACCAGGCCGGTGCCGCCGGGATAGTTGTGATAGAATAGCCCGCCGACCAGCTCGCCGGCGGCGAACAGGCCGGGGATCGGCGGCCCGTCGGTGCTCTCGACCTCGCCCTGGCTGGTGATCTTGAGCCCGCCGAAGGTGAAGGTGAGGCCGCAGGTCACGGCAT
>JAEZIF010000155.1 GCA_023416135.1 Pseudomonadota bacterium
TTCCTGAACCACCTGCGCAAGAACAAGACACCCGTCACGATCTTCCTTGTGAACGGTGTGAAACTGCAGGGGATCGTTACCTGGTTCGACAATTTCTCGGTGCTGCTGCGCCGCGACGGCCATTCGCAGCTTGTCAACAAGCATGCGATCTCGACCATCATGCCGGTTACGCCGGTGCAGCTGTGCGACGGCGACAAGGCCGACGCAGCGGGCTGATTTGAGCGAAGACCACGAGCTGAACGGACACGACAGGCGCAAGCGCAAGGCGGAGGACACTGCTCGGCCGCGGACGGTGGCGGCCGTGCTGTCACCGTATGCGCCGGGTATGCATCGCGAGGAGCGCGATCGTGACGCGAAGCTCGAGGAGGCGGTCGGTTTGGCCCGCGCCATCGATCTCGATGTGCGCCTGGCCGAGACCGTGCCGCTGCGCCGCGTCACCCCAGCCACGCTTATCGGCAAGGGCGTGGTCGAGCGCGTGAAGGACAACGTCAAGGAGCAGGGGATCGGGCTGGTGGTCGTCGACGACCGCCTGACGCCGGTGCAGCAGCGCAACCTCGAGAAGGCGCTGGAGGCCAAGGTCATCGACCGCACGGGCCTCATCCTGGAGATCTTCGGCGCGCGTGCGCGTACGCACGAAGGTCGCCTGCAGGTCGAACTGGCGGCGCTCGATTACCAGCGTGGTCGTCTGGTGCGTTCGTGGACCCACCTGGAACGCCAGCGTGGCGGCTTCGGCTTCCTGGGCGGCCCCGGCGAATCGCAGATCGAGATCGACCGCCGCCTGATCGGCGAGCGCATCGTCCGTATCAAGCGCGACCTCGAAGGCGTGCGCCGCACCCGCGCCGTCAACCGCGCCGGGCGCCGCAAGGCGCGCCTGCCGACGGTGGCGCTGGTGGGTTACACCAACGCCGGCAAGTCGACGCTGTTCAATCGGTTGAGCGGCGCCGACGTCATGGCCAAGGACCTGTTGTTCGCAACGCTTGATCCCACCATGCGG
This sequence comes from Pseudomonadota bacterium, assembly GCA_023416135.1. Classification (GTDB taxonomy): domain Bacteria; phylum Pseudomonadota; class Alphaproteobacteria; order Reyranellales; family Reyranellaceae; genus Reyranella. Next base: position 995 of record JAEZIF010000155.1, read on the forward strand.
TCGATCAAGCTGCCCAACGGCAAGCCTTGCGTGATCTCCGATACGGTCGGCTTCGTGTCCGACCTGCCGACCCACCTGGTCGAGGCCTTCCGCGCCACCCTTGAGGAAGTGCTGGAAGCCGACCTGATCGTGCATGTCCGCGACATCGCTCATCCCGACACCGAGCAGCAGAAGGCCGATGTCGAGGCCGTGCTGCATGACCTCGGCGTCATCGAGGAAGGGGGAGGGCGGCTCATTGTCGAGGCTCTGAACAAGGTCGACATGCTGCCGCCCGACGTCCGCCAGCGGCTGGAGACCCGGTCCCACACCGGTTCCGAGCGTGCCCGGCAGTATCCGGTCTCGGCCATGACCGGGGAGGGTGTCGACCAGCTCCTCGAGGCCATCGGCGGCTTCCTTGGCCGTGCGGGAGAGGCCCGCGAGGTCGAGGTGCCGCTTTCCGATGGCGCCACGATTGCCTGGCTGTATCGCCACGGCGAGGTCCGCAGCCGTCACGACGACGGCGAGATCGCGCGACTGACGGTCGCGCTCGATGCGGCCACCTCGGCGCAATTCGAACGCCGCCTCGCGCGTTGACACCGGGCTCCCCGGATACCTATAAGCGGCCCCGTCCAGATGAAGGAAAGACCATGAAATTCAAGCCCTTGCACGATCGGCTGCTGCTCAAGCCGATGACTGCCGAGACCAAGACCAAGGCCGGGATCATCATCCCCGACACCGCCCAGGAGAAGCCCATGCAGGGCGAGGTCGTGGCGGTCGGGAAGGGCAAGCGGCTGGAAGACGGCCGCCTGCAGGCACTCGACGTCAAGGTCGGCGACAAGGTGATCTACGGCAAGTGGTCGGGCACCGAGGTCAAGCTGGGCGGCGTCGAGCACGTGATTCTCAAGGAAGAGGACCTGTTCGGCATCGTCGGCTGACGACATGCTGAGCTCGGCCGATGCCCAGCGGGTCGGCGAGCTGATGCGCGAGACGGCGGCGGCCGAGTTGCTGCCGCGCTTCCGCACCCTCGCCCAGGAAGACATTCGCATGAAGCGGCCCGGTGACGTGGTCACCGAGGCCGACGATGCTTCCGAGCAGAGGCTCGCGCTCGGTCTCGCCAAGATCCTGCCCGGCGTTCCTGTCGTCGGCGAGGAGGCGGTCGAAAAGGACCCGGGGCTGGTCGACCTGATCGCCCGGCCGGGAGAGGCCTGCTGGGTCGTCGATCCGCTCGACGGCACCGCCAACTTCGCGTCCGGCAAGGATCGCTTCGCCATGATCGTCTGCCTGGTGCGCGACACCGTGTCGGTGGGCGGCTGGATCCTCGACGTGCCGCGCGGCACCATGGCGGTGGCGCTGAAGGGCGAAGGGGTCATCCTCGATGGCGCGCCGGTCGCGCGGCCCATGCCGGTGCGTCCGCCGATCGGCTATGTCGGCTACAAGGTCAAGAAGGAGTTCGATCGTCAGCTGCCGCCGGCCAAGCGGCGCACGCTCGGGCGCGTCTCGACCCTGAACTGCGCTGGAGCCGAATATCTCGAGATTCTTGCGGGCCGGGCCGACTTCAACCTCTATCGCATGACCAAGCCATGGGACCATGCCGCGGGTACCCTGATGGTGACGGAGGCGGGCGGCGCGGCAGAGCGCTTCGACGGCAAGCCCTATACGGCGGCCCAGCCGATCAACGGTGGGCTGATCACCGCCGTCCGTCCTCAGACCTTGGCGCAGGTGCGTACCCTGTTCGAGGCCGTGCGCATGCCGCTGCTGGCGGGGCTTCCGAAGGCCTGAGGCCGTCGTTGGACCGCCAGCCTACGGCCCGAGCGAGGTCACCCCTTCGTCTTCGCCTCCTGCCAAAGGGCTTCCATCTCGTCCAAAGTGGCGTCGGCTGGCTTGCGGCCGCTTTCGGCCAGACGCTTTTCGATGTGGCGAAAGCGGCGCTCGAACTTGTCATTGGTGGCTCGCAGGGCAGCCTCGGGGTCGACCCGGCAATGCCGGGCCAGGTTGGCCACGGCGAACAGCACGTCGCCCAGCTCGTCGGTCAGACGCTCCTGGTCGACCGTCCCGGCCGCCAGCTCGGCCCGGAGTTCGCCCAACTCCTCCTCGATCTTGTCGATGACCGGTTCGGTCCTCTTCCAGTCGAATCCGACCCGAGCGGCGCGCTTCTGGATCTTCTCGGCCCGTAACAGGGCGGGGAGGGCTCGTGCCACCCCGTCCAGGGTCCCCGCTGGTTCCCTGCCCTTGGCGGCCCGTTCAGCCGCCTTGCGCGCCTCCCAGGACACGGTCTGGGCCTCGGCTGTATCGATCCTGGCGTCGCCGAAGACATGGGGGTGTCGGTCGACCATCTTGTCGGCTGCCGCCTCGGCCACCTCGGCGAAGCCGAAGGCGCCAGCCTCGCTGGCCATCTGGGAGTGGTAGACGACCTGCAGCAGCAGGTCGCCCAGCTCTTCCTTGAGGGCCGGCAGGTCGTCGCGCTCGATGGCATCCGCCACCTCATAGGCTTCCTCGATGGTATACGGCGCGATTGTCCGGAAGGTCTGGTCGATGTCCCATGGGCAGCCGTGCCGGCGGTCGCGCAGCCAGGCCATGACGGCGAGCAGGCGGGCCATGGGCTCGCGGGGCAGCGAGTCCGCCGTGGGACGTTCGGACGCCATGACGGTCACCTTCAATTCTGATTATCGTATAATATACATTATGACAAATATATATTCTTCTTAAATGTCAATAGATTACCAGAGAATTCGGATATTCTGCTTCAGAAGCGCCAGCAGCCTTAGCCCACGGGTGGCTTCGCCGGCGGGCACGCCCAGCGTTACCAGGATGCCCTCCTTCGGATTACCTGGTCGCTGGAACACGAGATCGAAGACGGTGCGTGGGCCGCTGTCGCCTTGGCCCTTGGGCACGTTCTCGTAGACGATCAGGAAGGTGCCGTCGCCGAGCTTTCGCGCCTGGGCCTGGACGGTCGGCCGGCGCGCCTGGATCGAGCCGCTCTTGGTGGCGGCATAGTGCTCGGCGTCCTTGACACCCTCGAAGGCAAAATCAACCCGCCAGATGATCAGCCGGTAGCTCTTGTCGCCGCTGTAGGCAACGCCACGCTCCCAGTCCTCGGTCGCCTGCCAGCCCAGCGGCAGCGGCAGTTCGACCTTGATCGAGCCGAACTGGATCCGGGCGAAGCCTTGGGCGCTCTCCACACCGACGACCCGTGATGACACCTGGTTGGGCCCGCCGGCAATGATGGGATCGACGCCTCGGTTGAAGCTGGCGCCATTGTCGTTGATTGCGAAGTCCCGGAAGGTCATCCCACCCGCGTCGAGATCCGCGGCCGCGGCCGGAAAACCGGCAAAACAAGCCCCAAGGCCCGCCAACAGGAACAAGCGGCGACCGGACTCCTTTTGTCTCATTTCATTTGATGGATTAGGATTACCGTCCAATTGACTGATAATAATGGATTATTCTCCATCTACTTCAACGACCAGCCCGTCGTGGCAGGGCTGGACATGGGCCGGTGTCAGGCGATCCAGCTCAGCATAGTCCATATCGACGTGGAGATTGGTCAAAAAAGCCCGCTTGGGCGCGATCCTGCCGATCCATTCCAGGGCGCGGTCGAGATGGGCGTGGGTCGGATGGGGACGATACCGCATGGCGTCGACGACCAGCACCTCGACCCCTGCCATCGTCTCCAGGGCCTCGTCCGACAGGGTCACGCAGTCGTTGGCATAGGCAAAAGGCCCGAAGCGGAACCCCAGCGACGTGGCGATGCCATGGTCCTGCACGAACGGCCGTACCGGAAGGCCGGCGGCCTCGAACGGCCCGTCGATGCACTGGTGCCGGTAGATCGGATTATAGAAGCCGTTCTCGGCCGCGAAGCAGTAGCCGAAGCGCCGCAACAGGATCCGGTACGTCCGCTCGTCCGACCAGGCCTCGATCGGCCCTTGGCGAAGCATATAAGGCCGAACGTCATCGATGCCGTGGACCTGGTCTGCATGCTCGTGGGTCCACAGCACGGCGTCGATACGGTCGACCCGGGCGTCGAGGAGCTGTGAGCGCAGGTCCGGCGAGGTGTCGATCAGGATGGTCTTGCCCTCGTCCTGCACCAGGATGGAGCAGCGCCGCCGGCGGTTGCGCGGATCCGCGGGGTTGGCGGCGCCCCATTCGCCGCTGCCGCCCTTGCCCCCTACTCTTGGCACGCCACCCGACGTGCCGCAGCCCAGGATCGTTACCCGCACCGCGCGCCCTCCAGCTTGGCGCGCTCCGCCTTTGCGAACAGTCGGAAGAAGTTGTCGGTGGTCGCGGCCTCGAGCTCGGCGATGCCGACGCCCTTGAGCTCGGCCACCTTGGCCGCGGTGTGGGCAACGAAGGCAGGTTCGTTGGTCTTGCCGCGCTTCGGCACCGGCGCCAGGTAGGGCGCATCGGTCTCGACCAGGAGGCGGTCGAGCGGGATGTCGCGCACCGTCGCCCGCAGCGACTCGGCCGCCTTGAAGGTGACGATCCCCGAGATCGAGATGTACATGCCAAGCGCGAGCGCCCGGTGCGCCACCTCGGCGCCGGAGCTGAAGCAGTGGATCAGGCCCGGGAAGGCGCCCCTGGCGTATTCCTGTTCTAGGATGTCGCCGGTCTCGCCGTCGGCGTCGCGCGTATGCACGATCAGCGGCAGCCCGGTCTCGCGAGCCGCCGCGATATGGGCGCGAAAGCTCTCGGCCTGCTCGGCGCGCGGGCTGTGCTCGTAATAGAAGTCCAGCCCGGTCTCGCCGATGCCGATCACCCTGGGGTGGCGCGCCGCCTCGATCAGCCGGTCGGGAGTGCGCTGCCCCTCCTCCTTGGCCTCGTGCGGATGCACCCCGACCGAGCACCAGACGTTGTCGTGACGCTCGGCGATGGCGCGCACCTTGTCGAACTGGTCGAGCCGGGTGCCGATGGTCAGCATGCCCGCCACGCCGGCGGTGCGGGCGCGCGCCAGCACGCCGCTCTCGTCGCCCGCGAACTCGGGGAAGTCGAGATGGCAGTGACTGTCGATGAGCATCAGCTTGCCGCTTTCGCCGGCTCGACGAAGCGCGGGAATACGCCCTGCGGCGCCGGCAGCGCGGTGGCCGGCACCAGCTCCTTGTCGAAACTCGAGAACGCCCGGTCGGCCGCGGACACGGCGAGCTGATCGAGGATCTTGCCCGCCGAGTCCGGAATGAAGGGCTGCACCAGCAAGGTCACGCGCCGGATGGTCTCGGCCAGCACCCACAGTACCGTGTCGCGCCGCACCGGATCGGTCTTGGCGAGCGCCCACGGCGCCTGCGCATCGACGTAGCGATTGGCATCGGCGATCACTTCCCAGATCGTGATCAGTGCGCGATGGAAGGCCTGCTCCTCGAGCTCGCCGCGCACGGCGACCAGCAGGCCCTTGGCGCGGTCCAGCAGGACGGTGTCCGTTTCGACGATCGCGCCCTTGGCCGGCACCTTGCCGCCGGCGCTCTTGGCCACGATCGACAGCACGCGCTGGCACAGGTTGCCGTAGGCGTTGGCGAGGTCGCCGTTCAGGCGGCCGATCAGGGCGCGCCGCTGCAGGTCGCCGTCGTTGCCGAACGGCACCTCGCGCAGCAGGAAGTAGCGCACCGGGTCGAGCCCGTAGGTGGCGACCAGCTCGACCGGATCGATGACGTTGCCCAGCGACTTGGAGATCTTCTGGCCCTTGTTGGTCCACCAGCCGTGCGCGAACACGCGCCGTGGCGGCGCCACGCCGGCCGACATCAGGAAGGCCGGCCAGAACACGCAATGGAAGCGGATGATGTCCTTGCCCACCATGTGCAGGTCGGCCGGCCAGTACTTCCACAGCGGATTGCTGGTGTCGGGGTAGCCGCACTCGGTGATGTAGTTGGTGAGCGCGTCCAGCCAGACGTACATGATGTGCTTCTCGTTACCCGGCACCGGTATGCCCCAGGAGAAGCTGGTGCGCGACACCGAGAGGTCCTGCAGGCCGCCCTTCACGAAGCTCATGACTTCGTTGCGCCGGCTCTCGGGCGCGATGAAGCGCGGGTTCTTTTCGTAGAAGTCGAGCAGCCGATCGGTCCACGCCGACAGCTTGAAAAAATACGACGGCTCCTCGACCCACTCGACCTCCGCGCCGGAAGCCGTCGCGCGGCGCTTGCCGTCGGTGCCGACCTCGGTTTCGCCTTCGACGAAGTAGGCCTCGTCGCGCACCGAATACCAGCCGGCATACTTGCCGAGAAAGATGTCGCCCGAAGCGACCAGCTTCTCCCACAGCGCCTGCGAGGCAACGTGGTGCCGCTTCTCCGTGGTGCGGATGAAGTTGTCGGGACTGTAGTTCATCGTCCTGACGAGGTCACGGAACGACTGGCTGACCCTGTCGGTGAATGCCTGCGGCTCGAGCCCCGCCGCCGCCGCCGCCTTCTCGACCTTCTGGCCATGCTCGTCGGTGCCCGTGAGGAAATGCACGTCGTAACCGTCTAGCCGCTTGAAGCGGGCCAGCACGTCGCAGGCGAGCGTCGTGTAGGCGTGCCCGATATGGGGCACGTCGTTCACGTAATAGATTGGCGTGGTGACGTAATAGGTGCCGCGGTCCGACATGATGACCGATTTCTTCAGCGCATTGCCGATTGGAGGACGAGGAAGCTGCCCAGTACCGTCTGCTTGCGGTCGAGATTGACCCGGTCGGCGCCGGACAGCAGTTCGGCGGCCTTTTCCCATGCAACGATCCAACGATCAAGGCTGGCCGCGGCCAGCAATCGGGCATGCAGCCCGCGCTCCGCCGGCACGACGGGTGCGGGTTCTCCGCCCAATGCCGACTGCCGCGCCAGGCCCTTCAGCCAGCCGTCGAACAGGTAGTTCAGCGAGCGCCAGGCCGCGTTCGCCTGCTCGCCGCGGCGCGCGAAGCGCTCTGCGAATCCGTGCAGGCGCGCCATGTCGAGCTCCGGCAGGGTCGCCAGCACCGAAACCATCTCGCTGTAGAGCTCCAGGCTGCCCGCGCCGGCAAGTTCCAGGGCGCGGCCGATGCTGCCCTCAGCGAGCCGTGCCAGCGCCGCCCTCTCCTGCTCCTTCAGCCCGGGCGCATGGTCGCCCAACAGGCGCACGACGACGTCGTCGGCGAGCGGTTGCAGGGCGAGCCGTCGGCAACGCGACCGGATGGTGGGCAGCAGTCGGCCCGGCGCGTGCGCCACGATCAGCAGCACGGCGTTGGGCGGCGGCTCTTCCAGGATCTTCAGCACCGCGTTGGCGCTGTTGCGATTCATCTCGTCGGCCGAATCGACGATGGCGACGCGCCACT
>JAEZIF010000452.1 GCA_023416135.1 Pseudomonadota bacterium
GGCAGGGCCGCCAAGGCAAGGCCAAGTTCGTAAGTCGTAGGGCCGCATATGGGCACCTAACGCCGCCAAGTCAAGTTGGTTGCCTAAACGCTGTTCACATTGTGGCGCCGATTTTCCACGGCTCGAATTCATCATCGCCAATGCCTAAAGCTTCGGACTTGGTCTTCTGGCCCGATGCCGTACGCAGAATCAGGTCGAAGATTCGCTTTCCGCTGTCCTGAATCGTCTCCTCACCATCGACGATGGTACCGCAATTGATATCCATGTCATCAGTCATGCGTCGATAAAGGGAGCTATTCGTTGCAAGCTTGAGTGATGGAGTGGGTTTGCAACCGAACACACTGCCGCGGCCGGTGGTGAAGCACAGCACGTTGGCACCACCGGCCACCTGCCCGGTTGCCGAGACCGGGTCGTAGCCGGGCGAATCCATGTAGACGAAACCCTTTGCGGTGATCGGTTGTGCGTATTCGTACACATCGACCAGGTTGGTCGTGCCGCCCTTCGCAACTGCACCCAGGGACTTTTCTAGAATAGTAGTCAGGCCCCCTGCCTTGTTGCCTGGCGACGGATTGTTGTTCATCTCACCGCCAGTGCGAGAGCAATGATCCTCCCACCATTTGATGCGGCGCACGATCTTCTCGCCGACCACCTTGCTCACGGCGCGGCGGGTCAGCAGATGCTCGGCGCCGTAGATCTCGGGCGTCTCCGACAGAACCGCCGTGCCGCCGTGCCGTACCAGCAGGTCGACCGCCGCACCCAGTGCCGGATTGGCCGAGATGCCCGAATAGCCGTCCGATCCCCCACACTGCAGCGCAAGGATCAATTCGCTGGCCGGGAGCGGCTCACGCTGGACATTGTTGGCCTCGGGCAGCAGGTCCTGCAGGAAACCGACGGCGCGCATCACGGTCTTGGATACGCCGCCTTCGTCCTGAATCGCCATCGGGATCAGCTTTGGCCCTTCCTTCAGACCCTCCGCATTCATCAGGCCCGCAATCTGGTTGGTCTCACAGCCCAGCCCAAGCACGACCACGGCCGCCATGTTGGGATGGCGCGCGTAGCCCGCGAGCGTGCGACGCAGCACGTCCATCTCGATGCCGGATGCCGCCATGCCGCAACCGCCGCCATGCGTCAGCGGCACGACGCCGTCTATGTTGGAGTATTGCGCAAGCAGGGGCCCGAGCCTGGCCGCGATCATGCGGCTGGTCGCGGCCGAGCAGTTCACCGTGGTGACGATGCCAATGTAGTTGCGCGTCGCTGCTCGACCGTCTCCGCGGCGATAGCCCATGAAGGTCGCCGCCGGCGTGATGTAGTCGGTTGGCCGGGCATCGGCACAGTAGGCGTAGTCGCGCTCGAAATCGCCCATGACGCAGTTGTGCGTGTGGATATGCGCACCGGGTGCGAGATCCTCGGTGGCGAAGCCGATGATCTGGTTGTACTTGCGCAGCGGCTCGCCCTGCTTCACCGCTCGGGTCAGGATCTTGTGTCCGGGCGGCACGCGGGTCACCGCCGCCACCTCGCCTTCGACCTTGGTGCCGGGCAGGATGTCCATGCGCGCCACGACGACGTTGTCGGCCGGATGCATCCGGATGGTGAGCGGTGCTGCCATAGTCGTTTCCTCCGGAAGCGAGGGTACTCGCTGGAGGCGCTCCACTCCAGTGGCAGGGCCTTCACCGCACCGAGCGTCAGAAAGAAAAACGGGCCCGCTTTCACGGACCCGCCTTCCCTACGCTACGCTACGCGTGATTACCGACGGCGATTGTCCCAGTTGTCGACGGCGTTCGGGATGCCGTCGCGATCGCGATCGCCAAAAGCGCCTTGTCGGTTGTCGTAGCGATCGTACTTGTTGGGCACACCGTCGCGGTCACGGTCGCCATGCGGACGCTGCGCCTGGTAGCGATCCGGCACGCCGTCGCCGTTACGGTCCCATCGGCTGGGCGTATACTGCCACCGGTTGCCGACCTGGGCCCAGGTGGGCGCCACGTAACGGTAGCCCGGCCGCTCGGTCAGCCATTGACCCGGCCGCCACACGTACTGATCGCGGATCAGTTCGTAGTGACCGGGTGCCCAGACGTAGCCAGCGCGCGGGCCCGGCACGACTTCATAGCGAGGTGGCGGTGGAGGCGAGCCGAAGGTGATGCTCACCTGCGCATCCGCCGGCGTGAACGGCGCCGTAAAGACCGTCGCCGTCGAGAATGCTGCGGCGGCGGCCAGGGAAGTGATCGCCAAACGCTTCAACATGACTTGCCTCCTTTGCGCGACCCACTGACGGGCACCGCGCTGGTGAAGGGTAATACGCAGGCCATACCTCGACCGTTTCCGTCCAATCGGAGGAATTCGTGCGCACATTCCGCCGCTTTTCCGCCACCGTCAGGTTCCCACCAGCAGCAATATGACGTGGCGACCAGCGGTGCCACCACAGCGATCGAGCCCAGGCCAAGTGCGGCATAGAGGAGAAGGGTCGCCGTGCCGTTCGCCATGCCGACACCGATGAACCACAGCAGGTCGGTTCGGTCGGCTGGGCCGGCAACAAGCGCGCGGCGGCCGACGAGCAGCATGATCACCACCGTCGACAGCGAATAGCCGATCGCGGCTGCTGCCAGCGGCTCGTGCCAGACCGCAAGCGCCGCCTTGATTGCGGGCTGGACGGCGCCGCGCACCAGGGCTGCGGAGAGAGGCAACCGAGCACCCCGACCGACTACCGCCGGCCGCCGCCGCGCAATGCCATCAGCGCGACACCCCCCACGACCAGCACGAGGCCCGTGACCTGCGCCGGGCCGATGCGCTCCCCGAGGAGAAGGACGGCGAACAGCACGGCGAACAGCGGCGTGACGTTACCCGCAGCGCCGGCGACGGCGGGACCCAGCAGCTCGTTGGAGCGCTCGGACAGGATCGACACCACGACAGGGAAGACGCAGCCGACGCCGGCGAAGATCAACGCCGCCCGCCAGTCGAAGCCCTGCCAGTCGACGAACAGCAGTGCGCCCACCCAGGCGGCCACCATGGAGCTGCCGATTGTGTAGATCGGCGAGCGCCAGGAGGGGACGGTACGCAGGCCGTATTGGGTCAGGATCAGTACCAGGGCGAAACAGAATGCCGCACCCAGTGCCAATAGGGTGGGGGCCAGGATGGCCGCTTCGGTCATGGTCTGCTAGTCTTACTGTGTCATAAATGGAATCGGCTTTTTGCGGGCTTTGCGCGACAGCATGGACATCGTGGCAAGGAAGAGACGATTGCATCGATCAATCGTCTGCGCATGGTAGCA
>JAEZIF010000508.1 GCA_023416135.1 Pseudomonadota bacterium
TCTGATCTCCTCGAGGGGGAGACCAGACGAATCGAGCGATGAGTCAGAATTCAGGCACCGCGCACGGCTCCGGCCCACATCGCTTCACCCAGAAGCAAGGCCAGTATCTGGCCTTCATCTGCGTCTATAAGCGCATGTTCGGCAAGGCCCCAGCCGAAGCCGACATGCAACGTCACTTCCGGGTCACGCCGCCTTCCATCCACCAGATGGTGCTTACCCTCGAGCGCGCCGGCTTGATCCGACGCCAACCAGGCGTCGCACGAAGCATCGAAATCCTCATTCCGCCACAGGACTTGCCAATCCTCGACTGGCTCAACGGCAACCCGTCATAATCTCTGTGCACCGGTACTAGTCGCGCTGCGGATCTTCGAGCCAGATGTCATTCACCTGAACGATATTTCCCCGCGGCGGTGGAATGTTTCTGACTTTCTTCTGAGCAATTATGTGGCTGACAAGACGAATAGGCATGATGAGGATTGCATCCTCGGACACAAGCCGCTCGATCTCGCAGTAGATCGCCTTGCGCTTATCGATATTCGTTTCGGTTCGGCCCTGCTGGATCAGCGCATCCATCTTTTCGCTGCTGTACTTGCTGACGGTGCGTGCTCCCTTCGAGCTGTACATGATTGATACCATGTGATCCGGATCGCCGTCCGGTAGCGTCGAGAAAGGATTTCGGCTGCCCTGCAAGCCGAGCAGAACGCCGACCGGTTGCGGCGCCACCTGGGCCCGGATGTCCAGGCCATCGCCTACAGCCTTATCGGTCAGATCGAGCAACTTGCGCCAATTGTCGGGCTCGTGTGCCGCTGATCGGCTTTTTGCGCGATCGTAGCGGCCGTACCGGAGACAAACAGCTCCTTGCTCCAAGAGTGGAACACGTGATTGGAAGCCACACCCAGAACATAGCCTTTGCCGGCCTTGCGAAGCCGAGTTTCGACCTCGCCGGTGCCATAGACGCTGTCTGCCGTCACGAAAGAGAATGGCACCTTGGCGGCAATTGCGTGCTCGATCATGCGTCGCCCGATCTTGGGCTTGAAGGCGCTCAAGGATGCGGAGAAACGATTGTGGAAAGATGCGGAGAAGGGCCTCAACAAGATCGCCGACCCACTCGGCCGCCATCGGCAAGCGCGCGAGATCGAGGCCGATGAGGTCGTCGAATTGCTTCGCCCGATCTACGATCGCGGCAAGCGCTCCATGGCCGATCACGTCCGCTCATACATCCGCTCCGCATATAGCTGGGGCATGAAGTCCGAGCACGACTACCGCACTGCCTCGTCCCGTCGCTTTCGCCTTGCGTACAACCCCGCCGCAAGTATCCCGACCGCCGAAGGTGCGCGGCACGCGCTGGCTCGACGAGGACGAGTTCGTGCAACTTTACAAGTGGCTCGAATGCCGCGTCGAGGAGATGGCACAGCTCCATGTCGATCAGCCGGACGCCGACGGGCGCATCCTTGATTGGTCGAAGACCAAGAACGGAAAGCCCCACTCGCTTCCCGTGCCCGACCTCGCGGCCGACCTGCCGGCGTCAATCGAACCAAACGAACACGGCTGGTTTTCCCGTCGGCGACGGACCCGACGAGGCCCGTCTCAGCCGGCACGCTCTATGCCTTCATGTAGCGGCAGCGCGGCCGCGGCGTGATACCCGTCGTCACCAACCGGGATCTGCGGCGGACGTGGACGACGCTCGCGGACAAGGCCGGCGTACCGAAAGAAATTCGCGACCGCTTGCAGAACCACTGCAAGACGTTTCCTCGAAGCACGACGATCGCTGGCAGTACATGCCGGGAAAGCGCGAAGGCATGAACAAGTGGAACGCCGTCCAGGTGATTCCACCTGGACCCATCATGCTTTGGCTCCATCGCAGGCGCGGGCACCAACAGACGCGCCCTTCGAGTGCAGTCGCAGATTCAAATCGGGGGCGGGACTTGGACCTACATGATGCTATTGGCTGCAGTTCAATCCGCTGCTTCGTCGTACGTTTCTTGCCCCGGCTTCCGACTCGATCCGCCGTTGCAGAGCCATCCGCAGCGCCTCGCCCCCGTCTCGCACCACGTCCCCGATTGCCCTAGCAGATGGGCGGCCCGACTAAGCCGCAAGGCGCGCCGCGATCTTGTCGAGAGTCTCGAGCTCGTCGATCGGACCCAGCGCGGCGAGCGTGAGTTCGCCCTGCAGGAGCCGGCGCGCGACCCGTTGCACGGCCGCCTGATCGACGGCCTCGATGCGGGTCACGATCTCGGCGTAGGGAATCGGCCGGCCATGGATGATCAGGTGGCGAGCCGCCTGTTCGGAGCGCGCGCCGCTCGATTCCAGCGCCATCAGCGTGCCGGCCTTGATCTGGTTGCGGGCGCGCACCAGCTCGGCCTCGCTCAGCGTGTCGGCGACGCCGGCGAACTCCTCGCACACCGCGGGCACCAGCTCGGCGAGATCGTCCTCGCCGGTGCCGGCATAGATGCCGAACAGCCCGCCGTCGGCGTAGGCGGTGTTGAAGCAGTGGATGCCGTAGACCAGCCCCCGCTCCTCGCGGATGCGCTGGAACAGACGCGAGGACATGCCGCCGCCGAACAGGGTCGAATAGACGGCGAGCGCGAAATAGTCGGGATCGCGATAGCCGATGCCCTGGCAACCCAGCACAAGATGCGCCTGCTCGAGCACGCGCGATTCGCGGCCGTCGCCCCCGACGTAAGCGAGCGGCACCGGCAGCTGGGCGTTGGCGGGTGTGCGCGGCACCGAGCCGAAATACTTCTCGGCGAGGTCGACGATCTGGTTGTTCTCCACCCGCCCGGCCGCCGACAGGACCATGTTGGACGCCGTGTAGTGGCGGGCCAGGAAGGCGAAGAGATCGTCGCGGCCGATCGCCTCGACGGTGTCGGCCGTGCCCAGCACCGGCCGGCCGAGCGGCTGGCTGGGAAACGCCGTGACCTGGAACTGGTCGAACACCAGGTCGTCGGGTGTGTCGAGCGCCTGGCCGATCTCCTGCAGGATGACGCCGCGCTCGCGCTGCAGTTCGTCGGGATCGAACACCGAATTGCGCAGGATGTCGGCCACCATCTCGACGCCGAGCGCCACGTCCTCCTTCAGGACCGAGGCGTGGTAGGCGGTGATCTCGCGGCCGGTGTAGGCGTTCAGGCTGCCGCCGACATTCTCGATCTCCTCGGCGATGGCGCGGGCCGAGCGCGTGCGCGTGCCCTTGAAGGCCATGTGCTCCAGCATGTGGGCCATGCCGTTGAGCTCGGCCGATTCGTGGCGCGTGCCGCAGGCGACCCAGATGCCGAGCGCCGCCGATTCGACCTCGGGCATCGCGTCGACCGCCACGCGCAGGCCGTTGGGAAGGGTGGTGACCTTGACGTTGCTCATCGCCGTCCTATCGCCTTGCTGCACGAGGTTGCCGCAGCGCCGCCATGCGCTCGTCGATCAGGCCCTTCAGTGCCGCGACATCATTGGGCAGTCCCTCGACGCGTTCGGTGCGCTCCATCAGGTCGGCGAGCCGCGGCGGCAGCGCCGGCCGCTCGCCGACGGCCTTCTCGACCGCATCGGGGAACTTGGCCGGATGCGCCGTCGAAAGCACGACCATCGGCACCTTGGGATCGCGCCGGTGCTGCTGGGCCACGGCATAACCCACCGCACTATGGGTATCCAGCGTGACGCCGAAGCGCTTGCGGCAGTCGACGATGGCCTTCAGCGTGCCCTCGTCGTCGAGCCGGCCGGCGTCGAACAACTCGCGCACGCCGCCCAGCGCGTTGGCGCCGACCTTCAACGTGCCGCTGCTGCGGAAGCCCGCCATCGCCTCGGCCAGCGCCTTGCCGTCGCGGCCGTAGAGGTCGAACAGCAGGCGCTCGAAGTTGCTCGAGATCTGGATGTCCATGCTGGGGCTCAGGGTCGGCACGACGTCGGTCATGGTCATGGCGCCCGCCTCGAAGAAGCGCGCCAGGATGTCGTTGCTGTTGGTCGCCACGACGAAGTGCGAGATGGGCAGGCCCATCTGGCGGGCCGCATAGCCCGCATAGACGTTGCCGAAGTTGCCCGTCGGCACCGTGAAGGCGACCGGCCGGTCCGGCGCGCCGAGCTTCACCGCTGCCCAGAAATAGTAGACGATCTGCGCCATCACGCGGGCGAAGTTGATCGAGTTCACCGCCGTCAGCGCATGGCGGTCGCGGAAGGCGAGATCGTTGAAGCACGCCTTGGCGAGGTCCTGGCAATCGTCGAACGTGCCC
>JAEZIF010000511.1 GCA_023416135.1 Pseudomonadota bacterium
TTGGTCTCCTGGAGGCACAGCACATCGGGCTTGCGCAGCCTGAGATAGCGTTTGACGTTATTGATCCGCAGACGGACCGAATTGATGTTCCAGGTGGCGATGGAAAGGCTCATCTCGCCCCCAATATAGTCAATCCGGGGCCGATCTCGACCCAGGAGATCCTTCTATGCAGATGGACGGCGACGAAAGCAGCAACATCGAGGATCGTCGCGGCGACGGCGGCTATTTCGGTGGCGGGGGCGGCATGGGCGGCATGGGCGGAATGCCCATCCCGACGGGCGGCGGGGGCGGCCTGTTCAAGGGCGGCCTGGGCTTCGTGGCTTTCATCGTGATTGCCCTCATCTTCGGGGCCGATCCCTTCGCCCTGCTGGGTGGCGGCGGCACGTCGAGCTACGAGCCGGCGCCGACCCAGACCAGCCGGACCGCGCCGCGCCAGCAGCCGGCAGGTGACGCGGAGACCCAGTTCGTGTCACGCGTGCTCAAGAGCACCGAGGATGTCTGGAACGATGTCTTCCACGCTCTCGGTCGGCAGTATCGCGAGCCCAGGCTGGTGCTCTATCGCAATGCCACGCGCACCGAATGCGGCGTCGGCCAGTCGGCGATGGGACCGTTCTATTGCCCGGCCGACCAGCGGGTCTATCTCGACCTCGCCTTCTTCGACGACCTGGAGCGCCGCTTCCGTGTGCCCGGCCAGTTCCCGCAGGCCTACGTGATCGCCCACGAGGTCGGCCATCACGTCCAGAACCTGCTGGGTATCAGCGCCAAGACCGAGCAGATGAAGGAACGCATGAGCAAGCGCGACGCCAATGCACTTTCGGTGCGGGTCGAACTGCAGGCCGACTGCTTCGCCGGCGTCTGGGCCAACCGAGCCGACGCCGCGCGCGGCGGCAAGATGATCGACGATCGCGACGTCGAGCAGGCGCTGGCCGCCGCCTCCGCGATCGGCGACGACCGCCTGCAGCGCCAGGCGCAGGGTCGTGTCGTACCCGACAGCTTCACCCACGGCTCGAGCGCCCAGCGCATGCGCTGGTTCCGCATCGGGCTGGAGAGCGGCGATCCGAGGAAGTGCGATACGTTCAGCGCAAGGCAGCTTTAGCCTTATTGGGAGCGCGCCGCTCCGGACAATGAGCTACGACTTGCGCCCGTAGGCCGCCAGGCCGCCGGTGGCCTGCCTGGGCGGATGCGCCCTGATCGCCTCCTCGACCGGCTCGGTGCCCCAACCGGGACGTGACGGCATGATGAGATGGCCGTCCTTGAACTCGGGCACGTGCGTGAAAAGCTCGTGATCCCATTCCAGGCGATCGATGTCGGTCTCCATGATGCGCAGGTTGGGCACCGACGCCGCGAAGTGCGCATTCATCATGGTGCAGAGATGGCCGTAGAAGTTATGCGGCGCGACGTTGACCTCGTGCGCTTCGGCAAGGCTGGCGATCTTCATGGACTGCCACACGCCGTTCCAAGGCGTGTCGATGATCGCCACGTCCATCGACTGCTCGCGGAAGTAGGGCAGGAAATCGCGAATGCCCAGAAGCGTCTCGCAGGAGGAGATGGGATGCGGGCTCTGGCGCCGGATCAGGCCGAGCGCCTCCGGGCTATAGCTGTCGATCTCGATCCAGAACATGTCGAGATCGCGGATCGACCGCAGGATCTTGAGGTAGCCTTCGGTGCTGGCGTTGAAGTTCAGGTCCAAGAGCAGATCGACGTCGGGGCCCGCGCCCTCACGGATCGCCTCGAGATGCATGCGCAGATTGCGCAGCACATGGCGATCGACGTTGCGCTCGGGATAGTTCGGTGAGCCGAAGCCCGGCCGCCAACCCTTCGGGTTCTTCTTGTCGTCGTCGTAGATGAAGATGTTGGTCTTCATCGCCGTGAAGCGCTTCTCGCGCACCTCGCGGCCGATCGCCTTCACGCCCTCGAGGTCGGTGATTGCAGGCTTGAAGTAGGACGGATGATTGATGCGCCAGGTCGCGCAGTGCGACCAGTAGACCCGGATGCGATCGCGGACCTTGCCGCCCAGAAGCTCGTAGCAGGGCACGCCCAGCGCCTTGGCCTTGGCGTCCAGAAGCGCGTTCTCTATGGCGCCCAGCGCGAGGGCAACGACGCCGCCTGCGGCCGGCCGCGTGATCGAATAGAGTTCGGCATAGAGGCGCTCGTGATCGCCCACCGGCTGGCCGACTAGGCGCGACGAGAGCTTCTCGATGGCGGTGCCGACACCCGGCGCGCCGAAGCCCTCATCGTATTCGCTCCAGCCGACGATGCCGTCTTCGGTCGTTATCTTGACGAAGTAGTAGTTGCGAAATCCGGCATCGGCGGCGAGCGTCTCGATGGCGCGGATCTTCGAATTCACCTTCATCGCGACGCTCCCCCTCCCGGTGTTTCTTTCGGCGACTTACACCAGCGTGCAGGTCACCGTGCCGCAACCATCGACGAAGCCCGCCAGCGTATCGCCCTTGA
The DNA here is from genome assembly GCA_023416135.1 of Pseudomonadota bacterium. Taxonomy (GTDB): domain Bacteria; phylum Pseudomonadota; class Alphaproteobacteria; order Reyranellales; family Reyranellaceae; genus Reyranella. The sequence goes on from JAEZIF010000511.1 coordinate 2,455, forward strand.
CCACGGCAGCGACGCCGTCGGGCGTGCCGGTGTAGATCAGGTCGCCGGCGGCCAGTGCAACGAGCCCGGAGAGATAGGAGATCGTCTCCGGGACGCTCCAGATCAGGGCGTTGAGGTCGGACTTCTGGCGGGTCTTGCCGTTGACGTCGAGTTGGATGATGCCCTTCGACGGATGGCCGATCTTCGACGCCGGAAAGATCTCGCCGATCGGCGCGGACTGGTCGAAGCCCTTGCCCATGTCCCACGGCCGGCCCATGTCCTTGGCTTGGTTCTGCAGGTCGCGGCGGGTCATGTCCAAGCCGACGGCGTAGCCGAAGACGT
>JAEZIF010000045.1 GCA_023416135.1 Pseudomonadota bacterium
CCGGATAGAGCAGGCGCACGCGATCGCCGCCGGCAGCGTGAACCCGCCGCCAGAAGCGGATGCGACCGTTGCGCATGGTACGCCGCTCGACCCAGGAGTCGTGGCTGCGCGGCGCCACGATCACCACTTCGAGCTCGGGACGGCTGCGCAGACGCTCAGCCAGGCGATCGGCGATCAGCGGCGAGGTCAGGAACTGGTTCTCGATGTAGATCTTGCGCTCAGCCAGATCGATCGAATCGAGGAACAGAGTCTCGGCCTCGCGTATCTCGTCCCCGTCGTCATAGCGAGGCTGGGTGCGGGCAATGCCGACGTCGACGTCGGTCAGATCAGGGTGCACCGTCGCGGGCCATGCATCGCCGTGCGGCTCGATCAGCGGCGCGCCGCCATAGGCACGACACCAGCGCTCGCGCGCCAGCAGGGCCAGGGCATGGGCGGCCGCGCCATCGACCATCATCTGGACGTCGTGAAACGGCCGGTAAGGATGGCCCGCGGGATCGACGCGATGGCTGTTCTCCGCCGAATGGGCGGTGGTGTCCCAGCGGCGGATCGTGAGATCGAGACCGCCGGAGAAGGCCAGCGCATCGTCGATCACCACGATCTTCTGATGCTGGGAGCTGCCGAAGGGTACCGAATTGTCGATGCAGAGCGTCACGTGATGCGGCGTCCGCCAGCCCAGCGACAGTCGCGGCAGCAGCTCGCGCTCGCCGGCATAGAGCAGCGAATAGTCCCACAGCAAGAGATGGATTCGCAGGTCGGGACGGGTCTGCGCAAGCTCGGTCAGGAAGTCGGCGAAGCCGCTGGCAAAGCCATCGGCCGGATGGCCGTCGGCGCCGACCAGCTGCGTTCGGCTGTCGATGTCCCAGCCGACCACCAGGATGCTGCGTTCGGCCTTGAGGCAGGCGCCGCGGACCGCCGCGAAGAAGGCGGCGGCGTCGATCAGGACTGCGGCCCGGTTGGCCCGCTCGATCCGCCAAACGTTGTGATTCGGCCGCAGGAAACTCATCGCCCCTCAACGTCCAGGCCGGCAAATGGTTGTCCCGCGCGATTGACCGCGCAACGCCTGCCGAGGGAAGCTATAGTGAAGAAGCGCCGATGTATCGTGAAGGGAGACGGGCGAATGGCTTACAAGATCCTGCTGCTGGGGGCATCCTATGGTTCGCTCCTCGCCTCGAAACTGCTGTTCGGCGGCCATTCGATCCATCTCATCTGCCTGCCGGCGGAGGCCGACCTGATCAACCAGGAGGGTTTCAAGGTCCGTTTGCCGGTCCGCGGCCGCAAGGATCCCGTCCTGCTCGAATCGGGCAAACTTCCGGGCAAGGTGACGGCCGGTGGCGTGGCGGGCGTCAACCCGGCGGACTACGACCTGATCGGCCTCGCCATGCAGGAGCCGCAATATCGCGTCGACGGCGTGCGCCAGCTTCTCGACGCCGTCGGCAGGTCGAAGGTGCCGTGCATGTCGATCATGAACATGCCCCCTCTCGCCTATCTGCGGCGCATCCCCGGCCTCGATTGCGACAAGCTCAAGCCCGCCTACACCGACCCCTCGGTATGGAACAGCTTCGATCCCGAGCGCATCACGCTGAACAGCCCTGACCCGCAGGCCATCCGGCCCCCGGAAGAGAAGGTCAACTTCCTGCAGGTGACGCTGCCGACCAACTTCAAGGTCGCGCGCTTCAAGGACGACAAGCTGACCGGCATCCTGAGGCAGCTCGAGAAGGACGTCGAAGCGGCGCGCTTCGACGCTCCCGAGGGCAAGATCGAACTGCCGGTCAAGCTCAAGGTCTACGACTCGATCTTTGTGCCGCTCGCCAAGTGGGCGATGCTGCTGGCCGGCAACTACCGCTGCGTCACCGAGGGCGGTATGCGCACGGCGCAAGAGGCCGTGCACAGCGACATCGAGACCTCGCGCTCGGTCTACAATTTCGTCCTCGACCTCTGCGTCAAGCTCGGCGCCGATCCGAAGGACCTCGTGCCGTTCGAGAAGTACGCCGCCGCGGCCCAGAGCCTGGTGCGGCCGGCGTCGGCGGCGCGCGCGCTGAACAACGGCGTGCCCTTCATCGAGCGTGCCGACAAGCTGGTGCAGCTCATCGCCCGCGAGAAGGGACTCAGCCATCCCGAGATCGACCGCGGCGTCGCCCTGGTCGACCGCCGGCTGGAAGCCAACCGCAAGAAGGCGGCGGCCGCCTGAGCAAGCGAGTCGCGCAGAGGGCCAAGTGCCTGCAATGCTGTCATCGGCGGGAATTTCCGGCATTTCCGGCATTTCCGACAACGAGCGTAGCGTTGCCTCAGCACTCGGCCCACTATCAATAGGTCTCGCCAGCGAATTCGGATAGTTACGCAAGGTTCGCTATTGGTCTTTGACCGCACGCGGACAGGCCGGGCACGGCGTCTGCCGTTTACGATGGACGTCGGATGAACAATGCATGGAGCGCCGCCGCCTGATGCGGGCAACTCTAATATAACTTAAGTTGTTATTCGCGTCAACCCGCGCTCACCGCGCCAACGCGATTTTTCGTGCTTCCGGGCACCCGCGAGCTAGTCGGACAGCACCTCTACCCTCGCCCACAGAACGGGATTGCGCGCGCTGGTCGAATCGTCGCGACCGGCGAAGTCGATGCCGACGACCCGGAGCCGGGTACCGGCCGGCAACGTCTGCTTGACGGCGGATTGCAGCCGCCTTCCATCGACCCCGTCGCCGCGCATGAACTTCGCGGTCTTGGTCTGCAGGCACTGGCCCATCACCGCCCTCGTCAATTGCGCCTCGACCTTGAAGTCCGGACCGGCGTTCAGCTCTGCCGTTTCGAACTCGATCGACCGCGTACCGCTGTCGGATACCACCCATCGCTGGAGGTTTCCGTCGATCCCGCCCAGGAAGATCCATCCTTCCGACGACCTGGTTGCTGCGGCGCAGGACGCCGCCTGCGGGCTCGGCTCGGCCAGCGTCGTCCGTGGCGCGGTCGCGGTTGGTGTAACGCCGATCGCCGTCGTCGATGCGGGCGAGGTCGAGGCGGCTGTCGAAACCGGCGCGACGGCTGCCGAGGATGCGACTTGCGCCGCAGAAAACGCATTCACGGTGCTGAGCGCGGCATAAGCCCTGCGAACCCTGTCGTAGTCGGGAATGAGGTTGGCCTCGTCGAGCAGCTTCAGCTTCCTCAGCACCTTGTCGACGTCGTCGGCCTCGACGGCCTTCTGGATCAACGCGGCCTGATACTGCCGCAGCGACTCCGACGGCAGGCTTTTGATCCTGTTCTCGACCTCGGTGTATTCCTGCCCCACCAGCTTCTTCGCCACCTCGTTGGTGTCCGAGATCATGCCCGTGAGATTGGCCATGACCACGTTGGGATCGTTGTGCTCGAAGGCCTTCACCAGCAACGCCGCCTCGCGCTGCCGCGTTTCCTCGGCGAGACGCCGGTCCTTGGTGATCCAGTCGGAGATTGCGTTGGACAGCAGCCCGACGAAGACGGCGATCGCCGACACGACGATCGGGCTCTTGAAGAGGGATCCTTCGCGTTCCTTGAGAGCCAGCTCGCGTTCCTTCAGAGCCATCTCCGCCCGCCACTTCTCGCGTTCGAAGTCGGCAGCCGGACCCGCAGCGGTTGGTGCATGCTCTGCCATTGCCCTCTCCATATGCCTCCGCTGCCGACGACGAAACTCGCAGCACGGACCCTGCAGGTCTGTGAAAATCCGCACATTGACCGGCGGTGCTCAGCGCACCGGATTGAGTGGCGGCAGGATCGGACGGGCCACTTGCTGCCTTGCCGGCCGAAAGTGCTCGAGCCGGGCGGCGAAAGAGTGCGCCTGCTCGGCTCTCCAGGGCGCTCCGGCGAACAGCGCCATCTCGAGCTCCTCGGCAAACGACGCGGGAAGCGGGCGCCCAATACGCTCCCGCCAAACGCTGAAGGCGCGATAGACGGCGCGCGCACCACCGTGCCGACAGGCTGCCTGCAGGTCGTGAAATGCCTTGGGCTCCGACGCCTCCCAGCGCGCCCGGCGTGCTGCGTGAGCCGCCATGAGGTGCGGCCACGCCCACCAGATCAGTGCGACCAGACCCAAAGCGGTCGTGGCGACGTAGAGCCAGAGTTCCAGTCGCTCAACAGATGGCCGAGGGGCGGCGACCGCAGCGACGGACAGCGTCACGCCCTGCCCTGCCGCCTGCCGCAGGCGCTGGCCTTCGAGGTCCCACCAGGGCTGAACGACGCCATCGATCGGGAACGAACCGCCGCGCTCGAACACATAAGTGACCCGATCCGTGCGATGCCCGGTGAGGTCGCCGCGTTCGACGCGGTCGTCGGTCCGTGGCGGGTCGACATAGACGCGCACGCCCTGGGGCGCCGGAAAGGCAAGGTCGAGCATCGCCATGCCGGGGATATCGGCAGCCCTGCGCGTGACGGTGCGCACCAGAGCATCGCCTGCCTTGAATGGGGCGTCGGGCTGCGGCTGCCAACTCTGATCAAGGCCAAGCTCGCGCGTGGCGACGACCGGCCTGGACGGGTCGACGCCGGGCGGAACGGTGACCTCGATCTTCGTCGGCGTGCCCGAGACTCGGCCGGTCTCCTCACCGGCGCGGTCGAGCACCGTGACCTGAGGCGCAGGAATCTCCAGCGTGCCGCCGCGTCGCGGATACAAGGCGAACTCGAAGCGCTGGCCGACATACGCCTTGCCGTCGATCCGATCGTTCATGGTCGTGGCCTGCGTCTCGTAGCGCAGGATCTGCGCGCCGGGCATCTCGGGCAGGCTGACCCGCGGCGGCCGCGGCATGTCGTCGGGGAACAGCACGTCGATGAGCACGCGCACGTGCTGGCCCAGCATTACGCCCGACTCCGGCTTGACCGTCGTTCGCACCGTCTGGGCCGCCACTGGAACGGCGCCGAACAGCAATGCCAGCAAGGCGGCCATCATCCTCATGGTGTGGCCGCCTGCAGTTGATAGGCGAAGCGCGACTTCAAGAAATCGGCCGGCCGGGTCTGCACGCGCTTCAGCCACAAGGCGCGCACTGCCTCGTCGCTCATCGGCGCGCTACTGACCTCTGTCTGCTGCCCGGCCGGGTTCTTCTTATCCTTGTCATAGACGATCTCGTCGGGCTTCTCGCGCTGGTCGCCCTGGTCTCCACCGGTCTTCTTCACCCGCTCGGCGCGCAGGGCCGCGAGCCGGCGATTGGCCACGGCCTCCGCCCAGCCGGGCCGCAGCGCCAGGGCGCGGTCGTAGCGGCCGACCGCCTCCTCATACTTGCCGAGCATGACCAGCGTGTTGCCCTGGTCGTAGGCGGCTTCGGCGGTGTCCATGCCGCCGAAGGTCTGTGCGGCCTCCTTGAAGCTTCCCGCACGGAACTGGGCGATACCGATCCACATCGGATCGGCGAAGGCAGCGGCAGCCTCGCCGTAGCGCTGCTGGGCCATCAGCAGGCGGCCCCGCTGGTCAGGCGTCAGCCAAAGCTGGTTCCAGCCGATCGACCAGGCCGTGATCCCGAGCGCCAGGGCCGTGACCAGGAGCTTCGCCGCCAGCCAGGACAGCGGGCGCCTCATGTCGCCAGCACCCAGCCGCGGCGAAACCAAAGCAGGCCGATCAGTGCGATCAGCGGCACCAGCCAGTAACCCGCCTCTTCCCACCGCTCGACCTCGCTCGCGGCCGCCGCGCCCGGCGCGTCGGCGAGCCGCCGCGAGATCGCGGCAACATCGGCATTGTCGATCGTGGTCTCGACCTTTCTGGCATCGAGCGCAGAAACGGCCGCCTCCAGGCTTGCATCGGCGTCGACCGAAGCCGGCGGCGCCATCGCGAGGAACACGATTGGCGGATGACCGCCAATCTGGCGCAGCGCTTCGGTCTGGCCGGGCGCCACCGTATCGGCGACGACCAGGATCGATCCGCCCTGCCCGCCGTCACGCAGGACCTTCGCCGCCAGTGTGACGGCGTCGCCGAGCCTGTCGCCTTCGCGCGGCATGATGTCGGGCGCAAGCGCACCGGCCATGCCAACGACGACGCCGGCATCCTGCGTCGGCGGTAGCACGAGATGGGCGGAACCCGCGTAGGCCACAAGTCCCGCGGGCATGCCGTCGCGCACCTTCAAGAGGTCGCCGATCTTCTGGCGTGCGCGATCCAGCCGCGTCGGCGCGAGGTCCGGCGTGACCATCGACGGCGTCACCTTGAGCACGATCATCACCGGCGCCGACGTCTCGGCAAACGGCGACGGCTCGCGCTGCCAGGACGGACCGGCGATGGCGACCGCGGCGACGAGCCAGCCCAGCAGCAGGAGGTCGTGCGGTCCGAACCGCGGTCCACTCGTTCCGCCCACCACCAAGGCCTTCAAAAGCTCCGGATCGATAACCTGGCGCCATCGGCGGGTCGTGTCCGCGCCCTGGCGTGCGAACCACCACAACGCGATTGCCGGAACGACCAGCAGCAGCCCCCACGGGCGCAGGAAGTGGAAGTTCTCGACGAACGCGCTCATGTAGGCACCCTGTGCCGCACGACCGGCCATCGCAGCATCAGCGACGCCTGGACCAGCATCGAGAACACGGCAAGCGCCAGCAGCGGTATCCAGAAAAGCTCCACGCGCGGCTGGAAGCTCACCGTGTCGACCTTGCGCGTCTCGATCTGGTCGAGGCGGCGATAGATCTCCAGGAGCTCGTCACGGTCGAGGGCACGGTAGAAGCCGCCACTCGTGACGTGGGCCACGTCCCTCAGCGCCGCCTCGTCGAGCTTGTCCTCGCCGGCTGCCGCGGGGTCACCGATGGCTACAGTGTGGATCGTGATCTTGTGATCGCGCGCCACGCGCGCGGCTTCGGCCGGCGGCACGCTCGAGCCGGTGTCGTTGCCGTCGGTGAGCGCAATCATGGTCCGCGCCGGCACCGTCGATTTGGCGAAGAGGTTGACGCCGAGACCGATCGCATCGCCAAAGGCGGTGCGCGGCCCCGCCATGCCGACCTGCATCTCGCCCACCAGGCGGCGGCTGAGATCGAGATCGGTGGTGAAGGGCACCAGGGTGAACGGCGCATTGCCGAACACCACGACGCCGACGCGATCGCCCTTGCGCCTGGCCAGGAATTCGTCGAGCACCTGCTTCACCGCCGTCAGCCGGTCGACCTTCGCCCCGGAAGGATCGGTGAAGTCCTTGGTGTCCATCGAGCCCGACAGATCGACCAGCAATAAGAGGTCGCGCGCCGGCTTGTCGTGATGGATCGGCGGCTCGATCCATTGCGGCCGCATCAGTGCGGCGATCGCCAGCAGCCAGCAAACGATCAGGCTGGCGCTGCGCCAACGGCCGCGTTGGCCGACCACGACACCGGCCCGCGGCTGCTGGCCGGTCAGCGACACCAGCCGGCCGAAGAACGGCACACGCACGCCGCGTCGGCTCTCGGCGTGGGCCGGCAGCAGCCAGAGCACCAGCAGCGGAAGCAGCACCAGCTCGGCGAGCCACGGGTAGGCGAAGCTCAGCACCGATGCCTCCTCACCCAGGTGCGTGCTGCGGCGCGGGCCGCGTCGGCGCAGGCGGGATCGACGGCGCCGCCGAACGCCAGCATCTCGATGTAGCGGCCGGCGCCGTCCGAAAAGGCGGTGGTGCGTCCGGTACGATCGAGAAAGGCGAGCCAGGCAGTGCCCGACAGCGCCGCCACCTGCTCGCGCGGCCAGACGGCAAGCGCGGCCCGTTTCAGGACGGTGGAGATGCTGCCCGGATCGACGACGTCGAGCTCGCGCAGCGCCTCGCGGCGATAGGCGTCGGCTCGATGACGCGCCATCGCTGCCGCTGCCAGGACGACGACCGCCGCGACGCCCGCCGCCGCGACGATCCACCAGCCAGGCGCCGGCGGCCACAGCGACACCTCCGGCGGCAGCGCCAGGTCGCGCAGGTTGGAGAGATCGGCGGGATCAGCCACGACGGTCGCTCACGCCGCTGCCCGTCGTCGCGCCAGCCGCCGGCCCAACTGCTCGCGGAACTGGTCGACGACATCGCGGTCGGTGGCGATCGGCAGCACTGGAATGGCGTGGTGCAAGGAAAAGCGCGCACCAGCCTGCCGCTGCTCAGCAAAGGCGCCGGTAAAGCGCTGGCGCAGCTCGCGGGCCGACAGGTCGACCTCGATCTGCCGATCCCCTTCGGCCAGCACGGCGCGGCCAATGTCGGGAAGCCGCTCCTCCAGCGGGTCGTGCACGAACACCGACAGCACGTCGTTGTGCGCGGTGATCCCGGTCACCAAACGCACTGTTTCGGCATCGGCGCCCGCCTCGTCTGAGATCAGGCAGACCAGCCAGTCGTGGTGGGCCAGGCGCGCCGCGCGGGCCAGCGCCTGGTTGAGCAGCGACGGATCGGCAGGCGGACCCTCCGCCGACAGGCGCCGGTTCTGGCGCACCACCTCGGCCAGGATGCGCCGCACGGCCGCGTCGCGCGCTTCGGGCCGGATCTCGACGATGCCCTGTTCGGAGAACACGATGGCGCCGACGCGGTCGCCCAGCGAGGTGACCCGGAAGGCGGCAATGGCTGCCGCTTCTGCGGCCGCGACCGACTTCATGGCGCGCCGGCTGCCGAAGAACATCGACATGCGCTGGTCGACCAGCAGCAGCACGCTGCGGTCGCGCTCCTCGGTGTAGACACGTACATGCGGGCTGCCGCGCCGCGCCGTCGCCGCCCAGTCGATGGTGCGCGTATCGTCTCCCTCGAAGTAGTGGCGCAGTTCCTCGAAATCGAGACCGCGGCCGCGCAGCCGCGAGGCATGGCGGCCGGTCAGCAGCGAATGGACGGGCTGGCGCGGCAGGAAGCTGAAGCCCTTGGCGCGGTGCCGCAGGCGCAGCAGCTCGTCGAGGGTGACATGGACGCGGCTCATGGTCTTCCGGGGCCGCGGGCCGCCCGGCCCCCCGCAAAAGCTTTGCAAGAGCGGGCCGGGCGGCCCC
>JAEZIF010000080.1 GCA_023416135.1 Pseudomonadota bacterium
AGCAGCATCACCGTGTGGCCGTCGTGGCCGCAGGCATGCATCTTACCGGGGATCGTCGACTTATGATCGAACTCGTTGGTCTCGTGGACGTCGAGCGCGTCCATGTCGGCCCGCAAGCCGATCGCCCGCCTCGAAGTGCCCGAGCGCAGCACGCCCACCACGCCGGTCTTGGCAAGGCCGCGGTGAACCTCGATGCCGAAAGACTTCAACTTGTCGGCGACGATGTCGGCGGTCCGTATTTCCTCGAAGGCCGTTTCCGGATGACTGTGAATGTCATGGCGCCAGGCGGTCATGTCCTTATGGAACGAGGCGATACGATTGATGACCGGCATGCCGCGACTACTCCCAACAATACGGGTGCGGATCGTAAGGATGCGCCGCGACGGGTCAAGGGTGGCGACCATGCGCTTGCGCACATCAGGCTTTGTGCAGGTCGTGGACGGCGGTTCGACTGTTCGACTGTTCTTTCCACGGTTGATGCAACCATGTGTGGAAGGCGCCGATCGCGATGCCCGTCGGCGGGTGATCGCGACGTTAGCCCCGAGCCGCATCGTCGGCGTGGCGCCGGCGCCGACGGCAAAACCCCTCCACGCACTGTCCTCCTTCATGGGCGACCAGGCGGCGGCGCCCAAGGGCCTTCCTCGGACAGGCGCAAAACCACTCGCGAAGTCTTGTGAATATTTGAGTCGCATTGCGAAATTTCGTTGATCGGTATTGTGGCTTCTGCCTAGCATTCCTCACAAGGCCTGAAGGCCACGCATCGCGACCACGCGAGCAAAAGCAAAGACACCCTTGGAGGAGGAACGCACATGACGAGGAGGACAATCGGTCGGCGTCGCTTCGTGTCCAACACAGTCGTTCTCTCATCGGCCATGGTGGCAGCACCGTTCGTGCGCGGCGCCTATGCCGCCGGAAAGCTGGCGGTCGGCCTGTGGGACCATTGGGTGCCGGGCGCCAACGCGGGCGCCGAAGCCGTCGCTCGGGCGTGGGCCGAGAAGGAGAAGGTCGACCTGCAGATCGACTTCATCACCTCGCAGGGCAACAAGCTGATCCTGACCGCGGCTGCCGAAGCGCAGGCGCGCTCGGGCCACGACATTCTGCAGCTCGGGCCCTGGGATTGCGCGCGATACTCGGACCAGCTCGTGCCGGTGGACGACGTCATGGCGTCGCTGATCAAGCAGAACGGTGCGACCAGCGCGATCACGCTGTACCTCGGCAAGATCGACGGCAAATGGCTCGGCGTGCCGGGAACGCCGGGCGCCCAGTTCAAGGGACCGGCATCGCGCATCGATCTCCTGAAACAGCATGCAGGCATCGACATCCAGGCGATGTATCCGGCCGGTGCGCCGCCCCAAGCCGACGCCTGGACGCTCGACGCCTTTCTGAAGGCGGCGGCGGCCTGCCACAGGGCGGGCTTCCCGTTCGGCATCGGGCTCGGCACGACAGCCGATTCAGTCGATACCTGCGGCGGCATCTTCCACAGCTTCGACGCGAACCTCGTCAACGCCAAGGGCGACATCACGGTCAACAGCGATAACGTCAAGAAGGCGCTCGAGTACTGGAAGCAACTCGTGCCCTATCTGCCGCAGGATGCGCCGTCGTGGGACGATGCCAGCAACAACAAGATGTTCGTCGCCGGCAAGACGGCGCTGATCATGAACCCGCCCAGCGCCTGGGCAGTGGCGCGACGCGACCGGCCGGAAGTCGCCGAGCAGACCTGGCACCACGGCATGGCCGCCGGTCCTGCCGGACGCTATGGGCCATTCACGACACCCTTCTGGGGTATCTGGAACTTCGGCAAGAACCAGAGCGCGGCTAAAAGCCTGCTGACGGCGCTGTCACAGGCCGATGCGATCGAGGCGATGGTGAAAGCGAGCGCCGGCTACGACATCCCGGCCTTCGCGAACCTCACGGCCCTGAAGGTATGGGCCGAGGAAGGGCCGCCCAAAGGCACGCTCTATCACTACGCCAACCCGTTCAATCACCAGATCCTGTCGATCGCCGCGGCGCCCGCGCCGCACAAGATCGCCGTCCAAATCTATCGACATGGGCTGCAGACACAGATGGTGGTCCGCTACGCCATCAGGAACGAGCCGATGAGCAAGGTGCTGGATTTCGCGGTGAACGAGCTCGAGGGCTATATGCGAGTCTGAGCTCGCTGGACGCTTTCCTCCCCATCTCGGAATGCGTGATGGGGCGGGGTGATTTAGGCGCTCGGCGCGTTCGGCGCGTACGACCGCTCCTCGACGCCTAGCCGGCCTTCCTCGATCGCGTGGCACGCCACCGTGCCGCCCTCGATGGGCAGCGCCTTGGGCCGTTCGAGCTTGCAGCGCTCGTTGGCGAAGGGGCAGCGCGGATGGAAGGTGCAGCCCGACGGAGGGTTGATCGGACTCGGCACCTCGCCCGCCACCGGCGCGCGCTGCCGGCCCGTCATGTCGAGGTCGGGGATCGTGTCCAGAAGCATCCGCGTGTACGGGTGCTTGGGCCGCCGGAACAGCGTGTCGGTCGGCGCCACCTCGACCAGCCGGCCGAGGTACATCACGCCGACGCGCGTCGAGATGTGATAGACGACCGCGAGGTTGTGGCTGATGAACAGATAGGTGAGCTGCAGGCGGCGCTGCAGGTCGACCATGAGGTTCAGGATCTGCGCCTGTACGGAGACGTCGAGCGCTGAGGTCGGCTCGTCGCAAACCAGGAATTCCGGATGGCTCGCGAGCGCCCGGGCGATCGAGATGCGCTGGCGCTGGCCGCCGGAGAACTCGTGCGGGTACTTGGCGCCGTCGGCCGGCGTCAGCCGTACCTGGCGCAGGCGCTCGCCGACCTGGTTCTCCAGATCGGCCTTGTCCTTGGCGAGCCCGAAGGCGCGGATCGGCTCGGCGACGATATCGAACACGCGCCAGCGCGGATTGAGGCTGGCGTACGGGTCCTGGAAGATCATCTGCATGCGCCGACGCAGCGCCGCCGTGTCGGCGCGGCTGCGCGGACTTGCCATGTCGTTGCCGTCGAACTGGATCGAGCCCGCCGTCGGCGGATAGAGGCCGACGACCAGGCGCGCCACCGTCGACTTGCCGCAGCCCGACTCTCCCACCAGGGAGAAGGTCTCGCCCTTGGCGATCTCGATGTCGATGCCGTCGACCGCCTGCACGATCTGACGCGGCCGGCCTTCCAGCGTGCGCACCAGCCAGGGGGCGGAGACGTCGAAGTAGCGCTTCAGGCCCTCGATCCTGACGAACTGGTTCATGCTGCCGCCATCAGGCACTGATCAGCTCCTTGGCGACCGGCGCGCCGACGCCGCCACGATCGTGCAGCCAGCAGGCGGCGCGGCTCGCACCCGCGCTCATCAGCTCCGGCCGCTCGCTGAGGCAGCGGCTGCCACGCGAGGTGCAGCGCGGATTGAAAGCACAGCCCTTGGGAATCTCGGTCAGGCGCGGCATCGCGCCGTCGATCTGCGTCAGCCTGTCGTGGCGCACGCCGAGACTCGGGATCGAGCCCATCAGGCCCTTGGTGTACGGGTGCTTGGCGTGCTTCACCACGTCGCGAACCGGGCCGATCTCGGCGATGCGGCCGGCATACATCACCGCCACGCGATCTGCGGTCTCGGCGATCACGCCCATGTCGTGGGTCACCAGCATCACCGCCGTGTGGTGCTCGCGGCAGAGGCGCTTCAGCAGCGCGATGATCTGCGCCTGGATCGAGACGTCGAGCGCGGTCGTCGGCTCGTCGGCCACGATCAGGCGCGGATCGGCGCAAAGGGCGAGCGCGATCACGACGCGCTGGCGCATGCCGCCGGAGAACTGGTGCGGATAGTGGTCGATGCGGTTCTCGGCCCCCGGGATGCCGACCTCCTTCAGGAGATCGAGCGCGCGCCTGCGCGCCTGCTCAGTCGACAGGGGCCGATGGGTCTGGATGGTCTCGACGAGCTGGCGACCGATCGAATAGAGCGGGTTCAGGCTGGTCAGCGGATCCTGGAAGATGGCGCCGATCTTGGCGCCGCGCACCTTGCGCATCTCCTCGTAGGGCAGGTTGTCGATGCGCCGGCCTTCCAGCCTGACCTCGCCGCCGGCGATGCGGCCCGGCGGCTCGAGCAGGCCGATGATGGCGTTGCCGGTCAGCGACTTGCCGGCACCCGACTCGCCCACGACGCCCAAGACCTCGCCGGGCGCGATGTCGAAGGAGACGTCGTCGACGGCAAGCAGCGTCCCGCGCCGCGTCGGGAATTCGACCCTGAGGTTCTTGACCTCGAGAAGCGGCGGATTGTTCGACGCGACGGCCATCTTTTCCCGTTCTAGCGTAATTTGGGGTTGAGCGCGTCGCGCAGCCAGTCGCCCAGCAGGTTCACGGCCAGCACCAGGGCGGCAAGCATGGCGCCGGGGAACACGATCACCCACCACTCGCCCGACTGCAGCACCTCGTTGCCGAGGCGGATGAGGGTGCCGAGCGACGGCTGGGTCGACGGCAGGCCGACGCCCAGGAAGGAGAGCGTTGCCTCGGTGATGATGGCGAGGCCGAGGTTGATGGTGGCGATCACCAGCACCGGACCGGTGACGTTGGGCAGCACGTGGCGCACCATGATCAGCACCGGCGACAGCCCGATCACGCGAGCGGCCTGCACATACTCCTTGTTCTTCTCGACCAGGACGGAGCCGCGCACGGTGCGGGCATACTGCACCCAGAAGGAAAGGCCGATGGCGCCGACGATGACGAAGATCGCGATCTCGTCGTGGCGCTGCACCGAGATGATGCCGCGCACCACGCCATCGATCAGCAGCGCCACCAGGATCGCCGGGAAGGTGAGCTGCACGTCGGCGATGCGCATGATCACCGTGTCGACCGCGCCGCCGATGTAGCCGCTGACCAGGCCGAGCGCGATGCCGATCACCATGGCGACGATCACCGAGGCGAAACCCACGATCAGCGACAGGCGCGTGCCGTACATGATGGCGCTCAGCACGTCCCTGCCCTGGTCGTCGGTGCCCAGCGGGAAGGTCCATTCGCCGTCGGGCGAGACCAGGACCGGCGGCTTCAGCCCGT
>JAEZIF010000194.1 GCA_023416135.1 Pseudomonadota bacterium
CTGAAGAAGACCATCGAGTATTTCGACGGACTTCTGCGCGGCAACAAGGAGATCAGCCGGGTCGGGCGTTAGCCGGGCCCGCACCACTCCGGTGGCGCGTCATGGTCTTCCGGACCGCGAGCGTCCCTGCTCGCTCATGATCATGAGGCGCGCGACCCAGCGCGCGGTCCGGAAGAGTATGAGAAGGCGCGCGCCCAGCGAGCTACTGCACCGCCACCGCGCGCGGGATCGCATTGACGACGGAGGCCTTGCCCGAGGTCATCTCGTCGTAGATCCACCTGTAGGTCTTCTCCATGCCGTCTTCGAGACGGATGGAGGGCGCCCACTTCAAGAGCTTCTTGATCAGTTCGTTGTCGCTGTTGCGGCCGCGCACGCCCTTGGGCGCGTCGAGCTTGTAGGAGCGCTTCAGCTTCACGCCGGCGATCTTCTCGACGATATCGACCAGGCGGTTGATGCTGACCAACTCGTCGCTGCCGATGTTCAGCGGCTCGATGATGTCGCTTTCCAGCAGGCGGATCGTGCCGTCGGTGCAGTCGTCGATGTACATGAACGAGCGGGTCTGCTCGCCGTCACCCCAGATCTCGATCTCATGCTTGCCCGAGAGCTTGGCGGCGATGACCTTTCGGCAGATCGCGGCCGGCGCCTTCTCGCGGCCGCCGTCATAGGTGCCCTCGGGGCCGTAGACGTTGTGATAGCGGGCCACGCGCGTGGCGAGGCCGTAATCCTCGCGGTAGTGGCGCGCCATCCGCTCGCTGAACAGCTTCTCCCAGCCGTAGCCGTCCTCCGGCATGGCTGGGTAGGCGTCCTCTTCCTTGAGCGCGGTGACGTCGGCGCGGGTCTGCTTCTCGCCGTTGTAGACGCAGGCCGACGACGAATAGAAGAAGCGCTGGGCGCCGGCTTCCTTGGCAGCCACCAGCATGTGGGTGCTGACCAGCACCGACAGCATGCACTCGGCCTTGTGGGTCTCGATGAAGCCCATGCCGCCCATGTCGGCGGCAAGGTTGTAGATCGTGTGCGCGCCCTTGGCGGCGGCGCGGCAGGGTTCCAGCAGGGCGAGATCGCCCACCTGGTTCTCGACGCCCGGGGTCTTCTGGTACCACTCGTTGAGCGGCTTCACGTCGACGGCGCGGAGCTTGGTGTGGCCACGTTGCTGCAAAACGCGGACCAGATGGCCGCCGATGAAGCCACCGGCACCGGTGACGACCACGAGATCATTCTTGGACATTGACCAGCCTTTCACGCGAAGAGAGGGCTTTTATCCGGTTTTTCAAAGACTTGCGAGGATGGGCACGACCCAACCTTTGACTCGCCAAACGCGATGGGGTGCTCGTTTGCTCGCCTCGAGCGATTCCGTCAAGTCGCCCGATGATGCGGCAACAATGTGGCGCGTGCCGCCGCCAGCCGCCGCGGCGCCAGGGAAATCCGATAGTCGGCGGGAATAATCTCTCTTATACCAGCCACATGGGCCCTCATGGCCGTCTTGGCATCGTGCTGGCCGAAATCACCCCCGTCATCCTGACTTACAATGAATCCGCCAATTTGGGCCGCTCCCTCGAGCGCCTGACATGGGCGAAAGAGGTCGTGGTCGTCGACAGCAACTCGACCGACGACAGCCTGATGATCGCGGCCCGCTTCCCCAACGTGCGCACCGTCCAGCGGCCTTTCGACAGCCACGCCGAGCAGTGGCGCTTCGCCGTCGAGGAGACCGGCATCGCCAGCGCCTGGGTGCTGCGGCTGGATGCCGACTACATGGTCGAGCCGGCACTGCGCGACGAGATCGCGGCTCTGGCACCGGCCGAGGAGACCGCAGCCTACGAGATCGCTTTCACCTATTGCATCGATGGACGGGCGTTGCGCGCTTCGCTCTATCCCGCGCTGCCCGTCCTGTTCCGGTTGGGCCGCGGCCGATTCGTCCAGGACGGCCATACGGAGAAGCTGCGCATCGACGGGCCGATCGTGAAGCTCGCCAACCGCCTGCTGCATGACGACCGCAAGAGCCTGGAGCGCTGGCTGCAGTCCCAGTCGCGCTATCAGGCGCAGGAAGCCGAGAAGCTCATCACCCGGCCGTGGTCGGAACTGAGCTGGCCCGACCGCCTGCGCCGCACGCGCTTCCTGGGTCCGATCGCGGTGGCGGTGCACTGTCTGGTCGTGAAGGGCCTGATATTCGACGGAACGGCCGGGCTTCTCTATACCGCCCAGCGCGTGACCGCCGATCTGATCCTCTCCATGCACTTGCTGCGTCGCGACCTCGAGCGATGACCTACGTCCTCGGGCTGAACGCCTATCACGCCGACGCCGCGGCTTGCCTGGTGAAGGACGGCACCCTGGTCGCCGCCGTCGAAGAGGAGCGCTTCCGCCGCATCAAGCATTGGGGCGGCTTTCCCAGCGAATCGATTCGCTATTGCCTCAGCGAGGGCGGCATCACGCTCGGCGACGTCGAGCACGTCGCCATCAACAGCGACAACCGCGCCAACCGTTGGCGCAAGCTCGCCTTCGTCCTGGCCTCGGGCGTCAGCCCGTCCTACGTGCTGAGCCGCCTGCGCCAGCGCGGCGAGCGTGCCGACGTCGCGGGCAACCTCGCGCAGGCGCTGCCGGACCAGGAGTTCCGCGGCGCCGTGCATGCCGTCGAGCACCATCTCTGCCATCTCGCCTCGGCCTTCCTCGTGTCGCCTTACGACAGGGCAGCGGCGGTCTCGGTCGACGGCTTCGGTGATTTCTCGTCGGCCGCCTGGGGGCTGGGCGAGGGCGGCAACCTCAGCGTCGCGGGGCGCGTCTACTTCCCCCACTCGCTCGGCGTGTTCTACGAGGCGATGACCCAGTTCATCGGCTTCCCGCACTACGGCGACGAATACAAGGTGATGGGTCTCGCGCCCTACGGCGAGCCGCGTTTCGTCGATCTCATGCGCCAGATCGTGAAGACCAGGGACGACGGCACCTTCGAGCTCGACCTGAGATTCTTCCGACATGCAACAGGCGAGGGAGCCAATTACCAGGTGAAGGACGGCATCCCCTCGGGCGGCCGGTTGTGGAGTGACGCGCTCGCCGAGCTGCTCGGCCCGGCACGCGATCCCGCGGCGCCTCTGGAGGACCGCCATCGCGACATCGCGCGCTCGGCGCAGGCCACCTACGAGAACGCCTTCTTCAATCTTCTGGGCGCCGTGCATCGCCGCTATGGCACCGACGCGGTCGTGCTGGCAGGCGGCTGCGCCTACAACTCGGTCGCCAACGGCAAGGTGCTGGAGCGCTCGCCGTTCAAGAAGCTCTACGTTCAGTCGGCCGGCGGCGATGCCGGCGGCGCGATCGGCGCGGCCTTCGCCACGTGGCACAAGGTTGGTGGCGCCGCCGCCCGCCGTCACTTCGTGATGGACCACGCCTACTGGGGGCCATCGGCCACGCCGGACCAGATTGCCAAGGCGATCGCCCGGCGGCGTGCCGACTTCGACGCCGCAGGCTGCACCATCGAGCGCATCGCCGACGAGGCGACGTTGTGCAAGCGCACCGCCGAGGAGATCGCGCTGGGCAAGGTGATCGGCTGGTTCCAGGGCCGCCTCGAATGGGGCCCCCGGGCGCTCGGCAATCGCTCGATCCTGGGCGATCCGCGGCGTGCCGACATGAAGGACGTCCTCAATCTCAAGATCAAGCGCCGCGAATCCTTCCGGCCCTTTGCGCCCTCCGTGCTGCGCGAAGCGGTGCCCGACTGGTTCGAGACCGACGACGACGTGCCCTTCATGATGCAGGTCTTCCGGATCCGCGAGGCCAGGCGCAGGGAGATCCCGGCAGTCACCCATGTCGATGGCACCGGCCGGCTGCAGACCGTCACCTGGTCGGGCAACCCACGCTATGCCCGGCTGATTCAGTCGTTCCGCGAGATCACCGGCGTGCCCATGGTGCTCAACACCAGCTTCAACGAGAACGAGCCGGTTGTTTGCAGGCCCGAGGAAGCCATCGACTGTTTTCTGCGGACCAAGATGGACGTGCTCGTGCTGGGTGATACGCTGATCCGACGATGATCTCGTTCACCGTCAACGGCCAGCCGGCTCGTGTGGACGTCGAGGCCGAGAAGCCGCTGCTATGGGTCCTGCGCGAGGACCTCAACATCACGGGCCCCAAGTATGGGTGCGGTGTGGGATCGTGCGGCGCATGCACCGTCCATGTCGACGGCGTGCCGGTGCGGTCGTGCTCGATGGCTGCGTCCGACGTCGACGGCAAGTCGGTGATCACCATCGAAGGGCTGGCGCTCGGCACCTTGCACGCCGTGCAGAAGGCGTGGATCGAGGAGCAGGTGCCCCAGTGCGGCTACTGCCAGCCAGGCTTCATCATGTCGGCGGTGGCGCTGCTCAAGGCCAATCCCAAGCCGACCGACAAGGACATCGACGAGGTTCTGTCCAACATTTGCCGCTGCGGCACCTACGGCGCCATCCGCCGTGCCGTTCATCGCGCCTCGGCATTGCTGGGCGGCGCGCCGTGAAGAAGTGGACCCGGCGCATGGCGATAATCGGCGGCATCGCCGGCGGCGGCCTGCTGGGCGTCGGTTTCTGGTTTGCCCGCGAGCGCGATCGGCTGGGCGATCGCACGCTGCTCAACATCAGGCCGAACGAGGCGGGCCTCAGCGGCTGGGTGAAGATCACGCGCGACAACAACGTGGTCGTGGCCGTGCCGCGCGCCGAGATGGGGCAGGGCGTGCAGACGGCGCTCGCCATGCTGGTCGCCGAGGAGATGGACGCGCGCTGGAACCAGGTGCGGGTCGAGGATCCGCCCGAGAACGGCATCTACCGCAACGTCGACATCCTGATCGACACCCTGCCGTTCTCGCCTGAGGAACAAGGCACCGTCGTCGACGTCGCGCGGTGGATGGCAGGCAAGCTCGGCGGCGCGCTGGGCGTGCTGGCGACCGGTGGCTCGACCAGCGTGCGCGATGCCTGGCATCCCATGCGTGTTGCCGGCGCGGTGGCGCGCGACCTGCTGCTGCGCGCGGCGAGCCGCCAGGCATCCGTGCCGGTCGGCGACCTCGTGGTCGTGGATGGCGAGGTACGGCGCAAGAGCGGCGGGCGCGTCGCCACTTTCGGAGAGCTGGTCGACCATGTTGGCGACCTGTCGTCGATGCCGGCGCCGCCGCTCAAGAAGCCCTCGGAGTTCAAGCTCATAGGCAAGCCGCTGCCGCGCCTCGACATCCCGGCCAAGGTGCTGGGCGTGGCGACCTTCGGCATCGATGTGCGCCGGCCCAATCTGCTCTATGCCGCGGTGCTGAATGCGCCGACCTTCGGCGGCTCGGCAACCGGATTGAAAGTGAAGGGGAGCCTGCCCAAGGGCGTCGAGACCGTGATCATCGTGCCCGGTGGCGTCGCCGCGATCGGCGCGAGCTGGTGGCGTGCCAACAAGCTTCTCCAGGAAGGCGTCGAGGTGCAGTGGCAGCCGGGCCCGGAGCCCAACCTCGACAGCGCCACTCTCTGGCGGCGCTACGAGGGGCTGCTGCAGGACGGCAAGCCTGCGCTGGTCCGCACACTGGGCGAGGAGAAGAAGCCTGCGACGGTGCGGCCGATCGAGGCGACCTACCGCGCGCCCTATCTTGCGCACACGACCATGGAGCCGATGAACTGCACGGCGCAGGTCCTGCGCGATGGCGACAAGGCGAAGGTCGAGGTCTGGATGCCCAATCAGGCGCCGACGCTGGTGCGCCTGATCGCGGCCGAGGTCGCGGACGTGCCGCAGGCCGCGGTCAGCGTGCACACGACCTTCCTCGGCGGCGGCTTCGGCCGGCGCGCCGAGGTCGACCTGGTGCGCCAGGCGGTGACCTGCGCGCTCGCCGTGCCGGACAAGCCGGTACAGGTCCTGTGGTCGCGTGAGGAAGATGTCCGACACGACTATTATCGGCCGATGGCGCTGGCGCGCTGGCGCGCCGAGCTCGACATGTCAGGCAGTACGCCCAGGCTGGCGGCTGTTGCCAAGCGCCAGGTCGCGCAGTCGCCGGCCGACCAGTTCCCGGCCCGCGTGATCGGCCTGCCGTCGCAGGGCAAGCCCGAGGGCAATGCCGTCGAGAACCCGCCCTATGCCTTTCCGTTCTACAGGCTTGAAGCCGTGGTGGCTGACGGCTCGGTGCCCGTCGGCTTCTGGCGGTCGGTCGGCCATTCACACACGGCCTTCTTCGACGAGAGTTTCGTCGACGAGATGGCTGCCGCCCTGAAGAAGGATCCGTTCGAGTTCCGCCGCGAGCTGCTGGCGAAGAAACCGCGGCATCTGAAGGTGCTGGAGACGGTTGCGAAGGAAGCCGGCTGGGGGCAGCCGCTGCCGGCGGGCTCGGGTCGCGGCATGGCGCTGCGCGCGTCGTTCGGCTCGATCGTGGCGCAGGTCGCCGAGGTCGCGGTGCCTGACGGCAAGACGCTGCAGGTCGAGCGCGTCACTTGCGCGATCGATTGCGGCCCGGTCGTCAATCCCGCGATCGTACGCATGCAGATGGAGAGCGGCATCATCTACGGCCTCTCGGCCGCACTCCATGGCGAGATCACGCTGGCCAACGGCGCCGTCGAGCAGTCGAACTTCCCCGACTACGACGCGGTGCGCCTCGCCGATGCGCCGACGATGGCGGTTCATCTCGTCGACACCGGATCGTCCCTCGTCGGCGGCGTCGGTGAGCCCGGCACGCCGCCGATCGCGCCCGCCGTCGCCAACGCGATCTTCGCCGCGACGGGCCGGCGGTTGCGCGATCTGCCGCTGCGCCTCTGATCCTTCCGGATGCAGCAAGCACCTAGACTCAAGCACGCAGACTAGCGCGGCATCTTCTTTCGCCAGCGCAGCGTATCCTCGATCTGTACGGCGAGGTCGCGTTCGGGCGACCAGCCGAGCTCGCGTCTGGCCTTGGTGACGTCACCGACCAGTTTCGGCGAATCGCCGGGGCGGCGCGGCCCGACTGAGTGCGGAACGGGCTTTCCGGCGATGCGGCCGGTCTCGGCCAGCGCCTGGCGCACGCTGTAACCCGCGCCGCTGCCGAGGTTGAAGGTCTCGTGGCCGCCCGCCGACCCGCCGGTTAGCCAGGCGAGTGCGCGCAGATGCGCGTCGGCAAGATCGCTCACGTGCACGAAGTCGCGGACGCACGACCCATCGGGCGTCGGATAATCCGTGCCGAGCAGGGTGAGAGCGGGGCCGAGCCCGAGCGCGGCATCGACCGCCAGCGGCAACAGATGGGTCTCAGGATCGTGTGCTTCGCCGATCGTCCCGCCGCAATCCGCGCCGGCCGCGTTGAAGTAGCGCAATGCCGCCGAACGCAATCCTCGCCCTGCGGCCTCGATCAGCGCATCCTCGACCTTGGCCTTCGACGCGGCGTAGGGGCTGAGCGGAGCGACCGGATGGGTCTCGGTCAGAAGGTCCGTCTGCGGCAACCCGTACACCGCACAGGTGCTCGAGAAGACGAAAGCCTCGATGTCGTGCTGCAGCGCCGCGTCGATCAGAGCGTAGGACTTGGTGACGTTGTTGTGGAGGTAGCGCTCGGGCTGCCGGACCGATTCGCCGACTTCGATGTAGCCCGCGAGATGGATCACCGCCCGCGGCCGGTGGCGCACGAAAACCTCGTCGAGCCGCGCCTTGTCGCCGATGTCGCCCTTCTCGAGCGGGCCCCATTGCACAGCCCAATCGTGGCCCTTCTCCAGCGTGTCGTAACAGATGGGCTCGTCGCCTGCCTCGGCCAACGCCTTGCAGATGTGGCTGCCGATATAGCCGGCGCCGCCGGTTACGAGGACTGTGCTCATGTCGAGAGAATGCCACTCCCCCAGGATGGTGCCGGGTGAGGGATTTGAACCCCCGACCTTCGGTTTACAAAACCGCTGCACTACCGCTGTGCTAACCCGGCATTTGCTGACTTTTTGAGCAGTTCCACGCCAAGGTTGGGGACCGAGGTTGGGGACTGGAGGTTATCCTAGACGCCTTCGGTGCCGCCGGGAAGCGCGGCCCAGGGGCGCGATCGCGCTGGCAGTCACCGCTGTCCGCTTCGTCTGCAGCCAGGTGCGCCAGCTCTACTGTGCGCATCCCCCACGCGTCTGCCGCTGCTTCGGCCAAATCGTCGTGCGGCCGCGCCCTGACGATTGCATCCCGCCCAGCTGGGCCACCCATGGCGCGGGATGGATGGAGTGCGCACGCTGCGTGCCGGGCTGGGAGGCCAGCCAGGCCGCCCGACATCTGCCGCCCTGGGACTAGGTTCGCGATCCGACGGTCAAGGAAACCATGGAACGCATTGCGGTGAATGAGCGGTGGCGTCATCACATCGCGGCGTTTCATCGTCTGTGCCTTCCGGCTGGGAACGGTGGGGACGACGGCCGCTGGCGAACGGCCGCGATTGCACGCGCGACAACTGGTGCCTCAGCACCGACATCGGCAGGTCCGGCACCTCGGCGCCGCATGCAGAGCATTCCAGATCTTTTACTTGCGCATCCCTCTAATCTTGGCGACGCCTAGTTGCACTTTCCGCAGCCTATGGGTAATTCCAATTTTTCTTTCATTTCAGTGGCTTGTCTCTCGGTGTTGAAGGTTGGATTGCCGGATCGGCAATCTGGACACTGCTCAGGACCGAACTGGCCGGTGGCTAGGCGGCCTTTGCCCGACGCCGATCGCCGCGGTCGCCCTGGCCGCGTCGCCCGACGGGCGCGCGGGGTGTAAGCGAAGTAGGCCAGTCCGCCGTGAGCGCCGGTCGAGCGCCGCCGGGTCGGCCGGCGAGATGAATTTCGGGGTGACCTTGCTCGCAACCGCCGACCAGACCTTCCCCGATGCAGCGGCGCACCACCGTCTCGAACAAGCGGCGCAGCAGATCACTCTCGCGGAAACGCCCATGCCGGTTCTCAGAGAAGGTCGAGTGATCGGGCACCTCACCATCGAGGCCGAGCCGACAAACCAGCGATAAGCCAGGTTGAGGTGCACCTCCTCGCACAGCCGTCGCTCGGGGCCTATGCCAAAGCAATAACCAATCAACAGCATCCCAATCAGCAGCTCGGGATCGATCGAAGGTCTACCCAGCCAACCGCATCCGCAGATCGGCGAGGTCAACGAAGCCATCGATGGCCCTCAGCAGATGATCCGCCGGCACATGCCGCTCGAGCGAGAACTCGTAAAACAAGGCGCCCTGATCGACTCGCCGCCCGCCCCATCATTGATGGCAAACTCCCACTGCCATGGAGGAGTGAATCAACGCCTCCCGAATCCGGCAATCGGGTTTTTCAACGGCATCGACACCAAACGGACATGGCTTGATTGCTCGCTTAGGTGCCCGACTCGGGCAATCCGGCAAGCCGTAGACCGCGATAGAGAGCTTCCGTCACGCCCGGCTTCTTGAACGGGCTATTCATGTCGAACTCTTGGTGGCGGCGACAGTCGTCGAGCGTATAGCCAGGCCTCTGCTGAAGGAAGCGATCGATGGCCTGATGGGCTTCCTCGATCCGCCCCAGAAGAGCCAGGCTCGCGGCCCGATACCGCAGCGTGGGGCCATCCTGTGGATTTTCGCGCAGGCTGCGGGCCGTCCATTTCAGGACGGCTTCGTGATCTCCTGCACCGAAGTAGGCGACGAAATATCCATGGTTCGGGAAACGACCGGAGAGGGGATTGAGCCGATCCGCGTGCTGCATGCAGTCGAGTGCCTTGTCGATCTCGCCGAGATAGCCATACAGCATCCCGGCCAAGCGATAGGCCTCCGCGTAGCTGGGGTTGAGGCTAATTGCTTTCTCGACGAGTTCTAGGCCGCTCGTCATATCGCCGCCAGCGATAGCTGTGGTCCAGCCAGCCCAAGCAAGTGCGTCGGCATCCATCGGATCGAGTGCCGACGCCTTTTGGGCGAGGAGAACCATGTCCGGGATCAGCAAATGATCGCGGTGGAGATAACCTTGTGCAACATACGCCCAGCAGAGGGTGGCTAACCGAACGAAACCACGCGCGTAGTTCGGGTAAATCTCTATTGCTCTCCGCAGATCCCGCAGCGCTAGATCAAAGTCACCGCGGGATCGGCCGCGCATCAAGGCCTCGGCGCGCAGCACAAGTTCATAGGCGTGCAGGTTCTCGGCCGACTTGCCGCGTATGCGTTCGATTTCTACTCTCTCGACCGTCGGCGCGATGATCCCCACGACATTTGCGGTGATGCGATCCTGCAACTCGAATACGTCCTCCAAGGCGCCGTCGAAGCGGTCGGCCCAAAGGTGTGTGCCGGCGGATGCATCGACTAGCTGCGCTGTGATTCGGATCCGGTTCGCCGCCTTGCGCACGCTACCTTCGAGGACGTAGCGGACGCCTAGCTCCTACCGACCTGCCGGATGTCGGGCAACTTGCCCTTTTAGGCGAAACTCGAATTGCGGGCGATCACGAACAACGACTTGAACTTCGACAGTGCCGTGATGATGTCTCGGCTAGACCATCGACGAAGTATTCCTGCTCGCGATCGCCGCTCATGTTCTGGAACGGCAGCACGGCGATCGAGGGCTTGTCAGGCAACGCCAAGGGCGCTTCCGGGGTAGATGCCGGCGCGGGTGTCACGTCGGCTGTCGCCGCCTGCTGCCAATTCGACGGCTCCCACTTCACGCCAAAAGCCTGTACAGGGCGTTCTATGTTCTTCAAGGCAGGCTGCCGAGGTCGTCAAAGGTAGCCTTTACACGGCCCATCACGGCTTCGTGGACCGTACGCGAGATCACAATGCCGCCAGCAGGAGCCTCGGCCTCAAGGCGGGCGGCGATGTTCACACCATCGCCATAGAGGTCGTCGCCGTCGACGATCAGGTCGCCGAGGTGCAGGCCCATGCGGTACACAAGGGCAGTGCCTGCAAGCTGGTCGGCGTTGGCCTCGACCATCGTCTGCTGGAACTCGATCGCCGCGCTCAACGCATCGACAGAACTGGCAAACTCGATGAGGGCCCCATCCCCAGTCAGTTTGACCAGACGGCCTCCGTATTTGCCAGCACAGGATCGAGGTTGTCGGATCGGTTCTTCCTCAGGCGCGACAGCGTTCCGCTTCGTCACGCCCCATGAGGCGGGAGTAGCCGACAACGTCTGCAGCAACGATTGCCGCCAGTTTGCGCTGCCCACGAGGCACGGGAAGTTCCCCCCGCTTTGCACAGGGGATCGTAGGAGGCCAAGAGCGGGTAGGCAATGAGGCGGGGAGGATCTCGGCGCGAACGACGCAGCCAAGTCCGTTGTTGGCCCCATAGCGGACGTGCCCTCGTCCTACGCCGAAAAGGCTTCACGCCGGCGCTCCGGTCACAGCACAGACTCAATGTATTCAAGCATCGTGTAAGGCGCGCGCGAACCCGGCGTCGCGTGCCCTTTTAGGGATTTCCGTCGCTTTGGCCAAGGTTCGAAGTGCAAGGAACCTCGGGCGGTCCAAGCGCTTATTCACGACATCGCTTCACAGGTCCTCCAAAAGAGGCAGACAGCCGATGACCGTGGAAACTGCGGGCCTCGACAAGGGCACCCTGGGGCTCCATCCGCTGGAACAGTACGAGCCGCTGATCGGGACGGCGGCCGCCTCCCGTATCTTCAGGAAAGCCGACAGCGTACGCGATGCCCATGTGATCCACGTCAATTCGACGTTCTATGGCGGCGGAGTCGCGGAAATCCTGACCCCGCTCACGCTGATGATGAATGCGCTGGGTATCGAGACCGGTTGGCGGCAGATTCAAGGGACGCCGGCCTTCTTCAATTGCACCAAGAAGCTTCACAATGCGCTGCAGGGCGAAAGGGTGGAGCTCCCCGACGCCGAGAAGGCCGTCTACGAGCAGGTCGTGTTCGAGAATGCCACCAGGCTTCATCTGTCAGGCTGCGACGCGGTGGTCGTGCATGACCCGCAGCCTTTGCCGCTGGTGGGGCACTTCGCCGACCGCAACATGCCATGGCTGTGGCAATGCCACATCGATCTTTCGACGCCCAGCCCGGCGGCCTGGAATTACCTGCGCGGCTTCATCGATACCTACGATGCCGCAATTTTCTCCCTGCCGGAGTACGCCAAGGACCTCGACATCGTACAGCTCTTCGTCACGCCGGCGATCAATCCGTTCTCGGCCAAGAATGCGGAGCTCTCCGAAGCGGAGATCGACGAGTGCCTGATGCGGCACAGAATTCCGACGAACCGCCCGCTGGTCACGCAAATCTCCCGGTTCGATCGCTGGAAGGACCCGATGGGCGTGATCGAGGCGTTCCGCAAGGCCCGTCGGCACGTCGACTGCACGCTCGTGCTGGTCGGCAACAGCGCGACCGACGATCCCGAAGGCGACGTCATCCTCGAAACCATCAAGGCGTCGATCGACGAACGCATCATCGTGCTGACGGCCGACGATCCGGTCCTGGTGAACGCCCTCCAGCGCCGCGCCGCCGTCGTGCTCCAGAAATCCACCCGCGAAGGCTTCGGGCTCACCGTCACCGAGGCGATGTGGAAGGGAGCTGCCGTGATCGGCGGCGACGTCGGCGGCATTCGCCGCCAGATACGCGACGGCGAGAATGGCTTCCTTGTCGACAGCACCGACAAGGCGGCCGAAAGGATCGTGCAACTCCTGCAGGACCCCGACCTGCGTCAGCGACTCGGAGCGCGGGCGCGGGAGACGGTGCGTGAGAATTTCCTGATGAGCCGCCTGCTGGAAGATTGGCTCGACCTGCTGGCCGGTTACCGGCGGCCGTGATCGCGAATCGCCATGCGCATCGCCCAGGTCGCGCCTTTGGCCGAAAGCGTACCGCCCAAGCTCTACGGCGGCACCGAGCGCGTCGTCG
Source organism: Pseudomonadota bacterium (assembly GCA_023416135.1). Taxonomy (GTDB): domain Bacteria; phylum Pseudomonadota; class Alphaproteobacteria; order Reyranellales; family Reyranellaceae; genus Reyranella. The sequence continues at coordinate 12,720 of JAEZIF010000194.1, forward strand.
CCTGGCTGGTCGACGAACTGGTCGACCTCGGACACGACGTTACGCTGTTTGCGAGCGGCGATTCCCGAACGCGCGCCACGCTCGACCCGGTGTGGCCCTACGCCTTCCGCCTCGGCCGGCCGCGCACTGATCCGGTTGCAGTCCAGGCCGTCCTGCTCGAAGCGCTGGCGGCGCGTGCCGCGGAGTTCGACGTCATCCACTGCCACATCGACTGGCTGCACCTGCCTTTGCTCACCCGGACGGGGGTGCCGTTCCTCAGCACGTTCCACGGCCGTCTGGATATCGCTGGGCTGCCGGATGTCGTGCGGCACTTCCCAGATGCGCCCTTCGTATCGATCTCCCGCAACCAGCGTTTGCCGCTGGCCGGCGCCAATTGGCTGGGCACCGTCTATCACGGGCTTCCGGCGGGCTCCATGCATCCTCGTTTCGAGCCGGGCTCCTACCTGGCGTTCCTAGGCCGGCTGACCAAAGAGAAGGGGCCCGAAGCCGCCATGTCGATCGCGCGGGCCGCCGGTATGCCGCTGCGCATCGCGGCCAAGGTGCCCAAGGGCGAGCGCGGCTACTTCAAGGAAGAGCTCGAGCCCAAGATCGACGGTCGTGACGTCCAGCTCACGGGCGAGGTCAACGACCGGACCAAGGAAGCATTCCTGGCCGGGGCGGCGGCGCTCCTCTTCCCCATCGACTGGCCCGAGCCGTTCGGCCTGGTGATGATCGAGGCCATGGCTTGCGGCACGCCCGTGATCGCCTTTCGCCACGGCTCGGTACCGGAGGTGATCGACGAGGGGGTGACAGGCTTCATCGTCGAGGACGAGGAGGAAGCCGTTCGCGCCGTCGGTCGCCTGGGCGAAATCGATCGGCGTCAGGTACGGGCCTGCTTCGAGCGTCGGTTCACCGCCCGGCGCATGGCGAGCGAGTATGTCGCTCTCTACGAAGAGTTGGTGCGCCGCCGCGCCCATTCGTAGGCCGCGACAGCGGCGGCGTTGGAGACGTTGAGCGCGGCAAGTCTGGAATCGGTCGGAATCGTCACCAGGCGGTCGCATTTCTCGGCGGTCAGGCGGCGCAGGCCTTCGCCTTCGGCGCCGAGCACGATGCAGGCGCGGCCAGCGAGATCGAGATCGTTGATCGCAGCGTCGCCGCGCTCGTCGAGGCCATAGAGCCAGAAGCCGGCTTCCTTCAGCTGCTCCATCGTGCGCGCCAGATTAACGGCGCGCACCACCGGCACCAGTTACACCGCTCCCGAGGCCGCCATGGCCAGGACGCCGGTGTCGGCCGGCGCATGGCGCTCGGTGATGATCAGGCCGGCAACGCCAAACGCCGCGGCGCTACGCAGGATGGCGCCGACATTGTGCGGGTCGGTGACCTGATCGAGGGCCAGGACCAGAGCATCAGCGCCGCAGCGTGCCAGGACATCCTCGAGCTGCGGCTCCTCCAGCGGCGCCACCAGGGCGGCAAGGCCCTGATGCACGGCGCCGGCGGGCAGGCGGTGGCCGAGATCGTCGCGGGAGAAGAGCTCGACTTTGTTTCCCAATTCGCCGGCGTGGCGCTCGGCCGCTTCCTTGGTGGCCAGGATGCGCTCGATCCGGCGCTCCGGATTGGCCAGGGCGGCCAGCACGGCGTGGCGGCCGAAAAGCCATACCGACTGATGCCCCGCTTTTTGCTGCCGTTCACGGGTCGGCCGGTTGGGTCGGTGCGGTCGGGAGTGCATAAGTGCTTCTATAAGGGGAATTGCCCTTGACGTAACCCATTGGATTTGCGAGCAACGCGCGCCCGTTTGACGGGTTGAACAAGGCTTATCTCGCGCCGCGTTTGCCGCAGGTTCGGAGGGGTGGCCGAGCGGTCAATGGCAGCAGACTGTAAATCTGCCGACTTCGCGTCTACGAAGGTTCGAATCCTTCCCCCTCCACCAACGGCCC
>JAEZIF010000227.1 GCA_023416135.1 Pseudomonadota bacterium
GGCGCACGCCCTCGAGTTTCCGGGCAAGCGCCGACTCGATCGCGACGCCTATCTCAAAGTGCAGGCGATCTACTATCCGGGCTTCACCATCGGCGGGGCCTTCGAACCGCTGGCGATGATCGCGGCCTTCGCCCTCCGCACGAGGTGAGCCGCGCCTGCGTCGCCGTCAGGCTGGCGTAAACATCGGCAGCGGTGGGCCGCCGTCGGTCGCCTTGAAGACGAGCTTCACCGGCTGCTCGCACTTCAGCCTATCGAAGTCGCAGTCGACGATGTTGGTCACCATGCGCGGGCCCTCGGCGAGCGTGACGTAGGCCATGGTATACGGCACCGGTGCGCGACGCATCACGCTGTAGGAGTAGATCGTACCCTTGCCCGAGGCCTCGATCCATTCGGTCTTGTCGCTGAAGCAGAACGGACAGATGGTCCGAGGATAGTGGTGCGCCTCGCCGCAGCTCGTGCACTTGCGCACCAGCAGCTTGCCCTTGGCGGCGGCATCCCAGTAGGCCTGGGTCTCGGCACTGACGGACGGCGCCGGCAGCTTGCGCTCCTTGGTGTCGGCCATGGTCTTACTCCCTCTCCAGAATGACGGTGCCGCTGCCGTGCCTCAGCCCGAGCGAACCGCCCGTGCCGTGCGCCAGGGCGAGATCGCAGTTCTTCACCTGCACCTTGGGATGCGCCTCACCGCGCAGCTGGCGCACCGCTTCCAGCACCTTGGTGAGGCCGCCGCGATTGCCCGGATGGTTGCTGCAGAGGCCGCCGCCGTCGGTATTGAAGGGCAGCTTGCCGGTACCCGAGATCAGGTTGCCGTCGGCCACCAGCTTGCCGCCTTTGCCCTTGTCGGCGAAGCCCAGGTCTTCCAGCTGCATCAACACGGTGATGGTGAAGCTGTCGTAGATCGACACGTACTTCATGTCCGAGGGCTTCACGCCCGCCTCGGCGAAGGCCGCCGCGCCGCTGAAGCGCGCACCGGAATAAGTCAGGTCGACCTTGCCGCCCATCTGGGTCTTCACGAACTCGCCGGCGCCGATCAGCTTGACCTTGGGACGCTTCAGCGACCTGGCGATCTCGGGCGCTACCACGACGATGGCGCCGCCGCCGTCGGTGATGACGCAGCAGTCGAGCCGGTGCAGCGGATCGGAGATCATCGGCGAGTTCACGACATCCTCGACGGTGACCACGTCGCGCAGCAGCGCATGCTCGTTGTACTGCGCGTGGTGCGACGCCGCGACCTTGATCCAGGCAAGCTGCTCGGCGGTCGTGCCGAACTCGTACATGTGGCGCATGGCGCACATGGCGTACATGTTGACGACCGTCGGCCCGTAGGGGAACTCGAAGGGCTCGTCCGGCGTCGGCGTGCCGCCGCGGCTGCGCGGTACGGTACCGGTCGCCATGCCCTCGGCGCGCGGCCGGCCGGCCAAGGTGATCAGCGCCACCTTGCACTTGCCCATCGCGATCGCCTCGGCGGCGTGGGCGACATGGAGCAGGTAGGAGGAACCGCCGGTGTCGGTCGAATCGACATGGCGCGGCTTCAGCCCCATGTACTCGACCATGGACATCGGCCCCAAGCCGGGAGCATCGCCGGCGCAGAAATAGCCGTCGACGTCGTCCTTGGTCAGGCCGGCATCCTCCAGCGCCCCCTTCGCCACCTGGGCATGGATTTGCGCCAGCGAGATATCCTTGGCGAGCCGCGTCGGATGCTCGTAGATGCCGGCAATGTAGGCTTTGCCCTTGATGCTCATCGGCGGGCCAACTCCCTTCTATGTTGCACCGCATCGTGGGCGATCAGACGCTCACGGAAAAGCGACGACTTCCGCCATGAAGAACCGTGTTACGCTCGGCGCAACCAACAACTGAGGGTCCACATGCTGGGTCGCGTTTTCTCGTTCGTCGTCATGAGCCTTCTCGCGCTTGCCGGTGCTGCCCACGCGCAAGGCAAGGCCGAATTGCAATGGTTCAGCCAGGCCGGCTTCAAGCTCACCACGCCGGGCGGCAAGGTCATCATGATCGATCCCTGGATCAAGGGCGCCACCAAGCTGCCTGAGGAATTCAAGGACTTGAGCAAGCTCGGCAAGGTCGACCTTGTCCTGGTGACGCACGGCCACGGCGATCATCTGGGCGATGCCATGGAGCTCGCCAAGACCAACGACGCGCCGATGTGGGCGCCGGCCGGCCTCAACCAGACTCTCCTGACGCTCGGCCTGATGCCGGCCAAGCTGGTGCCGCGCATGAGCAAGGGCGGCACGATCGAGCCCTTCCCCGGCGTGAAGACCACCATGGTCCGCGCCGAGCATTCGTCGGAGATGATCCTGAAGGACCCGGTGACCGGCAAGGATACGAGCTATGCCGCGGGCGAACCGGCCGGCTGGATCATCGAGCTCGAGAACGGCTTCAAGATCTACCACATGGGCGACACCGGCCTGTTCGGCGACATGAAGTTCATCGGCGAGTATTACAAGCCCGACCTCGCCCTGGTGCCGATCGGAGGCCACTATGTGCTCGATCCCAAGGACGCCGCCTACGCCATGAAGGAGCTGGTCAAGCCCAAGATGGCGATGCCCATGCACTACGCCAGCAACCCCTTCCTCAAGGGCACGCCGGCCGAATTCAAGGCGGCGATGGGCCAGACGCCGATCCAGGTGATCGACATGAATCCGGGCGACAAGAAGCAGTTCTAGCCTCAGCGCACAGCGCGCTCCTGGCCGCCGCGCCATCTCTCGACGACGCCCGGAAAACGTGCAAAGCTTCGCTTTGAACGACCGCGCGTAGCGCCCTCGCAATTCGCGGGGGCGCAGTCGTGTTGGGCAGCGAATCGCCGCGTGGCCGTCCACGGAACGAGCCAACCATCCTCCCCGAGGTGTCGCCGATGTCCACAGCCGTCAAGCCAGCCCGCAAGTCGTCGGTGCTGACCGATGCCGTCATGCGCCAGGCCGAGAAGGCCCGAGAGGAAAAGAAGACCGAGGCCGTCACCGCCGACCAGAAATTCCCCAAGATCAAGGAGAACGCCTTCTTCTAGTACCGCTGCACAGAGATTATGACGGGTTGCCGTTGATCCAGTCGAGGATTGGCAAGTCCTGTGGTGGAATGAGGATTTCGATGCTTCGTGGGACGCCTGGTTGGCGTCGGATCAAACCGG
>JAEZIF010000252.1 GCA_023416135.1 Pseudomonadota bacterium
TCACCCAGACTTCGTTCTCGACGCGGCGCTTGCTCTTGAACGGACCGGTGCCGGGGATGTCGACGACGCGGCGCAGGTTGTACTGGTTGTCCTCCAGCGTCTTCTTGCGCACGATCGTGTTCCAGCCGCTGGCGAACGCTGCCATCATGAAGCTGGCGGGCCGGGGCTCGGAGAGCTTGAAGATCACGGTCTTCTTGTCCGGCGCGGTGATCTCGCTCACCGTCGTGAACAGGGTGCTGCGCGGGATGCTGACGCCGGCCGGCGGCTTGGCGATACGGTCGTAGGTCGCCTTGACGTCCTCCGACGTGAAATCGGCGCCGTCGTGGAACTGCACGCCCTCGCGCAGATGGAAGGTGTAGGTCTTGCCGTCTTTCGAGATCTCCCAGCTATGGGCGAGATCGGGAATGATGGTCTTGCCGCTGTCGCGCGGATCGCGACGCACCAGATTGTCGAACATGCAGCCCTGGCTGCCCAGGCTGTTGATCGTGCCCGACTGGTGCATGTCGAAGTGCGGCGGTCGCGAGGTGATGGCGTATTTCAGCACGCCGCCGGACTTGGGATTGGGTTCGGCCGCCTTGAGCTGGAACTTCGAGCCGTCGAACTCGTTCGGCACGTTCTGGGCGAGCAATTGCCAGGGCATGCCGAACACGGTCGCAGTGGCCGCGGCCGAGCCCTGCACGAAGCGACGACGGTTTACGCGCGTACGCGGGTACTCATGATCGCTCATTTAGTTCCTCCCGTTTGGCCTTTTCGTTACCGAGCACTGTGTGCTCTGATGGAAGGCCTTTACTTTCCCCGTAAGGCCAAAACTAACACGATAAAACTTAGGGAGTCTCGCCTTGAATCCTCGCCAGCCGACGCTGCACGTGGTCGGGGAGCCGGCCGCGATGCCGGCGCAGACGATTCTCCAGATCGAAGAGCTGCAGACCCATTTCTTCACCGCACTGGGTACGGTGCGGGCGGTCGACGGCGTGTCGTACTCACTGGGCAGCAGCGAGACGCTGGGCGTGGTGGGCGAGTCCGGTTGCGGCAAGAGCGTGACGGCGCTGTCGATCCTGCGCCTGGTCGCCAACCCGCCCGGCCGCATCGTCGGCGGCGCCATCCGCTTCCAGGGCAAGAACCTGCTCGATCTCTCCGAGTCCGAGATGGAGGCGATCCGCGGCAACGCCATCTCGATGATCTTCCAGGAGCCGATGACCTCGCTCAATCCGCTCTACACGGTGGGGCGGCAGATCGCCGAAGCCGTGGCGCTGCACCAGGGCCTTTCCAAGCGCGATGCCATGGACAAGGCCGTCGAGATGCTGCGTCGGGTCTATATCCCCGAGCCCGAGAAGCGCGTGCACGCCTATCCGCACCAGATGTCGGGCGGCATGCGCCAGCGCGTCATGATCGCCATGGCGCTGTCGTGCAATCCCAAGGTGCTGATCGCCGACGAGCCGACGACGGCGCTCGACGTCACGATCCAGGCGCAGATCCTCGACCTGATGCGCGAGCTGCAGGAGACCTTCGGCACCGCGATCATCCTGATCACCCACGACATGGGCGTGGTCGCCGAAAACGCCGACCGCGTGGTCGTCATGTATGCCGGCCGCAAGGTCGAGGAAGGACCGGCCGATGTGCTGTTCGATCAGCCCGGACATCCCTACACGAAGGGACTGCTGGGCTCGATCCCACACCTCGACACCGCCGCGCGCACCGACACCCGGCGGGCCCGGTTGAACGAGATCAAGGGCATGGTGCCCTCGCTGTTCAACCTTCCGAGGGGCTGCAGCTTCGCGCCGCGCTGCAGCCTCGCCAGCGACCAGTGCCAGGCCCGTGCACCCGGCCTGGAGGAACATCGGCCCGGTCACTGGATCGCCTGCTGGCACGCCGATCGCCTGCTGCAGGGGGCGGCATGAGCGCACCGGCGCTGCTTGAGGTCGAGGACCTCAAGAAGCATTTCCCGATCCACAAGGGCGTGTTCAGCCGCGTCTCGGGCCACGTCTATGCGGTCGACGGCGTGTCCTTCCGTATCGGTCGCGGCGAGACGCTGGGGCTGGTGGGCGAGAGCGGTTGCGGCAAGTCGACGGTCGGGCGCACGCTGCTGCGCCTGATGGAGCCGACCGACGGGTCGATCCGCGTCGACGGCGAGGACATCACTCATCTCGAGCGCGAGCGCCTGCTGCCCTACCGGCGACGCATGCAGATGATCTACCAGGATCCCTACGCCTCGCTGAATCCGCGCATGTCGGCGGGTGAGATCGTGGGCGAGCCGCTGGTGATCCACGACATCGGCACGCCGCAGGAGCGCCGCGAGCGCGTCGCCTCGCTGTTCGAGCGCGTGGGGCTGCGGCCCGAGGCGGTGAATTCCTATCCCCACGAATTCTCCGGCGGCCAGCGCCAGAGGATCGGCATCGCGCGCGCCCTGGCGCTCAGCCCCGATCTGATCGTCGGCGATGAGCCGGTGTCGGCGCTCGACGTGTCGATCCAGGCGCAGATCCTGAACCTGCTGATGGAGTTGCAGGACGAGCTCGGGCTGTCCTACCTGTTCGTGGCGCACGACCTTGCCGTGGTCGAGCACATCAGCCATCGCGTCGCCGTCATGTATCTCGGGCGCATCGTCGAGACGACCGACAAGGGCAGCCTGTTCGAGATGCCGCTGCATCCCTACACCGAGGCGCTCCTGTCGGCCGTGCCGATCCCCAAGACGAGCGCGCGCAGCCGCAAGCGGGTGATCCTGACGGGCGACGTGCCGAGCCCGATCAACCCGCCGCCGGGTTGCCACTTCCACGCGCGTTGCCCCTACGCCATGCCGCGCTGCAAGACCGATTTGCCGACGCTGCGCGAGGTCAAGCCGGGCCATCTGGTGTCGTGCCACCTGCACGACGGCGGGGTGAAGTTCCCGTTGGCTGCTGCTTAGAGGGTCAACGACCTCATTCCCTCATATTCCTCTCCCCCTTGGGGGAGAGGCTAGGTGAGGGGGACGGGCGTAAATGACCTGTTCGATCTCCGCCCATGTGCCTTCCGGATCTTGAACCACCTGATTCGCCCAGAAGCGCACGACATACCAGCCCTCGCGCTCATAGCTTCCGTTCGGCGAGCATCCGCTTCAACCTGAAAGGCATGATGATCGCCGTCGACCTCGATCACGAGCTTCCGCGAGATGCAGGCGAAGTCCGCGAAGTAGGGACCAATCGGATGCTGTCGGCGGAACTTCGCGCCGGCGATACGACGTGCCCGCAGGAGTTCCCAGACCTTGCGCTCGGCTCGGCTGCCGTCGCGACGTAACTCACGTGCTCGCTGGCTATCGTAGTCGTCTCGGGCCACAACCCCCTCACCTAACCTCTCCCCCAAGGGGGAGAGGAACATGAGGAGTGACTACTGGCGGGCAATATGGCGGTTGTAGGACGCGGAAGGCGCTAAACCGATCCCCGCAGCCTCGGATCCAGGAGGTCGCGGATGCCGTCGCCTAAGAGGTTGAAGGCCAGCACCGTGATGGTGATGGCAAGTCCCGGGAACAGCACCAGCCACCACGGCGGCACCAGGCCGGCGTTCAGCGAATCGGCCAGCATGTTGCCCCAGGTCGGCGTCGGCGGCGGGATACCGACTCCGAGGAAGCCAAGCGACGCCTCGATGATGATGGCGACGCCGAGATGGGTGGTGGCGAGGATCAGGTAGGGCGCCACGCATTGCGGCAGGATGTGGCGGAACATCAGCCGCTGGTG
>JAEZIF010000255.1 GCA_023416135.1 Pseudomonadota bacterium
CTGGCCCTGGAGCTGCGCCTCGAGCTGCGCCTGCAGCTGGTCCTGATCCTGGCTGGGATCGTCCTTGTGACCCTTGTGCTTGGACATTGAAAGTCTCCTGATTGATGATGGAGAACGTCCCGTCACGGCCAAGCCCGCTATTCATCTGCATGCGAGACATCGGCATCAACAAGCACGTCCAGATCAGGAACAACCACCTCGGATTGCGCCCGAGCCAACGGCATCCTCAGCGCAGGCGGTATGCGGCTCAATCGGACTATTTGGACCCCGAACACTGTGCATGGGACTTGAGCGACCCCGCTGCGGCGGTCACTTCGATCCGGTCAAACGAGCGCAACGCGATCCAGCAGCCCGCGCGTGCTGGGCGCGGGCGAGGTTGTCGCGATCCAGAAGCTGGTGATTGGCTCCTTGCCATCGCCATTCCAGATGTCATAGACGCCAGCGAGGCGAAGGGCTTAGCCGTCGGCTGGAAGTGATGGTCTTCTTCGTCTTGGGAAGGGCTCACGCTAGGTCGGCGCGCCGTCTGCGGTAACAACCACCATCGCCTTGAGCCCTTTCGACTGCTGCGCGCCGACGACGATGACCGCTCGCCGCTTTACGCTCGGCCATTCGTCTGCAAGGCCTGCGGCAGCCGGGACGTAATCCTGTTCACGATCGACCACCAAGCCGCGCTGGACATGGCTTCTTCGATGGATTTCGCTCTTCCTCCAATCCGTCGACGATCGTCCGAAGGCGGTAGGGTGATCGTAAAGTGAGCTTGGCGGCAGCGTGCGGGCTCGCTGCATCGATTGAGTCGAGTCCGCCGAAGGCCGCAGCTCACGTTCTCGGCTTGCGCCTGACGGCGGGTTTCTTCGACCATCGTTTGGCGAGCGCCTGAACCTCCCGGGCGAGCGCCTCAAGGTCGACGTCGTGAGGATCGAACACACCGGTTCCGATCCACTCGGTGAACTCGGCATGGCGCTCATGCTTGGGATCGGCAAGGGCGGCGAGGAACTTTTCGTAACCGGGGATTCCGCCGACGTCCTCAGGCGGGCAGCGGCCGACGGCGTCGAGCAGGCGCGGATAGAGGACACCGGGAACAGCCGGTCCAACGCGCTCGATCTTGATCGTGTGCTCCCAGCCGTCGCCGAAGTCGTAGAGGTAGCGCAGCGTCTTGGTGCGGAGGTCTTCGAGCACGTCAGCGAGCCGCGCCTTGCGTGCATCGAGCGGGCCGTCACCCCAATCGGGGTCGGGAATGCCCCAGCCGACGTCCTGGGCGCGCAGTTCGTAGAGGTGACTATTGGCCCAGCCGAGCCCAGCCTGGAGGACGAGATGCAGACGGTCCAGGCGGATGGTGAGCGGCACCTCGATGCTCCGCAGAACCTGCGGCTCCGCATCGTCGAGCGTGATCTTCAGTCGGGCGATGGCATCGGCGGTCATGCCGCCAGCTTACGGCGGACTTTCTCCCGTGCCCAGCTCCAGGGGGCAGCTCGCCGAGCCGGTTGGCCAGGTGCTCGGCGAAGCGGGCCAGCGCACCGGCCAGCCACGGGATCGAGCTCGTTGGGTTGGCCAGGAGACTGCAGAAGAGCGCCGCCCGTTGGACCGCCATGATCGGATCCGGCTAGACCACTGGTCCAGCGGTCATATGTCGGCGGCAATTCGGGCCTGCGTGCACTTGCGACCCGCCAGCGTGCCGGCAAAAAAGCTGGTCCCAGTGAAAGGGCGTTGTGGCCGTCACGGATCGATGTCGAGTGGATAGCGCCATGGCGGAATAGGTCAATTGCGCAGGCTGCCCAAAGCTTGAGTGTGCACGGAACTTGCAAACGGTACTCGTAGGGGTTGCTCTTCCAACTGTCGTTGACATCATCGGGGGTGACTCTTAGCCTCGCTCGAATGGCGATTGTCCTTTTTGCCTCCGTTGGCAGGATGGGTGGTGTCAACCGCACGGAGGACGTCCGCAAGGTTCAAGGCGCTCTCAACAAGGTCCCCAAGAGCGCGGGCGGGCCACCGAAGCCGCTGGACCCCGACGGGAGTGCGGCTCCAAGACCATCGAAGCCATACAGCTGTTCCAGATCAAACATTTCGGCTGGAAGGGTACGGATGGACGGGTCGACGTGAATGGCCCAACACATCAGAAGCTCAACGAGTATGACACCGGGATCACGCCGCCAGCGGTCGAGGTTCCGACGAGCGAGAGCTTCAGCCTGCGGATCGATTCCGAGGTCAAGCAGAAGAACGTCGAGTGGCGGCTGCTGATTACCGACGAGGCCAACGAAATCTCCCGCCTCTACCGGTTGGAGCAATGGGTACCTTGGCCGAAGGAAAGGTTCGGGGAAGAGTGGAGCAAGCCCACTCCCTTGACGAGGCCGAAGCCAATCTCGGTGACCGATTTTCACGACGCCAAGTTTGCCTATCGATCAGCGCTCCACTACCACCCCAAGAAATTCCCGCAGGAGACCTGGATCAACGTTATGGCGCTGCAGCTCGTAGGAGACGCCAAGCAGACGAACTGCTTCAACACGCCGACCAGAATGTGGGAATGCTGGGATGAGATGCGGAAGGACTTCGACAAGCCAGGCACCTATCAGGCCGAAGTGATGGGCCTTCTCAAATTGATCGAAGATGCAAACGTGCAAACCGTACCGTCCCCCTTCAGCGCGCCGACGGTGCCCGGACGGGACAGACCGGAGGTCGAAATCATGAAGCGACTGCGCCGCACCTAACTAAATGATAGGTCCAGGTGGGATCAGCTGGACCCATCGTGCCCAGTGAAACAAGCCCCGCCAAGGCGCTTTAGTACGCGCTTATCGAGCCATCTAAAGAAAGAGGCTATCGTCCCGCGTGCTACATGCACGTGTGGCGCGCAGGGGGCTGTCCAGCCCATACGGGCGGCAATTTAGGAAGTGCGCTTTGGTGGCTGCTGCAGGAGCGTCTTGAGCTCGGCGATTTCCTTGCGGGTTGCCTTCAACTCGGCGCTGAGGATTTCCAAGCCGGTGGCGATGACGCTGAGTCCGTTGAAGAGCACCCAGTCGTCGCCAGCGCCTGGTTTCAATCGGCCGGCCGAGGCACCCAAGCCAACAACGATCGAAACAGGAATGAGAGCAGCTTCTGACGTCGCCAGCATGATTCACCGCAGGCTAGCGCAGAGAGGAGGGATGCGGCAGCAAAGTCAAACGAGCCTTCCGGGGGCCCGATGATCCAGCGACGCCGCTGCTGCCAGTCAAGCTGCTCTTATCAAAAGGCGCCATCTGAGCCGGCCTGGCCAGGCGACAGAGCCAAGTCCGATAGTATTGGTGACGAAGTTCGCCGAGAATACGAGGCTCATCAATCAACAATGGAGGCGGAACATGGGAAGGCTCGACGGCAAGGTCGCCGCGGTGACAGGAGGGGCATCGGGGATCGGCGAGGCCACGGTCAGGCGTTTCGTCGCCGAGGGTGCGAGCGTGGCATTCTGTGATCGCGACGGCGAGCGCGGCCAGCGCGTGGTGGGCGAGCTCGAGACCGCCGGCGCCAAGGTCGCCTTCATGCAGGCGGACGTGGGTACCGAGGCCGCATGCCTCGCCTTCGTCAACGGTGCCGCGCAGAAGTTCGGGCGCCTCGACATACTCGTCAACAACGCCGGCATCCGCAAATACGAGAAGATTGACGAGGCGAGCGCGGCGAGCTGGAACGAGATCCTCAACGTCAACCTGATGAGCTACGCCTTCTGTGCCAAGGCGGCGGTTCCGCTGATGCGCCGCGACAAGGGCGGCGGCGCCATCGTCAACGTCGCCTCCGTTCGTTCCGTCGTCGCCGGCGGCGGCAACCTCCAGTACGACACCACCAAGGCCGCGATCGCGGGCCTGACACGGGCGCTCGCCGCCGACCACTCGCCGGAAGGTATTCGTGTAAACGCCGTCGGCCCCGGCCCGATATTCACGCCGTTCCATCAGCGCCGAATCGAAGCGGCCGGCGAGTCCGTCACGGAATACAACGCCAGGGCCGCGCAAGGCACCATGCTGAAGCGTCCGGGCCGGGCCGAGGAGGTCGCCGCCGCGATCCTGTTCTTGGCCTCCGACGACGCCTCCTACGTTACCGGCACCCTGCTGTTCGTGGACGGCGGCATGACGGCGCTGTGAGGGAATATTCGGCCGACGCTCACAGTCTATTGCCCGGTTTGCCGCACTGCCGCGCCTTCTCGGGCCGTGGATCGCAGCCCACGAGCTGGCCTAAGTAGCGTCCCCTTGTACAGGGCGAATTTGCACCCAGATCAGCTTGAATCATTGCTGTTCGCTCTGAACGCGGCGGGATCGGATGCGATGTCTTTGCAGCATTCGGCGAATTTTCAGTAATGCTCCTGTCGTCCATCGCGATGGCATTGGATGGCCAGAGTGAGTCTACCGTGCTTGAGCGGCCATCGCGTTGCAGATGATCTTTGTATCGGAGTTGTCTCGCAGAAGGCGCGATCTCCATGAGCAGCTTTGTTGTCGCGATCTTCCCTGACGTAGCAAGCGCCCATGAAGGAATCCGTGTGCTGAAAGAGCTCGCCTCGGAAGACGTCATTCAGCTGCATGGCGCGGCTACGGTGACGAAGGAGGAAAGCGGAAAACTGACAATGCGTGTGATGGCCGACGATGGTCCGGCAATCGCAGCGGCAGGTGCCTTGCTAGGCGGACTGGCTGGTTTGGCGATCGGGCCGCTCGCCGCGGCCATCTTTGCGGCGGGCGGAGCGGTTTCCGGCGCCGCGGCCGGGCTGAGCCACCGTGGCGCGGGCGAGGCCTTTGCCGAAAAGGTGGCGCATGACCTTCCATTCAACTCCGCAGCGGTGGTTGCGGAGGTGACCACCCAGAACCTGGCCATCCTTGTCGCCCGCCTGGAGGCGGTTGGCGGGGCCGTAGCCCGGCAAGAGCCAGTGGCCGGGGTGTAGCCTGGGCGGGGCCGCCGTCCGGTAAGTCGCTAAACGGGGTGACAGCACCTCGAATCAGGCCGATGATACCCAGCGGAGCTCAAGGTTCGACGTTCGCGATGAAGCGTCCGCGTCCGCGCTGATGTGAATTCGTCGAAAGATCGTCCGGGCGCAACCGATCACACGCTGCTCGTCGCCAAGCGTTGACGCCGGGTCCTGCGACATCAAAACAACCGCCCCGTTTCCGGCGGATCGAAGAGAGATCGACGGGCAAGCCATTCTTGCGGACAGCTTCACGGGAAGCCGTCCGTTGTCATCCCGTCGCAAGCGGGGCATCGAAATGAACGCGTCAACCAAAGGCAGGCAAGCCGGTTCGAACGGAGGCTCGCGCGGGAAACCGGCCGGCCCGCCGACCATTCCGCCAGCCCGCATTTGGCTGGTGTTCCTTCTACTGCTGGTCCTCAACTACGTCTTCGTGACCCTGGTTTCGCCGGGGCAGGAACGTCCGGAGCCGATCTCTTACACGGTCTTCAGGACTGAACTGGCAAAGGACAACGTTCAGGCGATCCACACTCAGGGAGATGCGATCGAAGGGAAGTTCAAATCCCCCGTCCAGTGGACGCCCCCGGCGGTAGAAGGCCAGCCTGCCCCCAAGACTCGCAGCATCGAGAACTTCACGACCCTCCTGCCGTTGTTCGTCGATCCCGGACTGGAAACGGAACTTGTAAAGCGTGGCGTCGATATCAGGGCCAAACCGATACAGACGGCATCGAATCCGTTGTTGTCACTTCTGTCGGCCTTCGGCCCCGCGCTTTTGATCATAGGCATCTATGTCTGGCTGTTCCGCCGCGCCGCGAAACAGGGTGGCGGAATGCTTGGAGCGTTCGGGGGCATTGGGAAAAGCAAGGCACGGCGCTTCGACCAGGAAAAGGAAACGAAGGTCACCTTCGACGATGTTGCCGGCATCGAGGAGGCTGAGAATGAACTCGTCGAGATCGTCGACTTCCTCAAGAATCCGGAGAAGTACACCCGTCTTGGCGGGACAGCTCCGAAGGGCGTGCTTCTGGTAGGCGCGCCAGGCACCGGCAAGACCCTGCTGGCGCGAGCGGTGGCTGGCGAGGCAGGGGTGCCGTTCTTCTCGATGAGCGGATCCGAGTTCGTTGAAATGATCGTGGGCGTCGGCGCCTCACGCGTGCGCGACCTGTTCCAAGAGGCGCGCAAGCATGCTCCAGCCATCATATTCATCGATGAGATCGACTCTATCGGCCGTGCCCGCGGCCAGGCGGTGCTCGGCGGAGCCAGCGAGCAGGAGCAGACGCTTAACCAGATACTGTCTGAAATGGATGGGTTCTCCGGCCGCGAAGGTGTGATCGTGCTTGCAGCAACCAACCAGCCCGACGTTCTCGACAGGGCGCTCTTGCGGCCGGGCCGGTTCGATCGCCGTGTGGTTGTCAACTTGCCGGACAAAAGCGGCCGCGAGGCCATCCTTAAAGTCCACACCCGCAAGGTGCCACTTGCAGACGATGTCGATCTCGCAGAAGTCGCGCAGACGACCCCGGGCGTTTCCGGCGCCGACATCAGGAACCTTGTCAACGAAGCCGCCCTGCTCGCCGCACGGCGACACCAGGATCAAGTCCATCAGAAGGACTTCATCGACGCCTTGGAAAAGATCGTGCTCGGGCCCGAGCGCCCCATAATCCTGAGCGAGGCGGACAAGGAGCGTGTGGCATACCACGAGGGCGGACACGCCATCCTGGGACTTGTCGTGCCCGGCGCTGATCCGGTCCACCGTGTCAGCATCGTTCCACGCGGGCTGGCGCTCGGCGTCACTTATCAGCGGCCGCTCACGGACCGCTACAACTATTCCGAAGCCTATCTGCATGCGAAGATCGTCGGAATGCTGGGCGGTCGTGCGGCCGAGGAAGTGGTCTACGGCACGAGAACCACGGGAGCCGAGAACGACATCGAGCAGGCTACGGCGTTAGCTCGCCAGATGGTCGCCCGCTGGGGCATGAGCGACAAGCTCGGCATGGTCCAGCTTGCTCCGCGTCAGAATAGCTGGGTCGGCTCTGCATCGCTGCCTGGCGCCAAGCCTTACAGCGAGGAAACGGCGAGACTCATTGATTTGGAGGTGGCACGCATCATCCACGAGTGCCACGAAAAGGCGAAACGCCTGCTTACCGAACACCGTACCAGTCTCGACGCGCTGGCTGCAGCGCTGATGCAGCGGGAGTCGCTGGACGAAAAGGAGATACTTCAAGTGACTGGCCTGCCTCCGGCCCCGCCCCTGCCGGATCGTCAGAGAATGTCGGACGTGGCTGAGACCCCAAGGTGAATGGGCTAGCGAACGTTACCGGGGAAATCGCTGCCTGCTTGGGGGTGGTAACCACCCGTTTCGGCTACGCGAATTGTCAGGATCGTACCGGCGCCCCGAATGGGTTGGCTTGTATCACTGCATGAGCTAGCCTCGGAAGGTGCTCACGGAATGCTGGGATTGTGCCGGTTGGACGATTGAACCGAGAACCGCAACGTGGAGGACGAACCATGGCCGAGCTTGTTGTTGTAGGCTTCGACACCCCGCACGAAGCCGATCGCGCCCTCACCGAACTGAAGCGCCTCCAGAAAGAGTACCTGATCGACCTCGAGGACGCGGTCGTGGCCATCCGCGACGCGAATGGCAAGCTCCATTTGAAGCAGAGCGTCGACCTCGTCGGAGCGGGAGCCGCCAGCGGAGGCCTCTGGGGAGGCATGTGGGGCTTGCTCGTCGGCGTTCTTTTTCTCAGCCCGCTCCTTGGTCTCGTGGCCGGCGGTGCGCTCGGGGCGGGAGCCGGAGCCCTTTCGGGCAAACTCGCGGACTATGGAATAAACGATGATTTCATGCGCAAGATCGGCGAGACGTTGAAGTCGAACACTTCGGCGCTGTTCATGCTGGTCCGCAAGGTCCAACCGGAAAGGGTGCTCAACGAGTTGTCGAGCTTCCGCGGCCATGTCATCCGCTCATCGCTCTCGCCTGAACAAGAGAGCCGGCTTAAGGCAGCGCTCTCCAAGTCGGATGTGGCCATGCCGGGCAGCGGTGCCGCGGACGCAAGCGCCGGAAAGGCCGCTTCATCATAGGGTGGATCAACGATAGAACGCGACTTCCGCACCGAAGCTCGATGCGACAATGGCGAACACGGCCGGACGCCGAACGGCAGGGTGCGATCAACATCGATGGCGCCGAGGCGCTTCCCGCGCACGCGACAGGTGGCGGCAGCGAGCCCGGCTAATCGGCGCAAGTCGTCACGCCCTCTGCAATGCGAGGAACTGTCGCTCGTAAAGAATGTGGAAGGGCCTCGCTGTGCCTCCCGAAAACCATATCCGACAAAATTGATGATGAAGCCCGCCTACAATGGGCTGAACGCTGAGCTGGCCGAGCCGTTGAACCTGTCGACGGCTCGGCGAATCCTTCCTTAACGACAGATGAGTTCGGAGCTCGTTGTAATACCAGCTGCTGGCGCCTGCGACGAACATAACGTCTAGATGACGACGAAAAGCCTCGTCCGGCGGATCGTGCCACCTGGCGAGGTAGGGCTTTCAGTTGCGAAGGCCGATTTCGCCGAGTTCCACATGGATGCCGAACGGCTCGACTTCGAAGCGCAGCCTGCGCAGCCAGCTTCCTTTTGAGAAGCCGACGATCCTTCCGCGCCTTCGGGCCTTCATGTGCGGCAGGCAGAAATGGACCCATCGACGGAAAGAGCGCTCTTCTTCCTGCGGGCAATGAGCGCCATATGCGCCGATCAATGCATCAATCCCATCGTGCAGGAGGACAATGGTGTCGATTGCCGCTGTGAGCGAGTCGCCGTCGCTCAGGTCCGCGATCAGCTCGATGCCGCCGGCGCCGACGAAATCGGCAAAGTCGATCGCCCGGTGGCCGGGACGACGAACGCTGTAGACGACATAGCCTTCTTCGACGAGGCGTGTGGCCATCTGCTTGCCCGCAACGGAGGCCATGCCCAAGACCAGAGCGACCGGCTTGGTCGACATGTCGACATCGCTCCCAGACGCGCTGCTCACTATCGGGTGCTTTTCCCGAAATGCCGCAAGGCGATCTCCTTGAGCTTGAACTTCTGAACCTTCTCCGTGCCGGCCGTGAGCGGGAACTCGTCGACGAACAAGACTTCGGCCGGGACCTTGAAGGAAGCCAGTCGTTCCCGAAGGAAGGCCAGCACCGCGTCGTTTTCACGGGCGGCGCCGGGCTTGGCGACCGCAAAGGCGATACCGATCTCGCCGAAGCGATCGTGCGGAATGCTGACGACGGCTGCAGAAGCAACGGACGGATGCAAGCGCAACGCACCCTCGACCTCCGGAGTGGAGACGTTGAAGCCGTTGTGCTTGTAGCCGTCTTTCAGACGATGGAGAAAAACCAGCGTGCCGTCGGGATTCAGAAAGCCGGCGTCCCCGGAACGCAACCAGCCGTCTGGCGTGATCGTCTCGGCCGTCTCGACCGGCTTGTCGTAGTAGCCCGCCATGACGCTGTAACCGCCGATCCAGATCTCGCCGGTCTTGCCCGGAGGCAGGTCGGCCCCAGTCTCGGGGTCGACGATCCTGATGGCACAGCCCGGCAGCGGCGGGCCATGCGACTTCAGGCGCTCGTCTATCGGCGCGTCCCACCGGCCGCGCGTGACCAAGCCCGTCGATTCGGTCATTCCATAGCCCGCTGACGCGCCACGCATGCCGAGCTTTTCGGCGGCGCGGCGCATGACGGCGGGGTCGTTGCTGAGCACGATACCGGCGCGCAAACCGGGCAGGCCGCCAGCCCGGAAATCCGGATGAGCGAGCATCTCCTCGATCATCACCGGCAGCAGATGCACGCACGTGCAGCCCTCGTCGCGAATCAGGCGGATGCTGCGGCCGGCGTCGAACTTGTCGTCGAGGACGATGCCGCAGCCGTGCGTCCAGAACATCAGCACGCCGCTCAGAAAGCCCAGAACGCCGAACAGGGGCACGGTGTGGAACAGGCAATCGTCTGTCGTCAGGTCGAACAGCGCGCCACCGTCCCAGGCCTTCTGCCACACACAATGGGTCAGCATTGCGCCCTTGGGCAGTGCGGTCGTGCCGGAAGAGTAACCGATCAGCGCCGGTCGGCCGGGGTCGGCCTCGAGCGCCGGCTGTACGGCGACCTCGGCGACCTCGCCCGACCAGTCGGCCACACCGGGCGGTCCGTCAGGCAGCGCATCCAGCGCAATCACGTGGCGAAGCTCGGGGAGCGCCGACAGATCGGCCTCGCCGACACGATGGCCCGCGAGATCGGGGCAGGCCGCGAGAAGTTCGGCGAGGAAATTGCGGAAGGCGCCTGGCCCCGCCGTGATGAGCGCCCGGCTCCGCGACTGCGCGATCTGGTACATGAACTCGGGCTGCTTGAGGCGCGTGTTCAGGAAGACGGAAATCAGGCCGATCTGGCAGGCACCGAGCCAATACCATAGGAACTCCGGCCGATTGGGCATCCAGAGCGCGATTGTGTCGCCTCGCTTCAAGCCCAGTGTCGCGAGGCGGCGCGAGGCCTCGTCGACGCGCACCTTGACGTCGCGAAAGGTGTATCGGCGGCCCCGGAACACCAGCGCACGACGATCGCCGTACATCTCCACCAGCAGCGCGACGCATTCGCCGTAGCTCTTGTCGGCGAAGGGGTTGAGGTCGGCGCTACCGCGGGGCATTGGCCGGCCATCCCCGTTGCAACGACACGCCCAGTCGCTCTCCTGCCATCTCGCGCAGCCGGTACTTCTGCACCTTGTCGGTGCCGGAGGTCATGGGCAATGCATCGACGAAGAAAACGTGGCGGGGCACCTTGAAGGCGGCGAGGCGCTCCCTGGTGAACTCGATGATGTCGTCTTCCGTCGCCTCGACGCCGGCGGCCGCAATGACGAAGGCGACACCAATTTCGCCAAGCTCCGGATCGGGCAGGCCGACCACGGACACGTTGGCGGCGGCGGGGTGCTTGCGGACCACCGCCTCGACCTCGGCGGGCGACACGTTGAATCCCTTGGTCTTGTAGCCGTCGCCGATTCGGCCCTGAAAGACCAGCCGCCCCTCCCCGTCGAGATAGCCCTGGTCGCCGGTGTGGAACCAGCCGTCGCGGATCGCTCGCGCGGTGTCTTCCGGCTTTCCGTAGTAACCCGGCGTAATGCAGTAGGATCTCACGATGATCTCGCCTCTCTGTTCGGCCGGCAGCTCGACGCCGGTCTGAGGGTCTATGATCCTGATCTGGACGTCAGGCAGGGGCTTGCCCTGCGTGCGCACCCGAACATCGAGCGGATCGTCCCAACGGTTACGCGTGAGCGCCGTGGTGGATTCGGTGAGCCCGTAGCCGGTCAGCATGCCGGGGATGCCTAGCACCTCCGGCACCCTGCGCAGCACGTCGGGATCATTGCTCAGCACGAGGGCGATTCGCATGCTCGAAATGTCGTAGCGGTCGCGGCGCGGATGGCCGATCAGCGCGCTCACCATGGGCGGCAACAGATGGGTGCCCGTGCAGCGCTCGCGCTGCCAATCGGCCATGGCTTCCTCGGCATCGAAGCGCTCGGCCAGCACGACCCCGGCACCGCGAATCCAATACGGGAAGAAGCCGTTCATCGTCGCCATGGAGCCGAACATCGGGATGGCGATGTAGAACCTGTCGCGCTCCGTGAGATCGACGCGGATGCCGATGTCCCACGCCTTGCGCCAGACGCAATGGGTGATCATCGCCCCCTTGGGCAGCGCGGTGGTGCCCGAGCTGTAGCTGATGAGCGCCGGCTGGTCGGGGTCGGTGGCATAGGGCGGCACTGGCAAGTCGTGCTCGAGTCCCTGCGTCCAGTCCGTCACGCCAGGAAGGTGTCGACGCCACGAATCGATGGCGATGACATGGCGCATCTCCGGCAGCGCCTCGCTCGATAAGGCAGCAGGCCCCGCCGTGCCCAGGGCGGGGCAAAGCTCGGCGAGCTCGCCGAGGAAATCGCGGAAGGCGCCGTCGCCGGGCACGATGACCGCGCGGCTGTCGGACTGCCTGAGCTGGTAGGCGAACTCGTCGGTCCGCAGGCGAGTGTTCAGCACGACCGGGACCAGCCCCATCTGCGCCGCCCCGATCAGGTACCAGATGTATTCCGGGCGGTTGGTCAGCCAGATGGAGACCTTGCTGCCCGGCGCCAAGCCGAGCGTCGCCAAACGCCCCGACGCACGGTCGACAAGTCGCTTGACGTCGCGGAACGTGAAGCGCTGCTGCTTGAAGACCAACGCCTCGTTGTCGGGATAGGTCTCAACCATGTACGCGATAGCGTCGGCGTAGGTCATCCGCCGCAGGCGTTCCATCAGGTCGGCAAACCTCTGGTAGCTCATGCGTCCTAGCCGCCTGCTACCGCGGTCTCGTACTTGCGGCCGAGCCGGATCTCCCAGTCGAGGTAGCGCAGCATTCCCTCGCGGCCCTGTTCATAGGGCGGCAGCACGTAGTCGGCGCCGCCGAAGGAATCGGCCGGCTCGCCTGCCTGCAGGGCGAGGCCGGCCGCTGCACAGCCCTTGTTGGCGCCCTCCGCCAGGACGGCGCGGGTGTAGCCCAGCCCTTGCAACGTCGCCGTCGCCAGGATTGCCTGGCTCTCCTCGTGCGCAGTCACGATGATCTCGCGCTCAGGAGTGGCGTCGCGTCCGATGACCAGTTCCAGCCAGCCGCGCGGTCGCCACAGCGCCTCCGGCACGTGGCCCGCGGCATATTGGCGGCTGCTGCCGACATCGATCAGCAATGCGCCTGCGGCGACGCGGTCGGCGATCGTCCCCGGCGCGACGCGCGTGATTGCAGCCGACGCCTGATCGAGGCCGAGCACGGTGCCGCGCGTCCGGCCCGAGACGATCGGCCTGCCCGTCTCGACCCAGCCATCCATGCCGCCCTGCAGGACGAGCACGTTGGGCAGGCCCATGGTGCGAAACCAGTAGCCGGTCATCATGGCGCGGGCCTCGACTTGGTCGACCAGCACGATCGTGGCATCGCGCACCGCGACGAAATCGTCGGTGCGCTGCACCGCCTGGCCGCCCGGCAGGGCGATAGCGCCTGCGATGTGGCCGCGGCGATAGTCCTCCAGCGGACGCACGTCGAAGACATAGAGGTTTCCCTCGCCCGGCTTGGCGAGCAACGCGGCAAGCTCCGCGCCGCCGATGTGACGGACGCCGGCCTGCCGGCCGAGCCCGGCGGCAGCCCGCTCCGCCCGACCGAGCGCGGCCGACGTCGGTGCGCCGACGTCGCGCGCCGGCCCTTTCTCGAGCGTCCAGTCGGCGAGCAGCCAGCCGGAGGTCCCGTTCTCCAATGCGTAGACATCGGCGACGCCGAGCTTGCGAAGGCTGCTGGCGCCGATGATGCTGCGCGTGCGGCCCGCGCAGTTGACGATGACGGTGGGATAGTCCTGCGCGAGATCGAACGCCTTGAGGGCGATGTCGAAGCTCGGGCAACTCACCGCTCCGGGTATGTGGCCGGTGAGGAATTCCTCCGGCGTGCGGACGTCACAGACGATGATGCGCTCGCCGCGGTCGGTGCGCTCGCGGTACTCCTGGACCGTCAGGGAGGGCACGTGCTCCTGCACGTGCACCTTCTCGCCGAAATCCTTCGATGGCACGTTCGAGCCGGTGCTGAGCTCGCCGCCCGCCTCGTCGACCCACGCCCTGACGCCGCCCGCGATCCGCGCCGCGTTGCCGTAGCCCAGCCGGTGGAGGGTGCCGAGCGCCAGCCGTGTGCGTTCCTCGTCGTCGCCATAGATGAAGACGCGGGTCGAGCGGTCGGGCACCAGCTCGGCGATGCGGTACTCGATGAGCCGACGCGGCAGCACGGAGGCGCCGAAGATATGGCCGTCGGCGGCCTCGCCGCGCTCGCGGATGTCGAGCAGCGCCCAGTCGCGGGCCTTGGCGTCGTAGAGCCTGCGAAAATCGCCGGCGCTGATCGTGCTCATGTGCGTTTGGCCTCGCGGTAGACCGTGGTCCGGTGATGGATGAAGGCGAGCTGGCCTGCGGCGTCGGTGCCGTGGATCTGCTGGCGCAGGAATTCCATGGCGCCCGACCGGCCGGTCGCACGGTCGACGGCGGTGAACCGGATGCGGCACTGAAAGACGTCACCGGCGACAATGGGCCGGCGGTACTCGAAGCGCACCTCGCCCGCCAGGATGCGCCGGCGATCCAGCATCCGCGTCCAGATCGGCTCGACCGGCGCGCGGAACGTCACCGGAAATGTCGGCGGCGCCATGACGTCGGCATAGCCGTGGCGTCGGGCAAACTCGCGATCGCGGTACAGTGGATTGGGATCGCCGATCGCCTCCGCGAACTTGCGGATCGCGCCGCGTTCGACCTCGGCGACGTAAGGCTCGCTCTCCGAGCCGATCAGCGAGCGGTCGATCTCCATGCTGCGCGCTCCGTCCTCAGCGGCGACCGGCCGTCTCGCCGCGCCCGATGATCTCGCGCGCGATCATGTTCTTGTGGATCTGGATGGTGCCGCCATAGATCGACCCGCCGCGCACCTCGGCATAACGATGAGCCAGCGGATAGGCCTTGGTGTAGCCGTTGGCGCCCAGGATCTGGATGGCGTCGTCGCAGATTTCCTTGGACGACTGCGCGGTGAAGACCTTGGCGATCGAGGTGAGCAGGCGGTCGGGCAGGCCGTCGTCGCCGGCGCTCGCCGCCGCGCGGTAGGTGAGGAGCTCGGCGGCGTCGAGCTTGACGCGCATCTCCGCCAGCATCCATTGGATCCCCTGGAACTCGCAGATCGCCCGGTCGAACTGGCGGCGCTCCTTGGAATAGGCCAGCGCATATTCGTAGGCCGCCTGGGCCGAGCCCAGCATGCGCGAGATGCTGCCGAGCCGCTCGGCATTGTAGATGCTGATCAGCTTACCGAACGCGTTCTCCTGGATCAGGATGTTCTCGACCGGCACGCGGCAATCGTCGAAGTACAGCTCGAAGAGCAGCTCGTCGGCCATGTTGACCGTGCCGTTGCTGCGCTGGAAGCCCGGCGCATCGTGCGGCACGATGACTGCGCCGATGTCGGTCGCGCGGCCGCTGCTGCCGAGCCGGCAGTAGACCACCGTGTAGTCGTTGACGTTCACGGAGCTCACGAACTGCTTCTGGCCGCGGATGACGACATGATCGCCTTCGATGCGGGCCTGCGTCTTCATCGAGGTCGCGGCCGACCCGGCTTCGGGCTCCGTGATGCCGATGCTGATGCCGATCTCGCCACTGCAGACCCGCGGCACCAGATCCTTCTTCTGCTTGGCGCTGCCGAGCTTGGCGATGGCGCCAACGGCGCCGGTCGAGGAGCGATGGGCGAGGCTGCCCAGCGCCGGCGCGCAGGCCTGCAGGGTCTGCGTCAGCAGCAGCGTGTCGAGCAGCGGCAGGCCGCCGCCGCCGCAATCGACCGGCATGTTGACGCCGAGCAGGCCGTAGGTCGCCATCTCGCGGCGCAACCGGATCATGGCCTCCGGGCTTTCATGCGCCTGCTCGGCCGGGCCCTTGAGCTTGCGCTGGAAGATCTCGCGGGCCGAATCGGTGAGTTCGCGCTGGCGGTCGTTGATCTGGAAGTCCACGGCGTCTGCCCCCATTGTGCCTTGGCCCGAAGCGCGTGAGGCGCTACGCAGGCCACTATTCATAGAAACAACTTTCCAAAATTGTTACTATACGTAGAGCATCAATCAAGGCCTGATTGTCATCGTTTTCGCTAGGCACTCGCAGGAACTGATGCCGAATGCCATCACCTGTTACCAGACATACAATAACAATTTTGCAATATTGTATCTGTCTTGCTTGCCCTATTGGTCTCCCGGCTCCTAAGATGCGGCGCCGCAACAAAAAGGGCCGATGGGGAAATGGATAAGTCGCTGCTCGACAGGCTGGAGGCAAGGCGTCGGCTGGGGCGCCAGACGGGCAAAGTTCATGAAAAGAAGGGAGCGGCGTCCCTGGTGGCGAGCAAGCTGTCGGCGCGTGCCCGGCTCGACGTCCTGCTCGACCCCGGTTCCTTCGAGGAGATCGGCGTGCTGGGGCGCAGCCAGCATCCCGACCTTTACGATCGCACTCCAGCGGACGGCTTGATCGCGGGGTCGGGCAGGATCGACGGGCGCGTCGTCTACGTGACGTCCGAAGACCGGACCGTGCTGGCGGGCACGCGCGGGCGCATCGGCGAGGCGAAGTCGCAGCGCATTCGCGAGCTCGCCGAAAAGCACGCCAAACCCTACATTGCCCTGATGGAGGCTGGCGCGGGCCGCTTCCAGGAGATCAACGGCGCGACGGCCGCCGGCGTAGGCCACCGCTTCCGCGAGCATTACCGTCTGTCCGGCCGAGTGCCGGTGGTGGCCGCCTTCATGGGCGCCTCGTTCGGCGGCCCGTCCTTCACGGGCGCGCAGTCCGACTTCGTCACCATCGTCGACGGCACCGGCTTCATGGGCATGTCGGGCCCGCCGGTGGTCAAGGTCGGCATCGGCCTCGACGTCACCAAGGAGGAGATCGGCAGCGCCACGATCAGCGCGAGCGTAACCGGGCAGGCAGACCATGTCGGCGCCGACGAGACCGAGTCGCTGCTGACGATCCGGCGCTTCCTGTCGTTCTTCCCGTCGAGCAGCGAGGAGCGCCCGCCCACGGCGCCGCCGCGGCCCGCCCCGGGGGACAGCGCCGCGGGCAAGGCGAAGGTCGCCGCC
>JAEZIF010000285.1 GCA_023416135.1 Pseudomonadota bacterium
CGCTTTCGGCCGGAGCCCTGCCCTTGATGCCCTGGCGGGCGCGCCGTGACCCTTCGCAGGACCATGGCTTATCCGATGCGTCAACGAATCTCGCTGGAGAGCCGGCGTTGATCGGACGATGAATTCGTCAACCTGCAAGTGGAGTTGTTCCATGCCGCTCGATGTTGCTTCGCAAGCGAAACCCCTCACCACGACCTTGCACTACCTAGAGCGCGGTCCGGACAGGCCCGTGCGTTACGTCGAAGATCCGCCGCCCGGTGTTCCTCAGTGGAACGGCATCGACGATCCACGCGAGATCCGCATCGAGGATGCCTGCGGCCGCGAGCACGAATTCACGCTCGATCGCAACGGCTTCCAGCTGGTCAGGCGGCCTTCGCAGGTGCGCAACTTCTACTCCGACGAGGAGGTCAAGCGGACCTACTATCCCTAGGTCGAGCAACTGCTGCGCTCCGAGCTCGGTGCAAGTCGGGTGTTCATCTTCGATCACACTGTGCGCAACGCCGCCCTCAAGGGCGCGCGCGAGCCGTCCCGAAGGGTGCACAACGACCATACGGTGACCTCCGCACCGCGCCGTGTTCGCGATCATCTCGGCGCCGATGCCGAGGAACTGCTGAAGCATCGGTTCGGCGTCGTCAATGTCTGGCGCCCGATCCGCGGGCCGGTGCTCGATTCGCCGCTGGCACTCTGCGACGCGCGGACCTTCGCCGATGACGATCTCATCACCAGCGACCTCGTCTATCCGCATGTCCGCGGGGAGACCTCGTCGGTCGAATACAAACCCGGCCATCGCTGGTACTACTTCTCGGAGCAGCGGCCCGACGAGGCGATCCTGATCCGGGTGCACGACAGCGCCAACGACGGCCGGGCGCGGCTGTCGTTCCATACGTCGTTCGACAATCCGCTGGCCGTCGGCGCTCCGCCGCGCGAGAGCATCGAGGCGCGCGCCCTGGTGTTCTTTCCGCCGGACACCTGAGTTTCGGTCGGTGCGGAGAAGGGATTTTCTCCGCTCGCCCCGTCCGAAGCAGATCTTGCCAAGACGAGGCGTAAGGTGCGGCCCGCGATTGATTCGCGGGCCGTGCCATGCAAAGGCAGCTTGCCCCATGAGGTGACGGCGCCATGCCAGACAATGCGGTCGCCGCTACGGCGGATTTCGATATCGGTTCGATCGTTGCCGGCCTGCGGCAATCGCGCGATGTCCTGCACAATGTCCGCTATCGCGGGCCGGTGCGGCCGCCGCCGTCGCGCGAGGCCATCGTCGCGACGCTCCGCCAGCTCACCATGGCGCTCTTCCCGGCCCACTACGGCAAGCTCGGCAACGGCAACGGTGCCGTGACGCCCGACATGATCGACGACTTCGTGGCCAGCGTGCTCGGGCGGTCGCTGCCGGACCTCTGCGAACATCTGCGGGGGACGCTGCCCTTTGCCGCCGAGCCCCTGCCGTCGGACGAGGAACTGGGCCGTCGCGCGCGCGAGATCACTCGAGAGTTCGCCGCCCGCCTGCCGGAAATCCGCGGCCTGCTGGTGAGCGACCTGCGGGCGGCCTATTCCGGCGATCCCGCCGCGACCGGCTACTCCGAGATCCTGCTGGTCTATCCCGGCATGACGGCAATCATCCATCACCGGCTGGCGCACGCGCTGCACAAGCTCGGTGCGCGTTTCCTCGCGCGGTACATCAGCGAAATCGCCCATTCGATGACCGGTATCGACATCCATCCAGGGGCACAGATCGGCGGCAGTTTCTTCATCGACCACGGTACCGGCGTCGTCGTCGGCGAGACGGCCATCATCGGCGAGCGCGTGCGGCTCTACCAGGCGGTGACCCTGGGCGCCCGCAGCTTCCCGGCCGACGATACCGGCACCCTGATCAAGGGCCGCCTGCGTCATCCCATCGTGGAGGACGATGTCGTGATCTACGCCGGCGCCACTGTCCTCGGCCGCATCACCGTGGGGCGCGGCTCGACGATCGGCGGCAGCGTGTGGTTGACGCATAGCGTGCCGCCCGACAGCCACATCACGCAGGCTCAGGTGCGCAGCAACGAGCCCGACCGGCAGGGCTGATTGGGGCCGACGGCGTGCTGGCATCGCATTCGGTTTCGAGCACCCGACAGGCTGGTGGCGTCCGGTCAGGGGCGGTGTAGGGCAGAAACCGTTGCTGCGGCGAGTCTGTTTGGCAGCAAATCGTTCGCCCGCATGCGATCGCAGCAGCACGAGCGCATTTATTGGCGCGTGCCGATTGTGCCAGGGGGAAGGATTTTCTATTTCTGCCGCCCGTTTACGCGTCGAACAAAGTGAGTTTTTCAATGACTGCGCCTTTCATTGCTCGCCGATCGTTCCTGTATGGAGGCAGTGCAGTGCTCGCTTCGGCGATGGCCGGCACGGCGGGAGCGCAGGCGAGCGTTCCGGTGCGGGTCGGCAACATCCCGGTCGTCGGCGCCGCGCCGATCTTCGTCGCCGACAAGGAAGGCTGGGCGAAGGCCGCCGGGCTCGATCTCGCCTTCACCACCTTCCAGTCCGGACCCAACGCCATCCAGGCGCTGGCCTCGGGCACGATCGATGTCTATGTCGCGGGCATCGCACCGCTCGGCGTGGCGCGCTCGCGCGGCATCGACGTCAAGGTCGTGGCGGCCACCGCCACGGGCGAGAACGTCTTCGTCGGCGGCCCGCGGCTGGCGCAGCATTTCGCGCCGGGCGTGGCCCCGGCCGAGGCGTTCAAGCGCTATCGCACAGCCGGCGGCAAGCCCGCTCGACTTGCCACCCAGCCGGCGGGATCCGTGCCCAACACGACGCTGCAGTATTGGCTGTGGGAGGTCGCCAAGGCCAACCGCAATGACGTCGAGATCGTGGCCATGGGCATCGATGCGACCCAGCAGGCGGTGCTGGCCGACGCCGTTGAAGGCGCCATCGTGCGAGAGCCGGCGCTCAGCATCATCCAGAAGAGCAATCCGGGCATCAAGCTGATCGAGGTCGGCGACAAGCTCTTTCCCGGCCAGCCCGGTACCGTGGTCGGCGTCTCCGGCGCCTTCCTGGCCAAGCATCCGGCCGCCGTGCAGTCGCTGGTCGACGTGCTGGTGCGTGCCGGCGACCTGCTAGTGCGCGATCCCGATCGCGCGGCGCCGGCGCTGGCGGCCAACCTCGGCAAGGGCATCGTCGAGCTCGACATCATCAAGACGGCGCTGAAGTCGCCGGCGACCAGGTTCGTGATCGACCCGCGCGCGGTGATCGGGCCGGCCAAGGCGATGGAGGCCTATCAGGTCAAGCTTGGCTCGGTGAAGGAGGCGGCGCAGCTCGACGATCTGTTCGACGTGCGCTTCTTCGAGAAGGCGCAGCGGCCGGGCTGACGATCGTGACGATGTCGCAGACCGAGGCCCTGCCGCGGGTCGGCGCCGCGCGCCCGAAGCTCGGCGCCATGACGTCGATCGGCCTGGGGGCGGCGGGCCTGCTCGCCTTCCTGCTGGTCTGGGAGGCCGTGCCGGCGCTCGGCATCGTCAATCCGATGATGCTGCCGGGGCCGCTGGCGATTCCCGCCGCGTTCCGCAGCGAGCTTGCCTCAGGCATGTGGCTTTCGGCCGTGACCGGCAGCCTCAGCCACTACACGCTGGGCCTCATCCTCGGCTCGGCGCTGGGCGTGGCGCTCGGCGTGCTCACCGGCATGTCGCGCGTCGCCGAGGACCTGACGTCATGGGTGGTGCGCGTGCTGCGGCCCATCCCGGGCCTGGCCTGGGCGCCGTTCGCCATCATCTGGTTCGGTGTCACGCCCAAGGCGGCCGTCTTCATCATCACCATCTCGGTCTTCTGGATCGTGTTCTTCGCGGCCCATGGCGCGGTGCGCGCCGTCGATCGCGATCTCGTCGAGGTCGCCGAGGCGTTCGGCTTCCGCGCCGCGCACGAGAAGCTTCTCAAGATCTACTTGCCGGCGGCGATGCCGGGAATCCTGATCGGCCTGCGCACGGCGCTGGGCCAGGCGTGGATGGCTGTGGTCGCGGCCGAGATCTTCGGCGTGCCCGGACTGGGACACCGCATGATCGAGGCATCGTCGCTGCTCGCGACCGATATCGTCGTCGTCTACATGCTGACCATGGCGGCACTCTACGGCCTGCTCGATTCGCTCTTCCTCGTCGGTCAGGGCTGGTTGCTTCGATGGAAAGCGTGATCGACATCCGGGGCCTGGCGCTCGCCTTCGAGCGCGATGGCCGACGTACCGAGGTGCTGCGCGACCTCGACCTTGCGATCGGCCGCGGCTCGTTCGTGGCCATCGTCGGTGCTTCCGGGGTGGGCAAGTCCACCCTGTTGCGCGTCCTGATCGGCTTGGCCAAGGCGAGCGCCGGCCGCGTCTCCCTGGCCACCCGCTCGACAGCGCGCCAGCCGGTGGCGCTGGTCTTCCAGGATTCGCGCCTGCTGCCATGGCGCCGCGTCATCGACAACGTCGCTTTCGGCCTGGAGGGGAGCGGCCTGGCGCGGCGCGAACGGCGGAGCCGGGCGCTCGAGGCGCTACGGATCGTCGGCCTTGCCGATCTCGCCCAGCGCTGGCCTCATCAGCTCTCGGGCGGACAGCGGCAGCGGGTGGCGCTGGCGCGCGCCCTTGCCGTCGAGCCCGAGGTGCTGCTGATGGACGAGCCATTCTCGGCACTCGATGCCATCGCGCGCGAAGCGCTGCAGGATGAGCTGATCCGCATCTGGCAGGTCACGGGCAAGACGATCCTGTTCGTCACCCACGACATAGACGAGGCGATCTATCTCGCCGACCGCGTCGTCGTGCTGGCCGGCAAGCCCGGCCGCAGCGTTGCCGACAATGCGATCGCCGCGGCGCGCCCGCGGCATCGCTGGGATGCGGCGGCTTCTGCCCTGGTCGCAGACATTCGCACTCACCTGGCCAGCGCGTGAGTGCGCGGTCGACGCAGTTGTGCGCCTGTCGTCGCGGGCGGGAAGCGTGACTTCAGCACGTCGCCTCGAGCAGCCCGGTCTTCACACAAGGAGTCACGTACTTGACGACGGCCGGCGACCGGTAGGTGGCCAGCTCCCTGATGGCGCTGCTGCTGATGAACTGGAAATCCGGAATGTTGAAGCGGATGTCGTGCCGTCGGCAGTAGTCGACCAGCAGGCCGGTGAACTCGAGAGGTGACGTCACTGCTGGCATGGGGAGGAACCCGATACCAACGATGGTAATGGCACCCGACGCTGCCCCCAAGGTGTACCCCCTCATGGCACGAAAAAATCCACGAGAACGAAACTGGATCGTCAATAACGGTCGTTATTGACAGCTTCTCGAGTTATCGCTATGGTGAAGCCTGCCTGCCTGCTCAGGCTCCGATCATCCGATCGTATGCTGCGGGCGGGAAGGTTATGCCGCCTTCGCGTGATCCAGCTCTGCGGCGCCGGCCCGCAGGCGCGGGATCAGCTCGCGGCCGAAGTCGATCGTGTCATCGTAGGGATCGAAGCCCCTGATCAGGAACGAGTGGATACCGAGCTTGTAGTATTCCAGCATCGCCCGGGCGACCTGCTCCGGCGTGCCGACCAGGCAGGAAGTGTTGCCCATGGCGCCGGTTGCCTCGGCGATCGGCATCCACAGTCGCTCGTCGTGCGTCTCGCCGGCGGCGGCGAAGTCGAGCAGGCGGCGGGCCGACTGGTCGAGCGGCTTCTTGTTGTTGCCGAACCCGGTCGGATCGCCGGGTTTCTGGACCGAGGCCAGGATGCGCCGGGCGCGGTCCCAGGCGGCGCCCTCGGTAGCGGCCAGGATCGGGCGGAACGACATGTTGAACGTGGGCGTGCGGCCGAAGGCGGCGGCGCGGGCGCGGAACTCCGCGATGCGCTCGGCGGTCGGCGCCAAGGGTTCGCCGAACATGGCGAACACGTCGCAATGCCTGGCGCCCATGGCCAGCGCGCCTTCCGACGATCCACCGAAAAACAGCAGCGGATGCGGCTTCTGGAAGGGGGTTACGTCGGACTTGGCGCCGCGCACGCGATAGAACTCGCCGGTGAAGTCGAAGCGCCGGGGAGTCGTCCAGGCCAGCTTCATCACCTCGATGTACTCGGCGGCCCGGCGATAGCGCACGTCCTTAGGCGCGAAGTCGCCGTCGCCTTCCTGCTCGGCGTCGCTGGCGCCGGCGATGATGTGGATGGCGACGCGACCCTCGGTCAGGTGGTCGAAGGTCGCGATCTTGCGCGCGGCCAGCGTCGGCGCCACGAAGCCCGGGCGATGGGCGATCAGGAAACCCAGCCGCTCTGTGTGAAGGGCGGCATGCTGTGCCACCAGGAAACCCTCGGCCGACGAGGCCGTGTAGCCGACCAGCGCCAGGTCGAAACCCGCCCTGTCATGCGCCTGTGCGTAGGATCTGAGATAGGGGGCCGAGATGCCGCCCTTGATGATGTGGACCGTGGCCTCGCCGCTGGGCGGCGCCACGCCGATCATCCCGATGATGCGCACGGGCATGTGTTCTTCTCCACGCTGTACCGTCGACGCTGCCCACGATGCTATCCTGATCGGATGGCCGGTACCACTCATCACCCGATCTCCCGGGAAGACCTGTTGGCCCGGTTGTCGGGCGACCGGACCTTCAGCGGCATGCCCTTCGCGGCCGACGTCGCCCTCGACGAGCTCGACTTCGCGGAGGCCCGCTTCGAGCGCTGCCGCTTCCAGGGGCCCATCCGTGGCGCCGATTTCTCGCAGGCCGAGTTCAACGACTGCACATTCGAGCCGATGCGCGTCGCGCGCTGCAAGCTCGGCAAGACGCGGTTCAGCGGCTGCTCGGCTTTCGATGCCGGCACGCGTAAGGGCTGCACCTTCGCCTTTTGCGATATGCACGGCGCCCAGCTCACCAAGTGCAACTTCGCGACCGGCACGTTCGAGCGCTGCGATCTCTATGATCTCAACGCCGTGGATTCCAGCTTGCGGGGCACGAGCTTCCGCCAGTCGACCTTCACCAAGGCGATCTCCCGACGCTCAGTGCTGACCAAGGCGGTTTTCGAGGGGTGTAACCTGAGCTTCGCCGATCTCTCCGGCCTCAATCTGGAGAACTGCCAGTTCCGGTCATGCAAGTTGTCGGAAGCGTCGTTCATCGACACCGACCTCAGCCATGCCACCATGCTGGCCTGCGGACTCGACCGTGCCGAGTGGGATCGCGCCAAGCTTCGGCAAGCCGATCTTCGCGGATCCAGCCTGGGCGGCCTGAACCTCGCCCTCGTCGCCGACTATGCCGGAATGAGGATCAGCGACAGCGAGCAGTCGGAAATCCTGAAGCAACTTGGCGTCGAAGTGCGCGTCTCCTGATGGACGATTGTTTCCGGCGCCGTTGCGGCGCCTTGAACGAAGTTGCTTCTGGGGGAAACAGCGGGCTGCGCCGTTGATAGGCGGTTCGGCATGGTGTTCCCTGCGGCCGAGAAGGAGCCCGTGATGTCCGAATCGAAACCGCTGACGTTTCACGTACCGGCTCCGGCCGTCCGGCCCGGCGGCACGCCGGACTTCAGCGATGTGAAGATCAGCCGCGCGGGCGAAGTCGAGCGGCCGCCGGTCGACGTGGCGCCCGAGAAGATCAGGGACCACGCCTTCAAGATCATCCGAGTGCTCGACCGCAACAGCCAGGCGGTCGGTCCGTGGTCCGGCCTGCTGAGCGACGCCGAACTGCTGGAGGGCCTGCGCCATATGATGACCCTGCGCGCCTTCGATGCGCGCATGCAGATGGCACAGCGTCAGGGCAAGACGTCGTTCTACATGCAGCACATGGGCGAGGAGGCGGTGAGCTGTGCGTTCCGCAAGGCGCTCGAGCCCGGCGACATGAACTTCCCGACCTACCGCCAGGCGGGGCTTCTGATCGCCGATGGCTATCCCATGCTCGACATGATGAACCAGATCTATTCCAACGAGCTCGATCCCATGAAGGGCCGGCAGCTCCCGGTCATGTACTCCTCGCGCGAGCACGGCTTCTTCTCGATCTCGGGCAACCTCGCGACGCAGTACATCCAGGCGGTCGGCTGGGCGATGGCGTCGGCGATGAAAGGCGACACCAGGATCGCTGCCGGCTGGATCGGCGACGGCTCGACCGCCGAGTCGGATTTCCATGCCGCGTTGGTGTTCGCCTCGACCTACAAGGCGCCGGTGGTGCTGAACATCGTCAACAATCAATGGGCGATCTCGACCTTTCAGGGCATCGCCCGCGGCGGCTCGGGCACTTTCGCCGCCCGCGGCCTGGGCTTCGGCATCCCGGCGCTGCGGGTCGACGGCAACGACTATCCGGCGGTGCATGCCGTGGCGAAGTGGGCGGTCGAGCGGGCGCGGCGCAATCTCGGGCCGACGCTGGTGGAATACGTCACCTACCGTGTCGGCGCGCATTCGACCTCGGACGATCCCTCGGCCTACCGGCCGAAGACCGAGTCGGACGCCTGGCCGCTGGGCGATCCGGTGTTGCGGCTGAAGAACCATCTGATCCTGCGCGGCTTTTGGTCGGAGGAGCGCCACAAGCAGGCCGAAGCCGAGATCATGTCCGAGGTCATCGCCGTGCAGAAGGAAGCCGAGAGCCACGGCACCTTGCATACCGGCCCGCACCCTTCGGCGCGCGACATGTTCGAGGGCGTGTTCGAGGAGATGCCACCGCACCTGCGCCGCCAGCGCCAGCAGGGAGGGGTGTGATGCTGTCTTTGCCGGGAGGGCGCCACTC
Source organism: Pseudomonadota bacterium (assembly GCA_023416135.1). Lineage (GTDB taxonomy): Bacteria > Pseudomonadota > Alphaproteobacteria > Reyranellales > Reyranellaceae > Reyranella. The sequence continues at coordinate 8,649 of JAEZIF010000285.1, forward strand.
CGTGGCGCATATGCTGATGAGGCCGACCCATGCCGCGTAAAACCATGGTCGAGGCGATCCGCGACGCCATGACCGTGTGCATGGAGCGCGACGACAACGTCGTCGTGTTCGGCGAGGACGTCGGCTATTTCGGCGGCGTGTTCCGCTGCACCCAGGGGCTGCAGCAGAAGTTCGGCTCGAATCGCGTCTTCGACGCGCCGATCAGCGAATCGGGCATCGTCGGCGCTGCCGTCGGAATGGCCGCCTATGGCCTGCGGCCGTGCGTGGAAATCCAGTTCGCCGATTACATGTATCCGGCCTACGACCAGATCGTGTCGGAGGCGGCGCGGCTGCGCTATCGGTCCAACGGCCAGTTCACCGCACCCATCGTCGTGCGCATGCCGACCGGCGGCGGCATCTTCGGCGGCCAGACGCATAGCCAGAGTCCCGAGGCCCTGTTCACCCACGTGTCGGGCCTGAAGACCGTGGTGCCGTCCAATCCCTACGACGCCAAGGGCCTGCTGATTTCCGCCATCGAGGACAACGATCCGGTGATCTTCCTCGAACCCAAGCGCCTCTATAACGGTCCGTTCGATGGCCATCACGAACGGCCGGTGACACCGTGGGCGCGGCATCCGCAGGGCGAGGTGCCTGACGGCCATTACACGGTGCCGCTGGGCAAGGCCGCGATCCGGCGCGAGGGCGCGGCGGTGACGGTGCTGGCCTACGGCACCATGGTCTATGTCGCAGAGGCCGCAGCCGAGGAGACCGGCGTCGATGCCGAGATCATCGACCTGCGCACCTTGCTGCCCTACGACCTCGAGACGATCGTGGCGTCGGTGAAGAAGACCGGTCGCTGCGTCGTCGTCCACGAGGCGACGCTGACTTCGGGTTACGGCGCGGAGCTGAGTGCGCTCGTGCAGGAGAACTGCTTCTACAATCTCGAGGCGCCGGTGATGCGCGTTGCCGGCTGGGACACGCCCTATCCTCACGCCCAGGAGTGGGACTACTTTCCCGGGCCCGCGCGCGTCGGCCGCGCGCTCAAGGCCGTGATGGAGGCCTGACATGGGGACCCGCATCGTCAAGCTTCCCGATGTCGGCGAGGGCGTGGCCGAAGCCGAGATCGTCGAATGGCATGTCGAGGTCGGCCAGTCGGTGCTCGAGGACCAGATCCTCGCCGCGGTCATGACCGACAAGGCGACCGTCGAGATCCCGTCGCCGGTCGCGGGCAAGGTTCTGGCTCTGGGCGGCGAGGTCGGCACGACGCTGGCGGTCGGTGCCGAGCTGGTGCGCCTCGAGGTGGCTGGCGAAGGCAGCCAAGAGGTGGCCGCAGCTCCACGCGAAGCGTCGGTGCCCGCGCATCCACCGGCCGAACGGCTGACCCCGCCGCCACCGGCACCCACGGCGCCTCAGCCGCCGCCGGG
>JAEZIF010000415.1 GCA_023416135.1 Pseudomonadota bacterium
GACCTGCATAAGGAGAAGTTCCTGCGCCGCATCCTCACCGGCGAGGACACCTGGTGCCAGCTGTTCAGCGAGCCGGGCAGCGGGTCGGACATGGCAGGTGCGGTGACGCGCGCCGACCGCCGCGGCAATCAGTGGGTGATCAACGGCCAGAAGGTGTGGACGACCAGTGCCCACAAGGCGCACTGGGGGCTGCTGCTGGCGCGCGCCAACTGGGATGTCCCCAAGCACAAGGGGCTCGCCTACTTCATCCTCGACATGAAGCAGCCCGGCGTTCAGGTCCATCCGCTGAAGCAGATGAACGGCCATGCCTCGTTCAACCAGGTGTTCTTCACCGATGCCATCGTCGAGCCGGAGATGATGGTGTGCGACGTGGGCGACGGCTGGACGGTCGCCACCACCACCCTGATGCACGAACGCCGCGGCGCCGACGGCCTGCGGAGCTGGGCGCAGGCCTCCGACCGCAAGGGCCGCATCTACGAGGAGGAGAAGGCCGAGATCGCCTCCACCATGGAGCCCTACAAGTGGTATCCGCAACGCGCCGGGCGCGTCGACCTGGTGATGGAGCGCGCGAAGGCGACGGGCAAGATCAAGGATCCCGTCATTCGCCAGGAGATCGCCAAGCTCCTGGTCATGGCCAAGTCGGCCGAATGGACCGCACGGCGCGCGCGGGCGGCGCAGGCACAGGGCAAGCCGCAGGGTCCGGAAGGCTCGCTCGGCAAGCTGGTGTCGAGCCATGTCGCGCGCCAGGCGGCTCGGGTGCACACCTATCTTTCGGGCGCCGATGCCCTGCTGACGGGCGAGGACAGCCCGATGGGCGGCATCATCGCCGAGATCCTGGTCTCCGTGCCGGCGACCTCGATCGCCGGCGGCACCGACGAGATCCAGCGCAACATCATCTCCGAGCGCGTCCTGAAGATGCCCAAGGAGCCCAGCGTCGACACCAACAAGCCGTTCAAGGACGTGCCACGCAACATCACGGCGAAGTCGTAAAGTGTGATATCCTCGCGCGCATGCCCCGTCCCCTGATCGGCGTGACCCTGGATGCGGAAAAGCCCGGCGGTTACTCCAAGTTTCCCTGGTATGCGCTGCGCCAGAACTATCTCGACGCGATCGACGCCGCGGGCGGCCTGCCCGTGGCCCTGCCGCATGAGCCCGACCGTGTCGGCGACTATCTCGAGCGCATCGATGCCCTGGTCGTGACCGGCGGCGCCTTCGACGTCGATCCCTCCTACTATGGCGGCGGGTCCAAGCACGCCACGGTGATCACCAAGGACCGCCGCACCGCCTTCGAGTTCGCCGTCACCAGGGGTGCGCTCGACCAGAACAAGCCGGTGCTGGGCATCTGCGGCGGCCAGCAGCTCCTGCATGTCGTGCTGGGCGGCAAGCTGATCCAGCACATCCCCGACGCCATTGCCGAGGCGCTGGCGCACGAGCAGCCCAATCCACGCAACGAGCCCGGCCACCGGGTGACGGTCGCCAAGGGCACGCAGTTGCACGGCATCGTCGGCGCCGACGAATTGCAGGTGAACAGCGCGCACCACCAGGCGGCCGCCGATGCGCCGGACGGAATCGTGGTGAACGCCACCGCGCCCGACGGCGTCATCGAAGGCATCGAGGCGCCGCGCTATCGCTTCTGCATCGGCGTGCAGTGGCATCCCGAATTCCTGATCTCCGAGGGCGACGCCAGACTCTTCCGCGCCTTCCTGGGAGCGGCAGCAACGAAGTGAGTGAACCCGAAAGAATAGCCAAGCGGCTGGCACGCGCGGGGCTCTGCTCGCGGCGCGACGCCGAGCGCTGGATTGCCGCCGGCCGCGTCAAGGTCGACGGCAAGGTGCTCGACACGCCGGCCTTCACCGTCACCGACAAGAGCAGGATCGAGGTCGACGGCAAGGCCCTGCCCGACGCCGACCGTGCGCGGCTGTGGCGCTATCACAAGCCCACGGGCGAGCTGGTGACGGCGCGCGATCCGCAAGGCCGGCCGACCATCTTCGATTCGCTGCCCAAGGGCATGCCGCGCGTCGTCACCGTGGGCCGGCTCGACTTCATGTCGGAGGGCCTGCTGCTGCTCACCAACGACGGCGGACTGGCACGGCAGCTGGAGCTGCCGGCCAACGGCTGGACCCGCCGCTATCGCGCGCGCGTGCACGGCATGGTCGACGAGGCGCGGCTCGCGGCGCTCGCCAACGGCATCACCATAGAGGGCGTGCGCTACGGCGCCATCCAGGCCAGGCTCGAGCGCCAGCAGCGCACCAATGCCTGGCTGGAGATCGCGCTCGCCGAAGGCAAGAACCGCGAGGTGCGCCGCGTGCTCGCGCATCTCGACCTGCCGGTCATGCGCCTGATCCGTGTCGCCTTCGGCCCCTTCTATCTCGGCGAGCTCGACCGCAACCAGGTCGAGGAGGTGCCTCAACAGGCGCTCGCCAGCCTGCTGGGCGTCAAGTCGCCGCCGCGCAAGGCGGGCTGGGCCAAGCCGAAGTCTCAAAGACGGCGGCACTGATGCTGAAGATCGTCGGCGGCAAACACCGCGGCCGCACCATTGCCGCTCCCGAAGGCCAGGGCACCCGGCCGACGGCGAGCCGCGCGCGCGAGGCACTGTTCAACATCCTGGCGCACGCCAACTGGCGCGACGACGGCACCTCGCCCCTGATCGATGTGCGCGTCCTCGACGCCTTCGCGGGCTCGGGTGCGCTGGGGCTCGAGGCATTGTCGCGTGGCGCCGCGCACGCGACCTTCCTCGACAACGACGCGACTGCGATCCGGCTGATCGGCGAGAACGTCGCCAGGCTCGGCGAGACCGGCGCTGCCAAGATCGTGCGCGGCGATGCGACACGGCCACCGCCCGGCCGCGAGCCCTGCGACCTGGTCTTCCTCGATCCGCCCTATCGCTCGCGACAGGCGGCACCGGCCCTGAGCGCCCTCGCCGCCGCGGGCTGGGTGGCGCCCGACGCCATCGTCACCGTCGAGCTGGCGCACAACGAGGACATCACCACGCCGGCGGGCTTCGAGGTGATCGACGAGCGCCGCTATGGTGCCGCCAAGATCGTGATCCTGCGAGGCAAGCCGTGACGCTGAGTGCTCCCCTTTACATGCTGCGCCACGGCGAGACGGCGTGGAACACCGAGCGGCGCATGCAGGGCACCAAGGATTCGGCGCTCACCGAACGCGGCCGCGCACAGGCGCTGGCGATGGGCCGCACGCTCAAGGCCGAGCTTGCGCGCACGCCCGGCCCCACGACCTTCCTGCGCAGCCCGCTCGGCCGCGTGCGCGAGACGACGGAGATCGTCGGCCGCGAGCTCGGCCTCGATCCCGGGGAGTGGCGCGACGATCTGCGGCTGGCCGAGTTGGGCTACGGCCAGTGGGAAGGCTTCAGCTGGAAGGAGATCGAGCTCACGCATCCCACGGCGCTCGCCGACTGGCGCGCCGATCCGCATGGCTATTGCCCGCCCGGCGGCGAGACGCACGCCGAGCTGCGCCGCCGCTCGGACGCGGTGCTGGCCGAGATCATCGCCTCCAAAACGCGCACGGTCGTGGTCGGCCATGGCGTGAGCGGCGCGGTGCTGCGCGGGATCAATCTCGGGCTCGACGCCAAGGCGATGTTCGTGCTCGAGAAGCCGCAGGACGCCTTCTTCCGGCTGCTCGCCGGCGTCGAGGAGAAGATCTTCTGCAGTTAGCGCGTTCGCGCAGAATGGACTGCCGGATCTCTTCCGGTGGAGCCGTCAGCCTCTGGCCAGCCGCGCGGTGCGCCGGCAGCCGCTGTTCTCGCTGATGACGAGACTGCCGCCCTCGCCGCGGCCCGTGAACTTGCCCTCGCGTCGGTCGGAGGCCTTGACCGACGCGACGCCGAGCAGGGTAAAGGGGCCGCTCGGCTTGGCGACACCATGGATCTGCCACAGGCTGGGCGTCGGTGCGGGCGGCGGCGCCTTCTTCAGGTTGGGCACCGGACCCTGCGCGGTCGTGTCGTAGGCCGAGCCGTCGACGAAGCCGTTCTCGATCACGATGACGAATTCGAGCGGGGCATTGCACGAGCCGCCGTCGCTCTTGCCGCGCCATTGACCGTCGAGGGGCGAGGTCGGCGTCGACTGGCCGAACGCCTGGGTCGTCGCAACCAACAGGAACGTGAGGAACAGGATTCGCTTCATCGTCTTCCGAACAGTCGCTCGATGTCGGCCAAGTTCAGCTCCACATAGGTCGGCCGGCCATGATTGCACTGTCCGGAGTGAGGTGTCGCCTCCATTTGCCGCAGCAGGGCGTTCATCTCCTCGACCGTGAGGCGGCGGCCGGCGCGCACCGAGGTGTGGCAGGCCAGTGTGCCGCACACTTCCTCGATCTTCTCCTTGAGCGCCAGATGATCGCCCATCTCGCCGAGTTCGTCGGCGAGATCGCGCACCAGGCCCTGGACATCGACCTCGCCCAGCACCGCGGGTGTTTCACGCACGACCACTGCACCCAGGCCGAACGGCTCCAGCACCAGGCCCATCTCGGCAAGCTCGTCGGCGCGCTGCGCCAGGCGGCGCGCGCCGTCCTCGCCGATCTCGACAACCTCGGGCAGCAGCAGGGCCTGGCGCTTCACGCCGTCGGCCTGCAACTGATCCTTCAGGCGCTCGTGCATCAGCCGCTCGTGGGCGGCATGCTGGTCGACGATGACGACGCCCTGGTCGGTCTGGGCGACGATGTAGGTCTCGTGCAGCTGGGCGCGCGCCACGCCCAGCGGATAGTGCTGGCCGTTGCCGTTCGGCGCCTCGGCCGGCGTCTCGACGCGAGCCGATGGCGCATCGAACGGTGCCACGAACTGCATGGCCGCTTCGGAAAGGCCTCGCGGCACGGATACGGAGCGACCACCCCCCATCGGAAGCGGCGTCGAATAGCCGGTGTGCGGCCGGAAAGCGCCGAGCGCCGCATCGGCGACCGTCGTGCTGGCGCGATGACCGGCGGCCGACAGCGCGGTGCGCAGCGCCCCCACGATCAGGCCGCGCACGATGCCGGCGTCGCGGAAGCGCACCTCGGTCTTGGCGGGATGGACGTTGACGTCGACCATCGCGGTCGGCGCGTCGAGGAACAGCGCCACCATGGGATGACGATCGCGCGCCAGAAAATCCTGGTAGGCGCCACGTACCGCGCCGGCCAGCAGCTTGTCGCGCACCGGCCGGCCGTTGACGAAGAGATACTGATGCTGGCCGGTCGGCCGGTTGAGCGTCGGCAGGCCGGCGAAGCCCGTGAGCCTGAAACCCTCGCGGTTGGCGTCGATCGCCACCGCATTGTCGGCGAACTCGCGGCCCATGATGGCCGCCAGGCGCTCCAGCCGCGCCGCGCCTGGCTTGTCGAGCAACGAGGGATTGGCCGCCGGCAGGTCGACCAGCGTGCGCTCCTCGCTTTCCAGGCGAAAGGCGATGGCGGGATGGGCCATGGCGAGGCGCCGCAGTGCGTCGGCGACATGGCCGGATTCGGTGCGCGGCTCCTTGAGGAACTTCAGACGGGCGGGCGTCGCAAAGAAGAGATCGCGGACCTCGACGCGCGTGCCGGCAGGATGCGCCGCCGGCCGCGCCTCGCCCTTGGCGCCGCCTTCGATGTCGAGACTCCAGGCGGTGTCGGCGCCGGCCGGCCGCGACGTCAGGACGAAACGGCTGACCGAGGCGATCGAGGGCAAGGCCTCGCCGCGAAAACCGAGCGTGCGGATCTCGCTCAGGTCGTCGTCGGGAAGCTTGGACGTGCAGTGACGCTCGACGGCAAGCGCCATCTCCTCGCGCGTCATGCCCACGCCGTCGTCGACCACCGAGATGAAGCTGCGGCCGCCTTCCTTCAGGACGACGGCGATGCGATGCGCGCCGGCATCGATCGCGTTCTCGACCAGTTCCTTGACCGCGCTCGCCGGACGCTCGACCACCTCGCCCGCGGCGATGCGGTTGACCAGGGTCGATGGAAGGCGGCGGAGCGCGCTCATGGGCGCCCTCATCTTACGCTGGCCGGCTCTGGGAAAGATACTGGCGGGTCAGGCTGCCCGACTACGGATCTGCGGTCACGCCCACGGGCTTGCCGACGACGACCGTGGTCAGCGCCTCGTCGCGCAACAGACGACGTGCGAGACGGCGGACATCGTCGATCTTGACCGCCGCGATCAGCGCGGCGCGCTTGGTGAGATGGTCGGGCGCGAGATTGTCGACCTGCATGGAGTGCAGGAGCCCCGCGATGGCGCCCGACGAATCGAGCGACAGGGCCAGCGCCCCGGCGAGATAGGTCTTGGCATCGGCGAGTTCCTGCTCGGTCGGACCGTCGACGCGAAGCCGCGCCAGCTCGGTCTTCACCACGCGCAGCGCCTCGGCGATGCGTTCGTTGGCCGACGCCGTCGACATCACGAGCAGCGCCGCGCGCTTGTAGACGCGCAGGCTCGACGAGGCACCGTAGGCGAGCCCGCGCTTCTCGCGCACCTCGCTGAACAGCCGCGACTGCTGGCCGCTGCCGCCAAGGATATGGTTCATGATCAGCGCCGCGTACCAGTCGGGATCGTCGCGGGCGACGCCGGGCAGCGCCAGCAAGGCCGTGCTCTGCGGCACCGGCCGCTCGACCACGATGGTGCGCGCCTTGGTCGGCGGCTTCCACTCGGGCGGCAAAGACGGCGGCGTGCCGACCGGCAGGCTGCCGAAGGCATGGTCGAGCAGGCGCGCGAAATCGGCCTCCTCGATGTCGCCCACGGCGGCAACGATCAGGCCGTCGCGGATCAGCAGGGAGGCGGCGCGCTGCTTCAGGTCCTGCTGCGACAGCTTCTTCAGGTCGTCGGGCGTGCCGTCCGGGTCGTTGGCATAGGGATGGCCCGCGAACTCGGTCTCCATCAGCGTGCGCGAGGCGACCGCGCCCGGACGCTGGTTGGACTGGTTGATCGAGGCGATGATCTGGGCGCGCCGCTGCTCGATCATG
>JAEZIF010000422.1 GCA_023416135.1 Pseudomonadota bacterium
GTCGGCGCCTGGGGCAGCAACGTCTATTTCGGCAACACCAATCCCACGATCGCCGAGATCGACCTCATCGCCGGCCTCAGGCTCAAGGCGTTCGATGGCAAGTTCACCGGCGACCTGGGCTATATCCGCTACAACTATCTCGGTGCGCCGTCCGACCTGTTCTACGACTTCAACGAGTTCGGCCTGGTGCTCGGCTACGACTTCGGCGTCGCCCAGGTCCAGGGCGCCGTGCGCTACAGCCCCAACTTCTACGCCAACTCGGGCATCGCCTGGTACAAGTGGGGTCAGGTCACGCTGCCGATCCCTTACACCTTCAACGAAAATTTCGCTTTCAAGATCTATGGTGCGGTCGGCAACCAGTATGTCGAGCGCTTCACCAACTACGGCATCGGCAACAACAACTACTGGGACTGGCAGATCGGCTTCACTGCCACGGTCTACGGCGTCGACCTTTCCATCGCCTATGTCGACACCAACCTCGATCCGGGCACGTGCGCCGCCACCATGAACTGCGACGCGCGCGCCATCTTCACCATCTCCAAGACGTTCTGAGCCGCATAGGAAGCCCGCAGGAACGTCACCGGGCAATTTCGCTTTGCCCCTCCCGTCCTACCGCGCAATATCGCGCGCGGTTTCGACGGGGAGCGCTCCAGGGTCATGTCCGGCACAGCAGCGACGGCACAGCCCGCCGGTCAGAAGCGCACCGCCGCCCTCACGCTGGCGGCGCTGGGCGTCGTCTTCGGCGACATCGGCACCAGCCCGCTCTACACCGTCAAGGAATGCTTCAGCGAGTTCACCGGGCTGCAGCCCACGCACGAGAACGTGCTCGGCATTCTGTCGCTGATCACCTGGGCGCTGATCGTCATCGTCACCCTGAAGTACGTGGTCGTGGTCATGCGGGCCGACAACCGCGGCGAGGGCGGCGTGCTCGCCCTGATGGCCCTGGTGTCGCGCCAGTCGGCGATCAACCCGCGCCGGCGCCGCTTCTACCTCGTCCTCGGCATGCTGGGCGCCGCCCTGTTCTACGGCGACTGCCTGCTGACACCCGCGATCTCGGTGCTGAGCGCCGTCGAGGGTCTCAAGGTCGCCACGCCGGCGCTGGGACCGCTGGTGCTGCCCATTTCGATCGGCATCCTGGTCGCCTTGTTCGCGGTCCAGCGCTTCGGCACGGCCGGCGTCGGCCGCTGGTTCGGGCCGATCACGCTGGTCTGGTTCATCGTGCTCTTTGTCCTGGGCTTGCGACAGATCGTCGATGCGCCCCAGGTGCTGTCGGCCTTCCTGCCCCATCACGCGCTCGCCTTCGCCTTTCAGCATGGCATCGTCACCTTGCTGGCCCTGGGCGCGGTGACGCTGGCGGTGACTGGCGCGGAAGCGCTCTATGCCGACATGGGCCATTTCGGCCGCACGCCGATCCGCCGCGCCTGGCTGTGGCTGGTGCTGCCGGCGCTGCTCGGCAACTACTACGGCCAGGGCGCGCTGCTGCTCAACGATCCCGCCGCCATCGACAACCCCTTCTTCCGGCTGGCGCCGGAATGGGCGCTCTTTCCCATGGTCGTTCTGGCAACCATGGCCACCGTCATCGCCTCTCAGGCCACCATCTCGGGGGCCTTCTCGATGGCGCAGCAATCGGCGCTGCTGGGCCTGAGCGCCCGCATCCGCGTCGACCACACCTCGGAAAGCGAGTACGGCCAGATCTACGTGCCGGCGGTCAACTGGCTGCTCCTGGCGGGCGTCGTCGCGCTGGTGGTGTTCTTCAAGTCGTCGACCAATCTCGCCGCCGCCTACGGCATCGCCGTCACCGGCACCATGCTGGTCACCACCATCCTGGTGCTCGCGCTCGCGGTGCGCGGCTGGAAATGGCGGTGGCCGCTCGCCATCCCGGTGTTCGCCGTCTTCCTGGCTGTCGACACGACGCTGCTCACGGCCAACATGCTGAAATTCCACGACGGTGGCTGGGTGCCGATCGTCATCGCCGTCGCGATCTTCACCACCATGTGGACCTGGATGAAGGGTCGCGCCGCCGGCCTCGTGATCGAGAAAGCCGGCACGCTGCCCATCGAAGAGCTGATCGGCAGCATCAGCCCCGGTCGCGTCCATCGTCCGCAGGGAACGGCGGTCTATCTCACGCCCGTCCCCGACAACGCGCCGGGCTGCCTGCTCCACAACCTCAAGCACAACGAGGTGTTGCACGAGCACGTCGTGCTGCTGACCATCGCAGTGGGAGACGTGCCCTACATCGCCCGCGACCAGCGCGCCGAGGCCGACCATCTCGGCAAGGGCATCCACCGCGTCGTGTTGCATTACGGTTTCATGGAGCAGCCCGACATACCGCGCGACCTGGCACCGCTCACCGACAAGGGCATTCCCTTCGACCCGATGCGCACCTCCTATTTCGTCGGCCGCAACACCTATGTCGAGGCGACCACGCCGGTCTTGCCGCGCTGGCAGCAGAAACTCTTCCTGATGCTGACCCGCTTCGCCGTCAGCGCCGCCGACTTCTTCGGCCTGCCGGCCAACCGCACCGTCGAGCTCGGCAGCCGAATCGAGATCTGACCGCAAATGGACTCGTTTGCGACTTCCCGACTGAGCGCCAGGAGGCTCTCGCGTGATGATCTGCCCGACCTCGTGGAGCTTCATCTTGACGGCGAGGTGTCGCGCTTTCTCGGAGGCATCAGGACGCCGGCGGTAACGGCTGCCTACATGGAGACCAATCTGCGTCACTGGACCGATCACGGTGTCGGCCTGTGGACGCTCAGAACATGTGACGGGATGTTCATGGGCCGCGCCGGTTTGCGTTACGTCGAACTGCAAGGCGCCCGCCAGCTGGAAGTCGCGTACAGCTTCGTGCGAAGCGCCTGGGGGCAAGGGTTCGCCACCGAGATCACCCAGGCGCTGGTCGAGATCTGGGAAACGAGATGTTCCGAGCCGAGCCTCGTCGGAATCGTCATGAAGGGCAACGTACCTTCCGAACGCGTCCTCCTGAAGGCTGGCTTCTCTTACGAGTGCGATGCTCTCTTCAATGGCGAGTGTTGCGCCGTCTTTCGGCGGGTCCGTTGATCGACTGATCGCATTCCGCTTTAGTCCCACCAGCGCGCCACCAGCCCGACCATCAGCCATGCCATGGCCATATCGAAGGTCGAGAACCGGCGCGGATCCCGCATCGCCGCGACCGCGTCCCCTGCCTCGGTAACGCCGGCGCGCAGAAGGCCGCGCAGTATGCCCAACGACACGAAGTGCGCCGCCGCCAGCATGGCGAAATAGACCGTCGCCAGGC
>JAEZIF010000456.1 GCA_023416135.1 Pseudomonadota bacterium
GCAGGCGCTGGACACGACCATCGCCAACGTGGCGCTGCCCTACATGCAGGGCTCGCTGTCGGCGACGGCCGACCAGATCAACTGGGTGCTGACCTCCTATATCGTGGCCGCCGCCATCGCGACGCCGCTGACCGGCTTTCTCGAGGCGCGGCTCGGCCGCAAGCGGCTGTTCATGATCGCCGTCGCGGGCTTCACCGCGGCCTCGGTGCTGTGCGGCATTGCCACGAGCCTGCCGGAGATGGTGGCGTTTCGCCTCGTCCAGGGCCTGTTCGGCGCCTCGCTGGTGCCGCTGTCGCAGTCCGTGCTGCTCGATTCGTACCCGAAGGAAAAGCACGGCTCGGCCATGGCGATGTGGGGCATGGGCGTGATGGTGGGGCCGATCCTGGGCCCGACGTTGGGCGGCTGGTTGACCGAGGCCTACAACTGGCGCTGGGTGTTCTACATCAACGTGCCGATCGGCATCGTGACCTTCCTCGGCCTGTCGGCGTATCTCGCGGAGACGAAGACGAGCAGGAACGGGTTCGACTGGTTCGGCTTCGCCATGCTGTCGCTTGCCATCGGCTCGTTCCAGATGATGCTCGACCGAGGCGAGCAGCTCGACTGGTTCTCCTCGACCGAGATCTGGATCGAGGCGGTGCTGGCCGCGCTCGCCTTCTACCTGTTCATCGTGCAGACCTTCACGGTCAAGCAGCCCTTCATCGATCCCTCGATCTTCAGGGACCGCAACTTCACGATCGGGCTCTGCTTCATCTTCGTGGTCGGCATCATCCTGCTGGCCTCGCTGGCGCTGATCACGCCCTACCTGCAGAACCTGATGGGCTATCCCGTGGTCACGGCCGGGCTCGTGCTGGCGCCGCGCGGCATGGGCACCATGGTGGCCATGATGATCGTGGGCCGCCTGATCAACCGCGTCGATCCGCGCGTGCTGCTCGCCTCGGGCCTGCTGCTGACCGCGGCCGTCCTGTGGGAGATGACCGGCTTCACGCCCGCTGTGTCGGAATGGACGCTGATCCGCACCGGCATCCTGCAGGGGCTGGGGCTCGGCTTCATGTTCGTTCCGCTCAGCACCATCACCTTCGCGACGCTGCCTGGCCATCTGCGCACCCAGGGCACGGCCCTCTACAGCCTGGTGCGCAACCTCGGCTCCTCGATCGGCATCTCGCTGGTGATCTTCCTGCTGACGCGCAACACCCAGCTCGTCCATGCCGAGCTCGCCGGCCAAGTCACGCCGTACAACGATGCGCTGGCGGCGCTGGCTCCGGGGCGCATCTGGGACATGGCGACCACGCTCGGCAAGGCTGCACTCAATGCCGAGGTCACCAAGCAGGCGATGGTCGTGGCCTACGCCAACGACTTCAAGCTGATGATGGTGGTGGCGCTGATCGCGCTGCCGCTGATCTTCCTGCTGAAGCGGTCGAAGGCGCGGCCCGGCGAGGCGGCGGTGCTCGAGTAGGTGCCGGTTCCCGACGTCGTTTCGGGCTTCGCAAGACCGGCCCTTGTTGCTAACTAGGCGCCGTCGCCCGCTTGGCCACGACGTAAGGGTATTCGGTCATGTCATCGTCTGCGGTCGCTATCGGCCGTGTGGCATTCGCCGTGCTGGTTATCGGCGCCGCTCCGGCCTTCGCGCAGCAAGCAGAATCCTGGAACGACTCCGGCGTCGTGATCGTGCGGCCCGCTCGCGTGCCGGTCCCAGGGTCGCCTCAGGCCGCCGAGCGCGCGGCGAAGCTGCCTCCACCGCCGCCGGGACCGATCGAGAGCCGCCTCATACCCATCCCGGAAGGCGGTTCGCGCGGGTCGCGCGACAACGCCTCCACCCCGCCGGCCGGCGGGGCGTCGGACCAGGCGGCCGGCATGCCATCTGGCGCTCCAATGTCCGGGGCGATCTTTGCAAACCCTCCGGTGACGGCGCTGGCCGCGCCGACCGGTCCCGCCATGGCGGCCGGGCGACCCGCCGAGTCGGCGGCCGCGGCTCCCGGAGCGCCTCTCGCCGTCATCGGCTTCGCGGGGCAATCGGCGAACCTGACTGATGCCACGCGGGCGGAGCTCGATCGGGTCGTCAAGCTCATCGCCGAGAAGGGCGTGCGCCAGATCGAGCTGCGCGGCTACGCCTTCGGCGGCATCGACGGTCGCAAGGTCGCGCTGGCGCGCGCCCTGGTCGTTCGTGCCTATTTGATCGACGACAAGGTCAAGGCGCGCATCGAGGTCGGCAGCTTCGAAGGCGAGGGCGCCTACGTGGAGATCCTCGTCCGCAGGTAACGGCCTCGCGAAGCAGGGGAGCCGTCTATCGCAGTGCCGCCAGTATGCACGCTTCCGCAGCCTTGGCGTTGTCGCGCGCGCTGCCGCGGGCGATCTTGTTGTTGAAGGCGAGGCTCTTGGTCTCCTTTTCCAGCGTGTCGCGCTGGTTCTGCAGTGTCGGCTTCTGGGCCATGGTCGCGGCGTAGATGGCCTGGCCGTCGGGCGTCAGCTTTGCTGCACAGGCACTGCCCGCCGCGCCGTCGGCATGAGCGGGTGCCGCAAATGCGATCGTCAAGGATGCGGCTGCAGCAACGAACTTGAACATCGACTGTTCCTCCATCGGTGAAATCAAACTTCTCTCAACGCAAACCGGGCCGATTGACCGGACCGCCGCGATTTGGGCCTGCTTCGGGCGCCACGCCGGGGCCGGGGGCTCCTACGCCGGGCCCCGG
>JAEZIF010000463.1 GCA_023416135.1 Pseudomonadota bacterium
GCTTCGGCTCGGGCCGGCTCGCGATCTCACTCCTCATCGCGTCCGCGGCGATCGTCTATTTCTGCGTCCGCTGACCTGCGGTGGCGGTCTTGCTTGGGGGGTGGGGCACCCCTAGGGTGATCTTCTAAGCACCCGTGAAACCTGGATTTTGCATCATGAAATTTACCGGTACCGATTCCTACGTCGCCAGCGACGACTTGCGCGTGGCGGTCAATGCCTCGATCGCGCTGCAGCGGCCGCTGCTGATCAAGGGCGAGCCGGGCACCGGCAAGACCGTGCTGGCGCATGAGGTCGCCAAGGCGATCGGCGCGCCGCTGATCGAATGGCACATCAAGTCGACCACCAAGGCGCAGCAAGGCCTCTACGAATACGACGCCGTCTCGCGCCTGCGCGACAGCCAGCTCGGCGATGAGCGGGTCAAGGACATCAGTAACTACATCAAGCGCGGCAAGCTGTGGGAGGCCTTCACCTCGGAGAAGCGCCCGGTGCTGCTGATCGACGAGATCGACAAGGCCGACATCGAGTTCCCCAACGACCTGCTGCTCGAGCTCGATCGCATGGAGTTCTACGTCTACGAGACGCAGGAGGTCGTGAAGGCGGTCCAGCGTCCCGTGGTGATGATCACCTCCAACAACGAGAAGGAGCTGCCCGACGCCTTCCTGCGCCGTTGCTTCTTCCACTACATCCGCTTCCCCGATCGCGAGATCATGACCCAGATCGTGGACGTCCATTTCCCCGACCTGCAGCGCAACCTGCTGCGCGAGGCGCTGAACATCTTCTACGACATCCGCGAAGTCCCGGGTCTGAAGAAGAAGCCCTCGACGTCGGAGCTGCTCGACTGGCTGAAGCTGCTGATGGTCGAGGAGATGCCGCCAGAGGCGCTGCGGTCCAAGGATTCCAAGCAGCTCATCCCGCCGCTGCACGGCGCGCTGCTCAAGAACGAGCAGGACGTGCATCTGTTCGAACGTCTGGCCTTCATGGCGCGCCGGGAGCAGCGTCAATAGTCATCGGGAGCGCGGGAGGCCCGCCGCTCCGCTCAGGAGAACAGCATGTTCACCAACTTCTTCCTCGAGCTGCGCCAGGCCAAGGTGCCGGTCTCCATCAAGGAGTACCTGGCGCTGATGGAAGCGATGGACAAGCATGTCGCCGACTACAGCGTCGAAGACTTCTACTATCTGTCGCGCTCCATCCTGGTGAAGGACGAGCGCAACCTCGACAAGTTCGACAAGGTGTTCGGCCACGTCTTCAAGGGGCTCGAGGCGCCGGCAGGCGAGGGCGTCGCCGCCGAGATCCCCGAGGAATGGCTGCGCAAGCTCGCCGAGAAGCTCTTGACCGACGAGGAGAAAGCCCAGATCGAGGCGATGGGCGGCTGGGAGAAGTTGATGGAGACGCTGAAGAAGCGTCTCGAGGAGCAGCAGAAGCGCCACCAGGGCGGCAGCAAGTGGATCGGCACCGCCGGCACCTCGCCGTTCGGCGCCTACGGCTTCAATCCCGAGGGCGTGCGCATCGGCCAGGACAAGAACCGCGAGGGCCGCGCCGTCAAGGTGTGGGACAAGCGCGAGTACAAGAACCTCGACGACACGGTCGAGATCGGCACGCGCAACATCAAGATCGCGCTGCGCCGGCTGCGCAAGTTCGCGCGCGAAGGCGCCGAGGTCGAGCTCGACATGCCCGACACCATACGCTCGACGGCGCGCAACGCGGGGTATCTCGACATCAAGATGATCCCCGAGCGGCGCAACAAGGTGAAGCTGCTGCTGCTGTTCGACATCGGGGGCTCGATGGACGCCCATATCCGCGTCTGCGAGGAGCTGTTCTCGGCGGCGCGCTCTGAGTTCAAGCACCTGGAATTCTTCTACTTCCACAACTGCCTGTACGAGAAGCTGTGGAAGGACAATCGCCGCCGCCACGTCGACACCTACCAGACGCAACAGCTGCTCCATACCTTCCCGCCCGACTACAAGATCATCTTCGTCGGCGACGCCTCGATGAGTCCCTACGAAATCGCCTATCCCGGCGGCTCGGTGGAGCACTGGAACGAAGAAGCCGGGCAGGTCTGGATCCAGCGCATGGCCGACACCTACCGCAGCATGGTGTGGCTGAACCCGGTGCCGGAGCGGCACTGGAGCTACACACCCTCGATCCAGCTGCTGCAGCAGCTTTGCTCCAATCGCATGTTTCCGCTCACGCTGGGCGGCCTCGACAGTGCTATGAAGGAGCTGAACAAATAGCCTGAGGGGGGAACTGATGAAGACCGGGCCAGCGATCGCCGACATTCTCAAGAAGGAAGGCGTCGAATACCTCTTCGCCTACCCGGTCAATCACCTGATCGAAGCCTGCGCCGCGGTCGACATCCGCCCCATCATCGTCCGTCAGGAGCGCATCGGTTTGCACATGGCCGACGCCATGTCGCGCCTGACCAAGGGCCGCAAGATGGGCGTGTTCTGCATGCAGAGCGGCCCGGGCTCGGAGAACGCCTATGGCGGCGTCGCCCAGGCGTTCGGCGAATCGGTACCGTTGCTGGTCATCCCGCAAGGCTATCCGCGGCGCATCGCGCACGTGCCGCCCAACTTCAACTCGACCCTGGCCATGGCGCACGTCGCCAAGCACGCCGAGCCGATCACCAACGGCAAGGAAATCGTCAACATCATGCGCCGCGCGTTCAACATGCTGCGCAACGGCCGCGGCTCGCCGGTGATCGTCGAGCTGCCGGCCGACGCCTATGCCGAGGACGCGCCCGACCCGCTGGGCTACGAGCCCGTCGTCGTCACGAAGTACGGTCCCGAGTCCGGTCAGGTCGCCGAGGCGGCCAAGGTGCTGATGGCCGCGAGGCGGCCGGTGATCTACGCCGGCCAGGGCGTGCATTGGGCCGAGGCCTATGCCGAGCTGAAGGAACTGGCCGAGCTTCTGGCCATCCCGGTCTGCACCAGCCTCGAGGGAAAAAGCTGCTTCGACGAGAGCCATCCGCTGTCGCTGGGCTCGGGCGGCCGAGCCTACCCGAAAGCGGTGCGTCAGTTCCTCGACCAGTCGGATGTGATCCTGGGCATCGGCTGCTCGTTCACCGAAACCAACTTCGGCATCTCCATGCCGAAGGGCAAGACCATCATCCATGCCACCCTCGATCCGGCGCATATCAACAAAGATGTGCCGGCGAAGTACGGGCTTGTGGGGGACGCCAAGCTGACGCTTGCCGCGCTGATCGCCGCCTGCAAGGCGGCGGGCGCCAAGAAGAAGGATGCCGGCCCGGTCGCGGCCGAGATCAAGGCGGTCGCCGACGAGTGGCTCAAGGAGTGGATGCCCAAGCTCACCAACAACGACACGCCGCTCAATCCCTACCGCGTGCTGTGGGATCTGCAGCACACGGTCGACATGGCCAACACCATCATCACCCACGATGCCGGGAGCCCGCGCGACCAGCTCTCGCCGTTCTGGAAGACCACCGCGCCGCACACTTACATCGGCTGGGGCAAGACCACGCAGCTGGGCTACGGCCTCGGCCTGGCCATGGGCGCCAAGCTCGCCATGCCGGACAAGCTCTGCATCAACGTGTGGGGCGACGCCGCCATCGGCTTCACCGGCATGGATTTCGAGACGGCGGTGCGCGAGCGCATCCCCATCATGTCGGTGCTGCTCAACAACTTCTCGATGGCGATCGAATTGCACATCATGAAGGTCTCGACGGAGAAGTATCGCTCGACCGACATCTCGGGCGACTACGCCGCCATGGCGCGCGCCTTCGGCGGCTATGGTGAGCGCATCACCAAGCCCGAGGACATCATTCCTGCGATCAAGCGTGGCATAGAGCAGACCAAGAAGGGCGTACCCGTTCTGCTGGAATTCATCACCTCGAAGGAAGTGACGATCTCCGTCCCCAAATAGTCGACCGTCGTCGACGGGAGATGAGCCATGACGACCATCCTGACGCCAACCGCAGAGTATTCCGTCGCCGCGCGCGACGGTCTTTGGATGAGCGCAGCCGATGCCGAAAAGGTCACCGGCTGGACGCTGAAGCCGGAGGGCATGTGCCGAGGCGACCTCTGCGTGCCGCTGCCGGCCACGGCAGTGAAGGGCAAGGACGTCGACGTTGCGGCCTTCTGGACCAAGCTCGGCGGTCCGGTGGTCGCCGCCGAAGACGGCGAGGTCTGGGCGCTGGGCGCGCCCGCCGACGAGCGCAACGCCGTCCTGGAAGGCCTCGTCGCACCGGACTTCATCCTGCCCGATGTCGACGGCAAGCCGCATACCCTGTCCGAACTTCGCGGCAAGAAGGTCTTCCTCGCCACCTGGGCCAGCTGGTGAGGCTGCCGTTTCGACTTGCCCGTGTGGCAGACACTTTACGATGAGCTCAAGGACAAGGGGTTCATGGTGGTCGCCGTGGCCGAGGAGAGCCGTGGCGCCGAACATGCCCGGCCGTGGATCGAGCAGGCCAAGTCGAGCTACTGGCAGCTCATCGACGTAAATCATCGGCTGAGCGATCTCTACAACCTCGTCAACGTGCCGCAGGCCGTCTGGATCGACGAGCAGGGCCGCATCGTGCGGCCGCCCGAGACCGCCGGCTCCACCGACCACTTCCGGCGCATGGACCTCCAGACCCGCACCATGTCGGCCGAGGATCAGGCCGAAAGGCTCGCTGCCCGGCAGGCCTATCTTGATGCTGTGCGCGCCTGGGTGACGACGGGCAAGCACGCCTTGCCGCCCGACGCCGCGCGCGCCGGCCTGCCCAAGATGACGCGTGAGATCGCCGAGGCCCATGCCCGCTTCCGCCTTGGCGTGTGGTTGCGCACCCACGGCAATCCCGTCGAGGGCGACCGGCAGATGAACACTGCGAGCGCGCTTCATCCCCAATCGTGGAGTATGTGGCGTCAGGCGGCCGATCTCGACGAGGTCGGCAGGGCTTCCGGCCCCGACTTCTGGAAGCGCGTGCAAGCGTTGGGCGATCGGCCGTATTATCCGCCGCCCAAGCTCTGATCTCCCGGGACGGGGTCTGGGCGCAAGCCTTGCTAACTGAGCAGTGGCAGGCTGATCGTCGCCTGCAGTCCCTTTGCCCGGTTGGTGAGCACGACGTCGCCGCCGTGGTGGCGCGCAATGGCGCGGGCGATGGACAGGCCCAGCCCGACGCCGCCGGTCTCCCGATTGCGCGAATCCTCCAGGCGGTAGAAGGGCGCGAAGACCTGCTCCATGGCAGCGTCCGGGATGCCCGGCCCGTTGTCTTCGATGGCGATGTCGATGCTCCTTGCGGTGCGCGAGGCGCTGACACGGGCGCATTCTCCATAGCGGACGGCATTTTCGATCAGATTGCGGACCGCGCGCCGCAGTGCGTCGGGCCTGCACCGGTAGTTGATCGAGGCTCCGTCGATGAAGGAGACGTTGCGGCCGAGTTCCGCCAGGTCGTCGCATAGGCTCTCCACGAGGGCCGACAGATCGACGGCGCGCGTGGCTTCGGCCGTCGCCTCCTCCTGAACGAAAGCGAGAGTGGCTTCCGTCATTGTCTGAATCTCCCCGATGGTCTTCAGCATCTTCTCCTGGACATCGGGGTCGGCGACGAACTCGGCGCGCAATCTCAAGGACGTGAGTGGTGTCCGGAGATCATGGCTGATTGCGGCCAGCATGCGCGTCCGATCCTTGACGAAGCGGTCCAGGCGCTCCTGCATGCGGTTGAAGGCCTCGGCCGTCTGCCGGATATCGTCAGGCCCCGATTCAGGCAGCGGCTTGATGGATTCGCCGCGGCCGAGAGCCTCCGCCGCGACCGCGAGACGGCGCATCGGCCTTGCGATGCTCCGCGCGACGAAGACGGCGATCAGGGAAAGGATCACCGCCGTTATGCCGAGCGAAACCGCCGTCTGCGACGTCCACATGGAATTCGGAATCGCCTTGGAATAGGCCGCGTTCAGCCAGGCCCCCGTCCCCAGGCGAACGGCAATCCCCATGCCCTTGGATTCGTCGAGATAAAGGAACTTCGCCGGCCGCGAGAGCGGCCATGCGTGCGCCGGAAGTGTCGCCCAGGTCAGGTGCGCCATCGCGGCCGCGGCGGCGACGATGCTGCCCGAGGGATAGGACGGCTGTGACGCCTGTCGCTCCGGTCTGTGCTGGCCATGGATCGACTGCGACAACGTCGGCAGAGGCTGGGCGAGAACGGTCCATGCCTCGTGCCGCCATGTCGTGCTGTCGACAGGCTCGTCGCGCGTGACCCAGAAGCGCGTGGATGCCGTGTTGCTGGCATTCAGGATGTCGCCCTCGAGGGTCGACGGCGTCGTCTCGAGCAATTGGGCGAGCGACGCGGTTCGATTGAGGAATTCGCTCTTGGCGGCCATGAACAGAGCTCGACCGCGTTCATCCCACGAGATCATGAACCCGATGACCTGCGAAAGGCCGAGGGCGAGCAGCATCGCGACAATGATCTGCGCAGCGAGGCTGCGTGTCCAAAGCCGCCTCATGCCTCCTCCACTTCGGGGGTGAAGCTGTAGCCGCCACCCCAGTGGGTTTTGATCAATATGGGCGTCTTGGGATCGAGCTCGATCTTCTTGCGCAGCCGGCTGACCTGATTATCGATGCTGCGGTCGAAGGCCTCGGCGGCGCGGCCGGCGGTCAGGTCGAGGAGTTGGTCGCGGGTCAGCACCAGGCCGGCATGGTCGACGAAGGCCTTGAGCAGACGGAACTCGGCCGTGCTCAAGGGCACGCCGACACCTTCGGCGTTCACGAGTTCGCGCCGTCCCACATTGAGAAGCCAGCGATCGAAGCAAATCATCTTGGCTTTCAGCTTGTCGCGCCGCGGTGGCAGGCTGTTCACGCGCCGCAGCACCGCCTTGATGCGCGCCAACAGTTCGCGGGGATTGAACGGCTTCGTCAGGTAATCGTCGGCGCCGATCTCGAGCCCGATGATGCGCTCGGTCTCCTCGGCCATGGCGGTCAGGAAGATGATGGGCAGGTTCGTCGTGCTGCGCAGGTGACGGCACACGGAAAGTCCGTCCTCTCCCGGCATCATGATATCGAGAACGACGAGATCCGGCGCGCTGCGTTCCAGGAGGCGGCGCAACGCGGCACCATTCTCGGCGACGCTGACGCGATAGCCATGCTGGCCCAGATACCTGCTGACGAGATCGCGGATGTCGCGATGGTCATCGACGAGGGCAATGTGCGGTGCGGGTTCCATGGTGTAGTCCAATCGACCAGTGAATTACTGCAACATGCAGATAGCCGCCCTGAAAAAAGTTTATCAGAATGTATCGGCGAGCGTTTCTGAGACACTCGGTGACTCAAAACACCGTTCGCGGACAGACCCCTGCGACAGACGCCTCCCATATTGGCGCTACCGGATCGAAAACCAGGGGCCGAACATGATGCACGGACAAGCTGACTCGAGGCATCGCAGCTCCCTCGAGTTGCCATGGAACTCCGACCGATCGGATCGGCTCGGCGGTTGGCCGCGCATGGAGTCGGCTTTCGGCGTGGTGCTGTTTGCCGATATCGTGGGTTTCACCACCCTGTCCGAGGAAATCGATCCAGCCGAGGTCTTTGCCCTCCTGTCGGGCTTTCACGGGGAAATGGCCAGGCAGATTGCCAGTCATGGCGCGACCCTCGATGACTATGTCGGCGACGGTGCGGTGGCGACGTGGATCGCCCCCGATCCGGAGGTCTCCATCTTGCAGGATGCGATCTCCTGCGGCTTTGCCATGCGCGAGGCCATGGAGTGCTGGAACCGCGATCGCCCGGCCGCGCTGCCTGCCGCCCGCATCGGCATCGGGATGCATGCCGGTCCGCTGGTGGTCGGCATGATCGGGCTGCCGGGGCACAGCAAGCTCGGCGCCTTCGGCGACACGGTGAACGTCGCCAATCGGATCGAGCGAATGACCCGCGCTCTCGACACCGATCTTGTCGTTTCCGACGACCTCTTTCGGATGCTGGCCACGGAGGCGCCCGCCGACGAGCGGCTTTGCTCGTTTCCCCACGTGCTGACCGCACGCCTGCCCGGCCGCGGCCGTCCGATCAGGCTTCGTCCCGCCCGATCCCTCCGCTGAGGAGCAGCAAATGTATCAAAATGTCCAGCCGGCTCGGCGTACGACAACTGGCGACAAAAAATGCGATCTGCCGGTACAGTCCTGCGACAGTGCTGTGCGACGGTCCGGCGCTGCAACATCCGAGCAACCTGAACTGCCGATGGCTTTCGGCATCACACATCTGTGAAATCCGTGCGATCACTGGCCGCTCGCAGAGCGCTCGGCTAGGCTCGCGATATACCTCCAAACAACGGGAGACCGGGATGGCTGTCATCAACGTCAATGGCAAGGCCCTCAACCACAACGCCGATCCGCGCACGCCGCTTCTGTGGGTCTTGCGCGAACAGCTCGGTCTCACCGGGACCAAGTACGGCTGCGGGATCGCGCAATGCGGCGCCTGCACGGTCCAGATCGACGGCGTCGCTACGCGTTCCTGCCAGGTGCCGGTGAACTCCGTCGGTAACAAGAAGGTCGTGACCATTGAAGGCCTGGCGGCCAACGGCACGCTGAACAAGATCCAGGCGGCCTGGGTGGCGGCCGATGTGCCTCAGTGCGGCTACTGCCAGAGCGGCATGGTGATGGCGGCCACCGCCTTGCTCGCCGCCAAGCCCAACCCGACCGACGCCGATATCGACGCAGCCATGACCAACATCTGCCGCTGCGGCACCTATGTGCAGGTGCGCGAGGCGATCCATGCCGCGTCGAAGGCCTAAGGGGAGGATGCAATCATGACGATTCATCAGACCTCGCTCGGCCGCCGCCGCTTCCTGGTGAGCAGCGCCGCCGTGGCCGGCGGCTTCTCGCTGGGCTTCTCCATTCCGTTCGACGCCGACGCCCAGTCGCCGGTGAAGGAACTCAACGCCTGGGTGGTGATCCATCCCGACGACAAGGTGGTGATCCGCATCGCCCGTTCCGAGATGGGGCAGGGCACGCTCACCGGCCTCTGCCAGCTCGTCGCCGAGGAGCTGGAGTGCGATTGGGCAAAGGTCGCCTGGGAATATCCGACGCCCAACGAGAACCTGAAGCGTAACCGCGTCTGGAAGAACTTCTCGACCGGCGGCAGCCGCGGCATCCGCGAGAGCAACCAGTACGTTCGCGAAGGCGGCGCCATGGCACGTGAGATGCTGCTCGCCGCCGCCGCGGCCGAGTGGAAGGTGCCGGCGGGTGAACTGAAGGTCGACCAAGGCGTCATCACCCACAGCTCGGGCAAGAAGACGACCTACGGCGCGGTCGCCGCGGCAGCGGCCCAGCTCGAGCCGCCCAAGGAGGTCAAGCTCAAGGACCCCAAGGACTGGAAGATCGCAGGCAAGCCGCTGAAGCGGCTCGATACGCTCGACAAGGTCACCGGCAAGCAGCTTTACGGCATCGATTTCACCATGCCCGGCATGCTGGTCGCCACCGTGCGCGCCTGCCCGGTGATCGGCGGCAAGCTCAAGAGCTTCGACGCCGCCCGGGTGGAGAAGATGCCGGGTGTGAAGAAGGTCGTGGCGATCGACGGCAATGCCGTTGTCGTGGTCGCCGACACCTACTGGAACGCGCGCACCGCGCTCGCCGCCCTGCCCACGGAGTGGGACGTCGGCAAGCTGGGCGAGGTCCAGACCGAGACCATCAACGCCATGCTGAAGGAGGGCCTCGACGCCACTGAGGCCTTCGTCGGCAACAAGGTCGGTGACGCCAAGGCCGCGATCGACGGAGCGGCGAAGAAGGTCACTGCGACCTACAGCTTCCCCTATCAGCATCACGTCACCATGGAGCCGATGAACGCCACGGCGCGCTACACGCCGGAGAAGTGCGAGGTGTGGTGCGGCACGCAGAACGGCGAGGCGGCGCTCGCCGCGGCGTCGGAGGCCTGCGGCCTGCCGGCCGACAAGTGCGACGTGCACAAGATGCTGCTTGGCGGCGGCTTCGGCCGGCGCGGCCGCTCGGACTATGTCCGCCAGGCCGTGCTGGTCGCCAAGGAGATGCCCGGCACCCCGGTCAAGCTCATCTGGTCGCGCGAAGAGGACATGACGCACTGCCAGTACCATCCGACGACGATGGCCAAGCTGACCGGCGGCCTCGACGCCCAGGGCAACCTGGTCGGGCTGCAGATCCGCATCTCCGGCCAGTCGATCCTGGCCTCGCTGCTGCCGCAGAACCTGCAGAACGGCATGGACCCCGTTATGTTCCAGGGCCTGATGGCGAGCGGCGTGGAGGCGGCCTACGGCTACAACGTGCCGAACCTTCTGATTGATCATGCCATGCGCAACCCGCACATCACGGCGGGCTTCTGGCGTGGCGTGAACACGAACCAGAACGCCGTCTACATGGAAAGCTTCATGGACGAGCTGGCTGATGCGGCCGGCCAGGATCCGCTGGCCTTCCGCATGAAGCTGCTCAAGCCCAAGTGGGCGGCCGTCCTGCAGGCGGCGGCCGACAAGGCGGGCTACGGCAAGCCGTTGCCGGCCGGGCACTTCCATGGCCTGGCCCAGGTGATGGGTTACGGCAGCTACGTCGCCGGTGTCGCCGAAGTCTCGGTGAGCCCCGATGGCCAGCTCAAGATCCACAAGATCACGGCGGCCACCAACTGCGGCCACGTCGTCAATCCGGCGCAGATCGATCGCCAGGTTGCAGGCTCGTTCGCCTACGGCCTGTCGGCCGCACTCTACGGCGAGATCACCGTCAAGGACGGCGTCGTCGAGCAGACCAACTTCGACAGCTACAACGTCATGCGCATGGACGAGATGCCCCAGGTCGAGACCGTGCTGGTCCCGACGCACGATTTCTGGGGCGGCGTCGGGGAGCCCACCATCGCCGTCGCCGCGCCTGCCGTGCTGAACGGCATTGCCCGGGCGACCGGCAAGCGCGTGCGCAACCTGCCGCTGATGCATCACGAGCTGAAGAAGGCTTCATGAGGCGTCGTCTGTCGCTGCCGGCGCTGGCCAGTACTTTGTTGCTGGCCAGCTTCTCGGCGGGCGGGGCGGTCCGGGCAGCAGACTTGGCTCCGCCCGGCGCCAGCTCGTGCACGGGCTGTCACGCGGCCCAGCGCATTCCCGATTCGGTCATCCCGCGTATCGCCGGCCGCAAGGCTGCAGATATCGTCCAGTTCATGCGCGAGTATCGCAGCGGCGCCTGGCCCTCCAGCGTCATGGGCCGGATCGCCAAGGGCTTCGACGACCAGCAAACCGGCGCCATCGCGGCTTGGTTCGCCGCGCAGCCGGAGTAGGCCATGGCGACACGGCGCACTTTCCTCAGGCTCACTGCGGCTGCGAGCTTGGCGGCTCCGTCGATCGCCTCGGCGCAGGCGAGCGGCCGCGTTGTCGTGGTGGGCGGCGGCTTCGGCGGCGCCACGGCGGCGCGCACCCTGAAGGCGCTCGAGCCAAAGCTCACGGTCACCCTGGTCGAAGCCAACGCCACCTTCACGGCCTGCCCTTTCTCGAACAACGTGCTCGCCGCAATTCGCGAAATCTCCCAGCAGCAGTTCGGCTATGACGGCGTGCAAAAGGCCGGTGTGGTGCTGGCGCAGACGGCGGCGACGGCGGTCGATGCCGCCGGCAAGACGGTGACGCTCTCTGACGGCAGCAAGCTGACCTATGACCGGCTGGTGCTGTCGCCCGGCATCGACATCAACTGGGGCGCCCTGCCGGGCTACGACGAGGCGGCGGCCGCCAAGATGCCGCACGCCTGGAAGGCCGGGGCGCAGACCGAGCTGCTGCGCCGGCAGCTCCAGGCGATGGACGATGGCGGTCTGGTCGTCATCTCCTCTCCTGCCAATCCTTTCCGCTGTCCGCCCGGGCCCTACGAACGGGCGAGCCTGATCGCCTATTGGCTGAAGATCTGGAAGCCCAGGTCCAAGCTTCTGATCCTCGATTCCAAGGACGCGTTCTCCAAGCAGCGCCTGTTCCAGAACGGCTGGGCCGAGCTCTATCAGGGGCTGATCGAATGGGTGCCGCTCAGCCAGGGTGGCAAGGTGACCTCCGTAGATCCATCGACGCTCACCTTCGTCACCGACTTCGCACGCCACAAGGCCGCCGTCGGCAATGTCATCCCGCCGCAGAAGGCCGGCGGCATCGCCCAGCAGGCCGGCGTTGCCGATCGCACCGGGTGGTGCCCGGTGGAGCCGGTCGCATTCGAATCGACCTTGCAGCCCGGCATCCATGTCATCGGCGATTCGGCCATCATGGGCGGCATGCCCAAGTCGGCTTTCGCAGCCAACGCCCAGGCCAAGGTGTGCGCGGCCGCCATTGTCGAGCTGCTGGCCGGTCGCAAGCCGGCCGATCCGATCCTGATCAACACCTGCTACAGCCTGCTGGCGCCCGACTACGGCATCTCGGTTGCCGGCGTCTATCGCCCCGACAAGGGCGTGTTGACCAATGTTCCGGGCGCCGGCGGCGACAGCCCGCTGGAGGTGGTCGGCGGCTTCCGCGGCCAGGAAGCGCTCTATGCCTCGAGCTGGTTCAAGACCATCACGACCGAGGTCTTCGGTTGATCATGCGGCGCGCGGGCCTGTTCGCCGCGACCGTCATGGCACTGCTCCCCGCAGCCCAGGCGCAGGAGCCGCGTTACTCCGTCGTGGGCGATGCCATTCCCAAGCCGCTGTCGGACAAACCGGGCGATGCCGCACGGGGCCGCGCCATCGTTGCCAATCGCAGCGTCGGCCTCTGCCTACTCTGCCACAGCGGCCCGATTCCCGAGGAGCGCTTCCAGGGAAACCTGGCGCCCAGCCTCGCGGGAGCGGGCGGGCGCTGGTCGGTAGCCCAGCTGCGGCTGCGAATGGTTGACGGCTCGCGTCTCAATCCCGACACGATCATGCCGCCCTACTACCGGACGACCGGCCTGCAGCGTGTCGCGAAACCCTTCGAGGGCAAGACCATCTTGACGGCTGAGCAGATCGAGGATGTCGTGGCCTATCTCGCGACCCTGAAGGAGTAGCCATGCCACGGACCAAAGAGGGGACGACGAGACGGACCTTCATCGCCGGTGCCGCCGTGGTCAGCGTGCTGCCGTTTGCGCCGGCGCATGCCACGCCCGAAGCGATGGCGGCTGCCATCAAGGAAGTCGTGGGCGACAACGCGATCAGTGAAAGCCGCGTGACGCTCGACCTGCCGCCCCTGATCGAGAACGGTAATGCCGTGCCGCTCACCGTGTCAGTCGAAAGCCCGATGAGTGAGGCCGACCACATCAAGGCCATCCACGTCTTCAATGAGAAGAACCCGCAGCCGCGCGTCTTCGATGCCAGACTTGGCCCGAGGAACGGCAGGGCGACGATCGCCACGCGCATCAAGCTCGGCGATTCGCAGAAGATCGTGGCCATCGCCGAGACCAGCAAGGGCGAGTTCTTCAGCGCCAGCGCCGACGTGATCGTCACGCTCGCGGCCTGCCTGGAGGACCTGACATGACCAACGTGCTCATAAATGCGCCCAAGACCGCCAGGAAGGGCGAGGTGATCGAGCTCAAGGCGCTGATCATGCACCCCATGGAGACCGGCTTCCGGCCCGGCACCAACGGTCGCATCATCCCGCGCAACATCATCGAGCGCTTCACCGCGAGCTGGAACGGCAGCGAGATCTTCCGCATGGATTTCTCGCCGGCGATCGCCGCCAACCCGTTCGTGTCGTTCTTCGCCGTGGCGAGCGAGAGCGGCAAGATCACATTCCGCTGGACCGGCGATGAAGGCTTCGCCGCCGAAGAGGCCGTCGCCATTGACGTTGCCTGACCTGCTGGGCCGGCGCATGGCGCTGGTCTTGCTGCCGGTCGTCTTCGCTGCGTCCTTTGCGCTGGCCCAGGGCGGCGCCGACAAGCGCCGCTCAGGCTACCAGGACATGGGCCAGGCGCTGCAGAAGATGCAGGACGACGACACCGCCAATCCCGGGATGCTGTTCGTCCAGCTCGGTCGGCAACTCTGGTCCAAGCCCGCCGGCGCCGCCAACAAGTCGTGCGCCGACTGTCACGCCCTGGCCGACATGAGGGGCGTCGCGGTGCGCTATCCCGCGATACCCAAGGACGGCGACAAGCCGATCGATCTCGAAGGCCGCATCAGGCTTTGCCGCACTGCCAATCAACAAGCCGAGCCGCTGGCGCCGGAAAACCAGGACCTGCTGGCGCTGATGGCCTTCGTCGCCAATCAATCGCGCGGGATGCCGATCGTCCCATCCGACGATCCCCGGATGGCGCTGTTCCGAGAACAGGGAGCAGCGATCTATCAACGCCGCCAGGGGCAGCTCAATCTCTCCTGCGCCATCTGCCATGACGAGAATGCCGGCAAGAAGCTCGCCGGTGTAACCATTCCCGAAGCCCATCCCACCGGCTATCCCATCTATCGCCTGGAATGGCAGGCCTTGGGCTCCCTGAAGCGCCGGTTGCGCAACTGCTTGATCGGCATCCGAGCGGAAGCCTATCCCGCTGATGCAGTCGAATATGTCGCCCTGGAGATCTATCTCATGGACCGCGCCAAGGGCATGGTATTCGAATCTCCAGGAGTGAGACCCTGATCAGATGCGGTAGTGCACGCCCTTGTGGACGAACCGTCGATGCCTGTCGCGACGATCGGTGGTGTCTGGTCTGGCAAAATCGGCGCGATCAGGTAGGTCAGGAAGAATTTTCTCCTCATTGCCTGCGCCGAAGGCGGATCTGCTGCGCTGCGGCCGCTATTCGACCGCCCGTTTCATTGCCCCCATGATCGGCCAGCACCTACAGTCGAGGGATGCTGAGCCTTGCCAACCAGTTCGTTGCACGCGCCGCGCGCCTGTTCCTCGCCGCTGCCGGCGAGCCCGCGTTGTGGACCGTCTCCACTGATGGTCGCGTCGTCGGCTCGCTGGTCTGTCAAAATGGCGCCTGGCGGCTTTCCTGGTTCAATGGGGCCGACTGTCGGCTCACCAGCTATGCCGGGCCGCTCGGCGGCGACGTCGAGTCCCTGGCGGAGAACCTGAGCGTCCGGCTGGGCGCCCCGGTGCGCCTGGAATCACAGCCGGTCTAAGAACCGCGCGGTTGAGATTTCCCAAACAACGACCGACAGTGCTGCGCTAGCGCCGCATCGGCGCGCGGCGGCTGTCTTCACGGGTGACTGATCCATGGATGCGATCGACAGGAAGATCGTGGCCCTCCTGCAGGAGGATGCCAGCCTCTCATTGGCGCAGATCGCGCATCGCGTCGGCCTGTCGCAAAGCCCGTGCTGGAAGCGCATCCAGCGCCTGGAGAAGGCAGGTATCATCCTGCGCCGCGTGGCGCTGATCTCGCCGGAATCGATCGGCGTCGGGCTGACGGTGTTCGTCTCGATCGAGACCGGCGACCATTCCTCGGCCTGGATCGCGAAGTTCGCGCAGCTCGTCACCGCCATGCCCGAGGTCATGGAGTTCCATCGCATGGCTGGCGACATCGACTACATGCTGCGCGTCGCGGTGCCCGACATGCAGGCCTACGATGCCTTCTACAAGAAGCTCATCGACACCATGCCGCTCAAGAACGTGACGTCACGCTTCTCGATGGAGCGCATCAAGTCGACCACCGCCTATCCTATTGCCGCCGACCTCAAGCCGGTGAGGAAGCGGTAGGGTTCATGGTCTTGCAGGCCGCGCCGTCCGGCGCGCCATCCTCGAGATCATGAGCGCAGCGCATCGAACAGCTTCTTCGCCGGCCGCGACAATCGCCGCGAATCGCGGACGCAGAGCATGAGCTCGCGGTTGGCCCAGGGTTCGGCGATGCGGACGATGGCCAGCGGCAGGCCGCGGCGCTGCCGCCGCGCCGTCGCTTCAGGCACGATGGCGATCCCCACACCCGCCGCGACCATGGCGCAGACGGCATCGAGGCTGCTCACCCTGACGCGCAGCTTGAGCATTTGGCCAAGCCGGGCGGCCTGCATTGCCAGGTGCCCGTCGAGCGCCGTTCCGCGCGCCAGGCCCACGAAATCGAGATCGAGCAGCTCGGCGAAACCGGCCTGACGGCGCCGCACCAGCCGATGACCGGACGGCACGATCAGCACCAGCCGGTCGGGCCGGAACGGATGGCTTTCGATGCCGCCGGCCAGCGCCGCCAGCGAAGCGATTCCGATGTCGGCATCGCCTGCGGCGACGGCGGCTGCAATCGCCGGGCTCTCGCGATCCTCGAGGTCGAGGTCGATCGTGGGATTGGCCGCCAGGAAGTCCGCCAGCCGTCGGGGCAGGTGCTCGGAGAGCGCGGCGGTGTTCGCCAGCACGCGCACGCTGCCCTTCAGCCCGCGCGAATAGGCTGAAAGCTCGCCGCGCATGGTGTCGACCTGCTGCAGCACGATACGCGCATGGTCGAGCAGGTTGCGGCCGGCATCGGTCAGCCGTACGCCGCGCCGGCCGCGCTGCAGCAGCGGCACGGCGAGCATTTCCTCCATGCCGCGGATGCGCGCGCTCGCCGAGGCCAACGCAAGGTGTGAGCGCTCGGCGCCGTGCGTGATGCTGCCGGTCTCGGCGACGTGGCGGAACAGGCGAAGGTCGGTGAGATCGAAACGCATGGACGAGCCTATGCCTGATACGAAGGCAGAGTCCATATTCTCCGCATTGTCGCCGGGCCGTCGTGGGCCGATCGTGCGCCATGGCGCTGTCGTCCTTGATCCTGGTCGGCCTGGTGTTCGTCTTGGCCGGCTTCACCAAGGGCATCATCGGGCTCGGCCTGCCCACCATTGCCATGGGGTTGCTGGCGGTGGCCCTGCCGCCGGCCGAGGCGGCGGCACTGCTGATCCTGCCATCCCTGGTCACCAACGTCTGGCAGATGCTGGACGGCCCGCATCTCGGCCGTCTGCTGCGCCGGCTGTGGCCGCTGAACCTCGGCGTCTGCCTCGGTACCTGGCTGGGGGCTGCCCTGCTGGCCGGCATCGGCGGTCGCCATGGCGGGCTGGCGCTCGGCCTGTCGCTGATCGCCTATGCCATCTCCGGTCTGGCCGCTCTGCAACTGGTCGTACCGCGCACGGCAGAGCCTGTTCTGGGCCCGGTGACGGGAGCATTGACGGGCGCCAGCACGGCGGCGACCGGCGTATTCGTCATCCCGGCGGTTCCCTACCTGCAGGCCATCGGCCTGCAGAAGGACGAGCTGGTCCAGGCGCTGGGCCTATCCTTCACCGTGTCGACCTTGGCGCTGGCGGTGGCGTTGGCCGGTGTCGATGCGTTCGCGCCCAACCTCATCCTGCCGTCGCTGCTCGCCGTCGTCGTATCCCTGGCCGGCATGCGGCTCGGCCAGGCGGTGCGCGCCCGACTGAAACCACAGGCTTTCCGGTTGTGCTTCTTTATGGGGCTTCTGGTGCTCGGCGCCTATCTCGCATTGCGTGGCCTCGCCTGAGCGGTTGATGGACGGTCGGCGGCGAGGGCGGTACCGTTCCGGAACCGCCATCGCTCCGGAGCGTTTCCATGACCGTGCACGCCCTCAAGAAGTCGAACGTCGCCAACCTTCGCTCGAAGGTCGCCCCCGAGGAGTGGCAGGCGCGCGTGGACCTCGCCGCCGCCTACCGGCTGATCGACCTCTATGGGATGTCGGACCTGATCGCCAACCACATCTCGATGCGCGTCCCCGGCGAACCCGACGCCTTCCTGATCAACGCCTACGGCCTGCTCTATGAGGAGATCACCGCCTCGAGCCTGATCAAGATCGACCACGAGGGCAACGTGCTCGCCAAGCCCGACTTCGGCGACCTCAATTACGGCGTCAACCGCGCGGGCTTCGTGATCCATAGCGCCATCCACATGGCCAAGCCCGAGGTGAATTGCATCATCCATACCCACACCTGGGCGGGCATGGCGGTGTCGACCATGGAATGCGGCCTGCTGCCCAACACCCAGACTTCGATGCGCTTCGCCAAGATCAGCTACCACGACTTCGATGGCGTGGTGATCGACACCGCCGCGCGCGAGGCGCTGGCCAAGGATCTCGGCGACAACAACGCCTTGATCCTGCGCAATCACGGTCTGCTGACCACAGGCGCCACCATTCCCGAGGCGTTCAACGCCATGCACCGGCTGGAGCTGAGCTGCAAGACGCAGATCGCGGCCATGTCGTGCAACACCCCGCTCACCAAGGTGCCGGACGACGTCGTCCACGCGACCTACATGAATTACCAGCCGCATGTCCGCCGCCCGTTCGGCGTGATGGACTGGCCGGCGCTGCTGCGGAAGCTCGACCGGATCGATCCGGGCTTCCGCGACTGATTGGAAACGCCGCACAGTTCGCTACGGGCCTTCGCCGCCATCGCGGCGGGCTACTGGACGGCGCCCGGTCATAGGTCGATTGCCTGGACGTTGACCGCCGGCATGGTGGTGTTCGGCGCCATCAACGTCGGCATCGCGCTCTGGCTCAACATCTGGAATCGCGACTTCTTCAACGCCCTGGAGAAGCGCGACACCTCCCTGCTGGTCCAGCAGCTCTACATCCTGGCGGCGATCGTGGTGTCGGCCGGCATCGCCGTCGCCATCCACCTTCACATCCGCCGCCGGCTGCAGATCAACTGGCGCACCTGGCTGACCCAGGTCACGACGCGGCGCTGGCTGGATGCAGGGCGACAGTACCAGCTCGGCCTGCTGGCCGACGAATGCGACAATCCCGACGGCCGTATCGCCGAGGACGTCCGCGTCTCCACCGAGCTTGCCGTCGAGTTCGCGCAGACGATCCTGCAATGCATCCTGCAGCTGATCACGTTCCTGAGCGTATTGTGGGTGCTGTCGGGCCACCTCCCGATCAAGGCCGGCTCGGTCGAGTTCTCGCTGCCGGGCTACATGGTGTGGGCGGCCGTTCTTTATGCCTTGTTCGGCTCGATCCTGACCTATGCCCTGGGCAGAGGCCTGATCGAGGCGGGCAACGTGCGCCAGCGCCGCGAAGCCGACGTCCGCTCCGTGCTGATCCGCGCCCGCGAGAACGCCGAGGGCATCGCCTTGATGCGCGGCGAGCCCGACGAACGAGCGCGTCTGCAGGTCGCCATGGGCAATCTGCGCGACGCCTGGCATACCCAGACCCGCGGCCAAGGCAGCCTCGCGCTGTTGACGAGCTCCCTTGCCTATCTGGCGCCGGTCGTGCCGCTGATCGTCGCGCTGCCGCGCTATCTCGGCGGCGAGCTGCAGCTCGGCGGATTGATGCAGACCGCCCAGGCCTTCTCCAACGTGCAGTGGGCGCTGTCGTGGCTGATCGACAACTTCCCGCGTTTCGCCGAATGGCGTGCCTCGATCGACCGTGTGGTCCAGCTTCATAACACGCTGCACGACCTCGAGGACAATATCGATACGCCCGACGGCCAGCATATCGAGGTGGTGTCGGGCAACGCCGATCGCCTGGTGCTGCGCGAGGTCGGCCTGTCGCGGCCCGACGGCGAGGCCCTGGTGGCCGAGGCCGAGGTCGAGATCCAGCCCGGCGAGCGCGTCCTGATCCGCGGCCAGTCGGGCAGCGGCAAGAGCACCATCATGCGCGCCGTGGCCGGTGTCTGGCCGTGGGGCAGGGGAGCGGTCGAACTGCCCAAGGGACGCATCGCCTTCATGCCGCAGAAGCCCTATTTCCCGCTCGGCACCCTGCGCCAGGCGATGCTCTATCCGGACAAGGCCAGCGGCATCGACGACGAGGAGCTGCGCGATGCCTTGCACAAGGTCGGGCTCGATCATCTGCGCGGCCGGCTCGACGAGGAGGAACGCTGGGACCAGATCCTGTCGGGCGGCGAGCAGCAGCGCGTCGCCTTCGCCCGCGTGCTGATCCAGCGCCCGGCCTGGGTGTTCATGGACGAGGCGACGTCGGCGCTCGATGAGGCAGGCCAGGCCAACGTCATGACCCTTCTGGCCGAGGAGCTGCCCGAGACCGCCGTGATCAGCATCGGCCACCGTCCGGGCCTGGAGGCCTTTCATACCCGCGAGCTGGTGCTGGAGCCGGGCGAGGAAGGGGCGCAACTGCGCGCCCGCGTGGGTCACCGCGGCCTGCGTGACATCTACCGCCGCATGTCGGCCGCCAGCCGCGCCGAGCCGGCCGGTCCGGGCTTCTGGAAGTATTTTGGAAGAACCCTCACCGGCCGGTGAGCCTGCCATGCGGCAACCGATGGCCCGCCGAGACGTTTGTGCACCGCCAGCTCATAATCGGGGAGGCTGCCATGACCCCAACCACGCGGACCCGGGCCACGCGGACCCGGGCCAAGCGCGCCTGGACGTGGGCCTCGCTCACGGCTGTCACCGCCTCGTTGAGCCTGGCCATTGCCTACGCCCAGCAGCCGCCACCCGCCCAGCAGCCGCCACCGACGCGGGGCGCCTCGAGTTATCTGCCGGTCCACATCACGGTGCCGTTCGCCACTACCCTGGAGCGCATGAAGGCGGCCCAGCCCGCCATTCAGCAGCGCCAGGCGACGCTGCTCGCCGAGCGTTACGATCTTGCCGACCGCCCGGTCCCCGGCGTGACCATGACGCGCGGCAAGCCGGTTCAGGGCGGCGTACGGGCGAAGTTGCCGGCCGGTACCAGCTGGGGACAGCTGGCCGGCCTCAGCGCCACCGAGATCCGTGATCGCGACCTGTTTCCCAAAGGCTTCCTGCCGTTGCCGCATCCCAACCAACCCGAAGGCGGGATGCTCTTCCCGAAGTTCGCCATCGCCGAGATCAACAGGCAGGAGCAGCGTGACCTGACGCGCTTCGACCTGGAATTCGACCTGCCGGATCACTTCTTGCCGGAATTCCCGGCCCCCATCTTCCTGACGTCGCGGCCCGATCTCGGCGACGTGACGCAGGGCAAGCTGGTCACCCTCGACAACTACTTTGACCTGTTCAACGGCATCCTCAATCCCAAACAGCTCGAGGGCCTGCGGCTGCTGGTGACGCCGTTCCCGCAGCAACAGTTCAACCAGACCGACGACCGCCGCACCGAGAAAGCGAGTCGCGGCGTCACCTGTTTCGACTGTCACGCCAACGGCCACACCAACGCCTCCACCCATCTGGTGGGAGACATCCGCCCGCAGGAGTTCCGCCATCGCATCGACACGCCAACGTTGCGTGGCGTCAACATCCAGCGCTTGTTCGGGTCGCAGCGCGCCCTGAAGACGGTCGAGGACTTCACCGAGTTCGAGCAGCGCGCCGCCTACTTCGACGGCGATCCGGTGATCGCCACCAAGAAGGGCGTCAACATCCTGGAGCGCGGCAGCCAGGTCCAGTTCATGGCCGAGTTCCAGGAACTGCTCGACTTCCCGCCGGCGCCCAAGCTCGACCTTTTCGGCAAGCTCGACCCTTCGAAAGCCACGGCGGCCGAGATGCGCGGCCAGGAAGTGTTCTTCGGCAAGGGGCAGTGCTCGGTCTGCCACGTGGCGCCATACTACACCGACAACCTGATGCACAATCTCCAGGTCGAGCGCTTCTTCAAGCCGCAGATGGTCAATGGCCGTTTCGCCACCGCCGACGGCCCGATCAAGACCTTCCCCCTGCGCGGCATCAAGGATACGCCGCCCTACCTGCATGACGGCCGGCTGCTCACGCTCGACGACACCGTCGAGTTCTTCAACCTGGTGCTGGGCACCAAGCTGAGCGACCAGGAAAAGCAGGATCTGGTGCAGTTCCTGCGGGCACTGTAGGCAGACTCGTTGCCAGGACCGTATCGCCGGCCATGAAGGTGTCCAGCTGTTGGGCGCTCTGGTCGACGACTGGCTGATGCGTATCGAAGAACGGCAAATCCTGTCGTCCAGAGCGAAGCTCGGGATGACGAGAAAAGGCCCGCTAGAGAACCTCGTGGAAGCCGATGGCCACGCCGATGAAGGTTGCGCGCTCCAGCCACGTCAGCGACGGCTCGGCGGTCTCGAAGCGCGGCGCGGTGCGGAAATGGTAGCTGCCGAACGGCACCAGCTCACCCTTCGACATGCGTGCGAGGATCTCCGGGCCGGCGACACGCAGGCCCTCGTTCTGGACGTAGATCAGCGCGCCCGCGTCGCTCTTGATGGTGTAGCGCGCCACGACCTCGATGGTGCCGTCGGGTCTTACGATCTGCCAGTCGGCGCCGCCCGGCAGGATCTCACCCGACAACCTC
The DNA here is from genome assembly GCA_023416135.1 of Pseudomonadota bacterium. GTDB lineage: Bacteria > Pseudomonadota > Alphaproteobacteria > Reyranellales > Reyranellaceae > Reyranella. The sequence continues at coordinate 21,954 of JAEZIF010000463.1, forward strand.
GGGCCGTGCACCTCGCCGCCCAGGATGTCGACGATGCGGCGATGGCCGCGAGCCGTCTGGCCGAGGTCCCGGATGGGCGCGACCCGGGCCTTGATGGCGAAGGCAAACCGCAGGGCAGGTGCGGTGCTGATGAAGCCGTCGATGTCGTTCATGCTAGTGTCCGGGTTCATGACGGACAGAGTAGAGCTACGACAGGCCAAAGCAACGGATGCCGCCGCGATCCGCGAACTGACCAGGCAGGCCTATGCCAAGTGGGTGCCGCTGATCGGCCGCGAGCCCAAGCCCATGACGGCGGACTATGACGCGGCCGTTGCCAGACATCGCTTCGATCTTCTGCACTTCGACGGCACCCTTGCCGCTCTGATCGAGACGATCCGCGAGCCCGATCATCTGCTGGTCGAGAACGTCGCGGTGGCGCCGTCGTTCCAGGGGCGCGGGCTCGGCCGCAAGTTGATGGCGCATGCCGAGACGCTGGCCTGCGAACTCGGCGTCGGCACGATCCGGCTCTACACCAACCAGCGTTTTGCCGAGAACATCGCGCTCTATCACCGTCTCGGCTACCAGGTTGAGCGCGAGGAAGTCCTTCCCGTCGGCACCGTGATCCATATGAGCAAGCATCTCGCCGCGGACGGGCGTCAGCGCACCGAATAGACGAAGGAGCCTCCCGTCTGGCGCCCCCCTCCGGCCGCCGATGGCGCCGACGCCGCCTCGTAGATGAACAGGATGAAGTCGCTGAAGGCCTTGCGGCCGTCGAAGGGCTCCTGCTGCTCGGCGCGCGGGCACGCGCCCCCGGCCGAGCCGCAAGCGTAGAAGTCTGTTATTCCATGCGACCCGATGCTCACCATGTCGCCGGTCTTTTGCGTCCGTATGAAATGGTACTTCAGGTTTGGATTGACGTGCGGCCGCAGCTGCTTGGCGTTGAGGTCGTCGATGCAGATGATGCAACTCGGTCCCTGGGTGAAGGTCGGGTCGACATGAACGATGCGCGACTGCGATTGCCTGGTGTTGTTATTCAGGCAGCCGTCGATCTTGAAGACGACGTTTCCGCCCGTCGGCGACACGTTGAAGGCCTGCGCCGGATACTCGCACATGAACTGCCGCTCGGCCTCCTCGAGGGTAAGCTCCCGGTCCCTGTCATGGCGCGGCATCGTCCCGGTCGCGTACTGGTAGAGAGCTCGCAGCCGGCGAAGCTGCGGGGCCGAGTTGACGGGAACCATCGTCCAGCTCTGGTTCCAGCCGTCCGTCATCTGTACGCCGAGAGTGGGCGCGGGTGACGTGATCTGCGTGGAGAACTGGCTGCCGGCAAAGCGTCCGGTGCCGTCACGAGCCATCGTCACCATCGGCATTCCCAGCGGCACGCTGATCGAAGGGGTGACGGCGTTGAGGGTCGTCGCCGTGCCGATGGAGATCGTGGCCTGCGAGGGCACGAACTCCGGGTCCGTCAACGCCTGGGCAAGGTTGAAGAAGATTTGCCGCTTGGTCAGCGAATTGAGCGAGGACGCGAGATCGGCGGTGTTGTAGTTCAGCTGCGTGCTGGCACAGCCGCAGACGAGCAAGGAGACTGCAAGACACGCGAGACGCAGGAACATCCGTACCAAGCTACGCCCAAATCAAAGCGGCTGTTTTGACCGCACGTCTTCAATGCATTGACCGTGCATCCCAAGTCAAGGCCGGGCCCGGCGATCGGTGCGGACGACGACGGCGACCAGAAGGGCGGTCGACCAACCGAACATCATCATGCCGGCCGCGGATTCGAAGGCGCCCAGCATCCGATGGTGCGGCGGCAGGGAAAGCTCGGAAGCGCCGAGCGTGGTGAAGCTCGCCAGCGAGAAGTACACCGCCGTGCCGAAGCTCTTGAACGCCTCCCAGCCGTAGAAATAGAGCACGGCCCACAAGATCACCTGCAGCACGTGGCCGGCCAGCAGGATCATGACGGCGCTGACGCTGTGGATGAGCATGTAGAACGTCGGATCGCGCGACTCCGGCGGCGACGGCAGGATGACCATCGTGCGGCTCAGCGCCAGTTGCGCCAGGACCTGGACGACGCCCGTGGCGCCGACCATCAGGATGCCCCGGATGATGTGACCTGCCGGTGCTTCGAATTCCACGTCACGCCGCCTTCTGTTTGCCCAGCAGATGGTCGGAGATGATGCGCTGCTGGATCTCCGACGTGCCTTCGAAGATCTTGGTCAGGCGCGCGTCGCGCCAGTAGCGCTCGACGGCGTGCAGGGTGGTGTAGCCGGCGCCGCCGAAGACCTGAAGCGCCTCGGAGGTCACCCGCTCGGCCATCTCCGAGGCGAAGAGCTTCACCATGGCCGCCTCCTTGTCGCAGCGGCGCTTCTGGTCGATCTCGTCGCACACGAAATACATGAGCTGCCGCGCCGCCTCGATGTCGGTCGCCATGCGGGCCAGCCGGAAGCGCGTGTTCTGGAAGTCGCCGATCGCCTGGCCGAACTGGCGGCGCTCCTGGGCATAGGCGGTGGCGTCCTCCAGCGCGCCGCGGGCGAGACCGATCGAGCGGGCCGCCGTATGGGCGCGAGCGCGCTCCAGTCCTGCCGAGATGTAGTAGAAGGCCCGGCCTTCCTCGCCGATCAGGGCCGATCCCGGCAGCCGGCAATTGTCGAAGGCAAGCTCCCAGGTCTTCCAGCCGAAGTAGCCGATCTTCGGGATGGGTGCGCCCTTCACGCCCGGCGGCAATGTGCCTCTGGGCTTCTCGATGAGGAACGACGACAGGCCGACATGCTTGCGCTTGGGGCCGGGCGGATCCGACGTGCGCGCGACCAGCATGATGTAATCGGCGCCGTCGGCGAAGGTGCACCAGTACTTGTTGCCGTTGATCACCCAGTCGTCGCCGTCGCGCCGAGCGCGGCAGGAGATGGCGCCGAGGTCGGAGCCGACATTCGGTTCCGACATGGCCGCGGCCCCCAGGAATTCGCCACGCGCGGCGCGGGGCAGGAAGACGGCGCGTTGCGCGTCGGTCATGCCGCGGCCGGCCGAGAGCCCGTTGCCGCGGGCGATGATGGAGGCGACGCTCATCCAGGCGCGCGCCAGCTCCTCGGTGATCAGGCAGTATTCGAACACGCCGAGCCCGAGGCCGCCGTACTGCTCGGGGATGACGATGCCGAAATAGCCTATGTCGGCCAGCTTCTGGATCAGTTCCGGCGGGATGTCGCCCTTCTCCGGATCGAGCCTGTTGGCGACCGGCAGCACCTCCTTCATGGCGAAGGCGCGCGCCGTTTCCTGTATCAGGCGGCGCTCGTCGGTCATGTAGCCCATGGTCTTTCTCCCTCCGTTGCCCCAGCATAGCAGCCAAAGTCATCCGCTCTTCAGGAGACCACCATGCTGAAGGCCCTAGTGGGCTCGTTTGCCGCGTCTCTGGCTGCGCTCTTTCTCTCTGCGGCTTCCGTCTCGGCGCAGGCCCAGAGCCAGGGAGATTGGCCGAACAAACCCATCACCATCCTGATGGGCTTCCCGGCGGGGTCGGGGGTCGACGTGATCGCGCGCATGCTGCAGCCTTCGCTCGAGAAGTCGCTCGGCCAGCGCCTGGTCATCGACTACAAGCCGGGCGCCGGCGGCAACGTGGCGTCCGAGGTCGTGGCCCGCGCCCAGCCCGATGGCTACACCTTCCTGCTGGGCACGGCGGCGACGCATGGCGTCAATCCTGCGCTCTATCCCAAGCTCAGCTTCGACGTCGAAGCCGACTTCACGCCGATTTCCACGTTGGTCGACGTGTCCAACGTGCTCACCATCAATCCCGACGTGATCGACGTGAAGACGGTGAAGGAGTTCATCGACAAGGTGAAGGCCTCGCCCGGCAAGTACAACTACGCCTCGACAGGCAACGGCACCGGCACGCATCTCGCCTTTGCCGAATTCAACTTCAAGGCGGGCCTCGACATGGTGCACGTGCCCTACAAGGGCGGGCCCGACGCCATCCAGGCAGTGCTGAAGGGCGACGTGTGCTGCATCTTCAACCAGGTGCAGACGGTCCTGCAGCACTCCAAGGCGGGCAAGGTGCGGCTGCTCGGGGTCACCACCAGGAAGCGCGTCGCTGCCATTCCCGACGTCCCGACCATCGATGAGGCGGGGCTGCCGGGTTACGAAAGCTACACCTGGTTCGCGATCTTCGGCCCGAAGGGCGTCGATCCGGCAATCGCCAAAAAGTTCAACGCGGCGATCAAGGTGGCGCTGGACGATCCCGAGACCCAGAAGAAGCTCGCCGAGCTCGGCAACACGTCGCGCTACGAGACCATCGAGCAGTTCACCGCGACGGTGAAGCGCGACCGCGCCAAATGGGCCGAAGTCGTGAAGGCCGTCGGCGCGAAGGTGGACTGACATGACCATCGCCAAAGGCGGTAAATCGATCTACGGCGCGCCGCTCGGCATCCTGATGCTGGAAGCGCGCTTCCCACGCATTCCCGGCGACATGGGCAACGGCACGACCTGGCCGTTCCCCGTGCTGTTCCGCATCGTCCGCGGCGCCAGCCCGGAGAAGGTCGTGCTGAACGGCGCGACCGGCCTCCTGCAGGATTTCGTCGCCGCGGCGACCGACCTGGTCGATCTCGGCGCCGAGGCGATCACCACCAACTGCGGCTTCCTGTCGATCTTCCAGAAGGAGATCGCCGCCGCCGTCGGCGTGCCGGTGGCGACCTCGTCCTTGATGCAGGTGCCCTGGGTGCAGGCCACCCTGCCGCCGGGCAAGAGGGTCGGCATCGTCTCGATCAGCGCCAAGAGCCTGACGCCGGCCCATCTCGAAGGCGCCGGCGTGCCGCTCGATGCGCCGATCGCCGGCACCGAGACCGGCCGCGAGTTCTTCCGCGTGCTGATCAAGGGCGAGAAGCAGGACCTAGACGTCGATCTGGCGCGCCAGGACGTGGTCGAGGCCGGCAAGGGGCTTGTCGCGCGCCATCCCGACATCGGCGCCATCGTGCTCGAATGCACCAACATGCCGCCCTACGCGGCCGCGTTGCAGGAGGCGGTGGGCCTGCCGGTTTACGACATCTACTCGATGATCACCTGGTTCCACGGCGGGCTGAGGCCAAAGACCTTCAGCTGACCGAGGAGCACTGCCAGCGTTGCCAGCACCGCGGTCGTCGCCGAGGTCTTTGACGGGTGTGCGGCATTTCTTCGGCAGAGGTTGCGTAGTGGTCGCTCGGACGCCGACCCCCTATCGCTTGGGCTCGTTGGCCAATTCGGACAGTTACGCAAGTTTCGCAACGGGTTTGCACGTCCGGAAGCGCCTCCGGACTTCCTGATCAGGATGAGGCACGTCCATCCGGCCAGGCAGCCGGATGGATGCGCACGACGATGTCGGATGGACGATGCAAAGAGCGGAGCCGCCCGCAAGGGCGACGCAGGGTGATTATAACCAAGGTATACGTCCGGTCAACAACTGAAGTGCTGACCACGCTTTATCTGCGTCAGGGAGTTTTTTCGCACCGCATGGGCTAGGCGCGCGCGTCCTCGGCGATCATGGTCGCACCCTTTTCGCCGATCATGATCGTAGGCGCATTGGTGTTGCCCGTCGTCAGTGTCGGCATCACCGAGGCGTCGATCACGCGCAGGCCCTGGATGCCGCGCACCCGCAGCCGCGAATCGACGACGGCGCGCGGATCCTCGCCCATCTTGCAGGTGCCGACCGGGTGGTAGAGCGTGTTGCCGGCCCTGCGGGCATAGGCCAGGAGGTCGGCGTCGCTCTCGATGTCGGGCCCGGGCTGGATTTCGCCCTTGCTGTGCTGTGCGATCGCCGGCGCGGCGAAGATCTTGCGGACATGGCGCGTGCCGCCCAGCAGCGCCAGCTCGTCGGTGTGCGTGGTGAGATAGTTGGGCTTGATGGCCGGCCGCGCGAACGGATCGGCCGAGGCTGCCATGATGGTGCCGCGGCTGTCGGGCTTCACGACACAGACCACGCAGCTCATGCCCGGCTGCTCGTCGAGCTGGCCGAACTTCAGGGGATGCGTGCTGCCCGGCGTGAACAGGAGCTGCAGGTCGGGTGAGGCGAGCCCCTCGCGGCTGTCGCAGAAGACCTGCGCCGTGGTGACGCCGAAGGTGAGCGCGCCCTTGCCGGTGAAGGCGAAGCGCAGGATCTCGGGCAGCACGCGCGGGAAGCGCGCGATCTCGTTCACCGTCTCCGTGCCGTGCACGCGATGGACCACGCGGATCACGTAGTGGTCGATCAGGTTGGCGCCGACTCCGGCCAAGTCGTGCACGACCGGGATGCCGAGCGACTGCAGGTGCGCCGCGGGCCCGATGCCTGAGATCTGCAGGATGTGCGGCGAGTTGATGGTGCCGCCCGACACGATCACCTCGCGGTTGGCGCGCACCTCGGTGAGGGTGCCGCCGCGTCGGAAGCTGACGCCGACGCAGCGCTTGCCCTCGAACACCAGCTTGCCGCCCTGCGCATCGGTCTCGACGCGCAGGTTCGTCCGGCCCTTGGCCTCGCGCAGGAACGTCTGGGCCGTCGAGCCGCGGAAGCGGCCGCGCCGCGTCATCTGCGAATAGCCGACGCCGTCACGCTGCGTTCCGTTGAGGTCGGGATTGAACGGGAAGCCGGCCTGCTGTGCGGCTTCGACGAAGCGATGGGTGAGCGGCAGGATGGTGCGATAGTCCTCGACCTTGAGCGGGCCGCCCTGGCCGCGCACTTCGCTGTCGCCGCCCTGCACATAGTGCTCGGACTTCTTGAAGTAGGGCAGCACGTCGTCGTAGCTCCAGCCGCGGCAGCCCATCTGCGCCCAGCCGTCGAAATCGGCCGGCGCGCCGCGCACATAGAGCATGCCGTTGATCGAGCTCGAGCCGCCGAGCGTGCGCCCGCGCGGCCATTCCATGCGGCGCTCGCCGGTGCCCTTCTCGGGTTCGGTCGTGTAGTTCCAGTTGACCAGCGGGTTCCTGATCAGCGAGCGCATGCCGGCGGGAATGTGTATCATGGGATGCCAGTCGCTGGGCCCGGCCTCCAAGAGGATCACCGAGGCACCGGTTTCCGACAGACGCGATGCGACCACGCAGCCAGCCGAGCCGGCGCCTACAACCACATAGTCAGCCTGCATGGCGTTTTTCTCCCGCCTCTGTCTAGCAGCTTCGCTTCACAGGGTGCCCAGAAATTCGAGCAGTGCTGCATTGACCTCCGCCGGCCGCTCCTGCTGCAGCCAGTGGCCGGCGCCGTCGAAGATTTTCACATAGCGAAGGTCGGCGACCTTCGTGCGCATCAGCTCGACCATGTCGAGGCCGGGGACCATGCCCAGGACAGGCTCCAGGCTGCCGGCCAGGAACGCGGCCGGCTGTATGATCTTCGCGTCGGCGAAGGGAGCGAGATCGGCGAAGTCGCGAGCCGAGTTCCGATAGCGGTTGAGCGGACCGCGAAGGCCGCTGCGGCGGAGCTGCTCGGTGCAATAGTCGAGATCGGCCTCGTTGAGCCAGGGCGGAAAGGGGTCGGGATCCTTGAGCCCGTCGAGCAGCCGCGTCTTCGTCGGGTTCGGCGGGTTGGCCTGGATCTTCCGCGCGTCGCCGGAGGACCAATAGTAGAGCTTGCAGGCTGGTCCGCACATCGGCCTCCAGTTCCGCCTCGGCCACGCCGGGCTCCTGGAAGTAGAGCTGATAGAAGAAACGGTCCTTGTAGATCCTGCGGAAGAGATCGACGCTCGGCATGCTTCCGCGACCGAGATGCGGCACGCTGAGCCCGGCGAGAGCCGCCACGCGATGGGGATGGAAGAGCGCCGTGGCATAAGTGATCGAGGCGCCCCAGTCGTGGCCGATCACGATTGCCTGGCGCGCGCCCAAAGCGTCGATCAGTGTGTCGATGTCGGCGGCCAACTCCTTGATCGAGTACGCCTCGATCGCGATGGGCTTGTCGCTGTCGCCGTAGCCGCGAACGTCGGGCGCCGCGACGCGATAGCCGGCATCGACGAGGGCGCGGATCTGATGACGCCAGGAGTACCAGCCTTCCGGAAAGCCATGGATCAGCACAACCAGCGGCCCTGCGCCAGCGACCGCCACGCGGAGTCGAGCACGGCCGGTATCGATCATCTGCGGCTTGAGTTCCATTCGCGTGGCCTCCGCACGAAACGGTCGGACTCAACCCTAAAGCAGAGTTCGACGGTCGTTAAGTTCCGTGCAATGAAGGGCCGCGACAGGTGAAAGGACAAGTCAATGCGCGGCCGTCAGGTGTTCTTCGAGACGTTGCTGGCCCACGGTGTCGACCGCATCTTCGGCAATCCGGGTACGACCGAGAGCCCCTTACTCGATTCGCTGCACGACTATCCGCAGCTGAAATACATCGTGCATCTGCACGAGGGCGTGGCCGCCGGCGCGGCCAACTTCTACGCCCAGGCGAGCGGCAAGACGGCGTTCGTGAACCTGCACGTGGCGCCCGGCCTGGGCAACGCCATCGGCATGATCTACAGCGCGCTCAAGAACAACTCGCCCATGGTGGTGACGGCGGGCCAGCAGGACACGCGCATCCGGCTGCGCGATCCGGTGCTTGGCCACGACCTCGCGGCGATGGCTGCTCCCGTCACCAAGTGGAGTGTGCAGGTCGAGAGCGCCGACGAGCTCGGCCCGATCCTGCAACGCGCCTTCAAGATCGCGAACGACGCGCCGGCCGGGCCGGTGTTCGTGGCGCTGCCCATCAACGTCATGGAGCAGGAGACCAAGGTGCCGGCGGGCAAGCCGGCGCAGGTCTTCACCGCCAGCCGGCCCGATCCTGCCGGCATCGAAGCGATGTCGCGGCTGATCATCGCCGCCAAGAATCCGACGATCGTGGCTGGCGACGACGTGGCCCGCGCCGGTGCCGGCAAGACCCTGGAGAAGCTGGTCGAGCGCATCGGCGCCTCGGTGTGGTTCGAGGGCCTGCGCGGCCGCAACAGCTTCCCGACCGACAATCCCGCCTATCGCGGCACGCTCGCCTTCGACGCGCCGGGCGTGGCCAAGCAGTTCGCCGAGAACGACCTGGTGCTGCTGGTTGGCGGGCCGTTCTTCGAGGAAGTCTGGTACGGGCCGGGATCGCCGTTCCCCGCCGGCTGCAAGGTGCTGCAGATCGAGGCTGCACCGCCGCGCATGGCTTACAATTTTTCGGTCGATGCGGGAGTGATCGCCGACGTCGATGCCGCGCTCGAGGCGCTGTGGCAGGCGACGACCGGCATCAACGGTGCAGCGGCCCGCGCGCGCCAGGATGCGTTTCGGGCGCTGAAGCAGGCCGAGGACGCAGCCCAGAAAGCGCGCGTCGAGAAGGCCTGGTCGCGCACGCCGACCTCCATGGCGCGCGTCATGGCCGAGCTGAAGGCGGCGTCGCCGGCCGATGTCGTCGTGGTCGATGAGACCATCACGGCCAACCTCGACCTCTTCAAGACCTTCACCTTCAAGGGCGCCGACGACTATTTCAGCGGCCGCGGCGGTGGCATCGGCCAGGGGGTGGCGGGCGCGCTCGGCGTGGCGGTGGCCGAGCCCGGCCGGCCGATCCTCTGCGTGTCGGGCGACGGCTCGTCGATGTACTCCATCCAGGCGTTGTGGACGGCGGCGCACCATGATCTGCCGATCGTCTTCGTGATCCTGGCCAATCGCGAATACCGCGTGCTGAAGCACAATATCGACGCCTATCGCGCGCGCTTCGACGTGAAGTCGAACAAGCCCTACATGCACATGGACCTGAGCGGTCCGGTGCTGGGCTTCGTCGATCTCGCCAGGGGCATGGGCGTCGCCGGCACGCACGTTACGAAGGCCGAGGACATCCAGAAGGCGGTCGCGGCCGCCTTCAAGTCGGGCAAGCCGCACCTGATCGAGATCGAGATCGAAGGGAAGCGCTAAGCCTCGCTGTCCAGGCGGCTACTTCTGAAACGCGCGCACCTTGGCCTGGTGGGCGCGTGCGGCTCCCGTCAGCATCGGCAGGTCGTTGCCGGCGAGGATCAGCTTCATGCCCTTGCCGATGTAGAGCTGCAGCAGCTCCTCGCCGTAAGCGCCGCCCATGCCCGGCCATTTGTTGTGCTTCCTGCAGGCGGCCACCACCTTGTCGACGGAGGCCTGGATCTTCTCGTGGCCGGTCTGGCCCGGGATGCCGAGCTCCATCGAGAGGTCGCTGGAGCCGACCAGGAGGCTGTCGATGCCCGGCACGGCCGCGATCGCCTCGGCATTCTCGACCGCCTTCGGCGTCTCGATCATCACCGTGATCAGGGTGTTCTCGTCACTCTTCTCGGTCATCTCGCCGAGGGGGATCGGCGCATAGTCGAACTGGGCCTGGCCACCGCCGACCGAGCGATGCCCGCGCGGCGGGTAGCGCAGGCGATCGGCGATTTCGCGTGCTTCCTCCGCAGTGTCGACGTGGGGGATCACGATGCCCAGCGCCCCGCCATCCAGCACGCGTGTCGCCATGGCGAGCTCGCCGTAGGGCACGCGTACGATCGGCGCGATGCCGGAATCCTGCGCTGCCGTTGAAATTTCACACGCGGTCTGGATCGACATCGAGCCGTGCTCGAGATCGAGAAACAGCCAGTCAAAACCGGCGGCCTTGATCACCTTGATGATGTCGACGTTGCGGACAAGGCGAATTCCGATGCCGACCGCGAGCTCGCCCTTCCGCAGTCGCGCCTTGGCAGCATTGATCGCTTGAGCCATCTTTCCCCCCTCAGGAACACCTTTGCGATAGGCTAAACGCCATGACCTTTCATGTCGAACGAATCGACCATGTCGTGCTGCGCTGCCGCGACTTGGCCGGAATGGTGCGCTTCTACGAACAGGCCTTGGGCTTCAACGTCGAGCGCAAGCTCGACCGCATCAGCCTGGTGCAGATGCGCGCCGGCGCATCGCTGCTCGACCTGATCGCCGCCGAGCGGCCGCAGGACGCGGCCAACATGGACCACCTCTGCTTTCGCATAGAACCGTTCGACCGTGACGCCATCGTCACGCGCCTGGCGCCGTTCGGGGTGTCGGTCGGCGAAATCGTCGAGCGCTACGGCGCGGAGGGCAACGGACCGTCGGTCTATTTCCATGATCCGGAAGGAAATCAGATCGAGCTGAAGGGGCCTTCCCGCTGAGCGGTGTCGCGGCGCAATAAGTCTTGGCCCTTGCAGAGGTTATGATAGCCTCCTGCCACGGGGAAAGAAAGCGCCCATCCGAGGCGCACGTCCTTGGGAGGAAAATCGATGCGTTCAAGCGTGGCGTCAGCGGCCGGGATTCTTGGTGCGTTCGTGTTGCTGGCTGCACCAGCCTTTGCCCAGAAGCAGGGCGGTACTCTGAAGATCTCTCATCGGGACAATCCCCCCAGCGCTTCGATTCACGAGGAATCGACCATCTCGGTGAACCAGCCCTTCATGGCGGTGTTCAACAATCTCGTGGTCTTCGATCCCAAGGAGAAGGTGAACAGCCCGGACAAGATCGTGCCGGATCTGGCCGAAAGCTGGTCGTGGAACGGCGACAAGACCAAGCTCACCTTCAAGCTGCGCCAGGACGTGAAGTGGCACGACGGCAAGCCCTTCAGCAGCGCCGATGTGAAGTGCACCTGGGATGCCCTGATCGGCAAGGGTGACGAGAAGCTCGACATCGTCCGCAAGAACCCGCGCAAGGTCTGGTACATCAACCTCAAGGAAGTGACCACCAACGGCGCCAACGAGGTCACCTTCAACCTCGAACGGCCGCAGAGCTCGTTCCTCACCATGCTCGCGGGCGGCTACTCGCCGGTCTATTCCTGCCACGTAGCGGGCCGCGACATGCGCTCGAAGCCGATCGGGACCGGTCCGTTCAAGATCGTCGAGTTCAAGCGCAACGAATCGATCAAGCTGGTCCGCAACCCCGACTACTGGAAGAAGGGCCGGCCCTATCTCGACGCCATCGACTGGACGATTGTGCCCAACCGCAGCACGCGTCTGCTCGGCTTCACGGCGGGCACCTACGACATGACGTTCGATTCGGACGTCACCTTCCCGCTCCTGAAGGACATCAAGGCGCAGAAGCCCGACGCCGTCTGCGAGGCGCGGCCGACCAACGTCAGTTCCAACCTGCTGGTCAATCGGGACAAGCCGCCGTTCGACAACCCGGACATCCGCCGGGCCATGACGATGTCGCTCGACATCAAGTCGTTCCACGACATCCTGAGCCAGGGCAACGACCTCGACGGCGCGGTGATGCTGCCGCCGCCGGCCGGCTTCTGGGGCATGCCCAAGGAGATGCTGCCGACCCTGCTCGGCCATGCGTCCGACGTCGAAAAGGGCCGCGCGGAAGCCCGCAAGCTCATGGAGAAGGCGGGCTACGGGCCCGACAAGCCGCTCAAGATCAAGGTGGCGACCCGCAACATCGCGATCTATCGCGACCCGGCGGTGATCCTCATCGACCAGCTCAAGAAGATCTATATCGAGGCCGAACTCGATCCGATCGACACCACCGTCTGGTACAACAAAATCCAGCGCAAGGATTACCAGGTCGGCATGAACCTGACCGGCGTCGGCATCGACGATCCCGACGTCAACTTCTACGAAAACTACTACTCGACCTCCGACCGCAACTACACGGGCTACAAGAACCCCGAGATCGACAAGCTGATCGAGCAGCAATCGGCCGAAGCCGACGTCGAGAAGCGCAAGAAGATCGTGTGGGAGATCGAGAAGAAGCTGGCCGACGACTCGGCCCGACCGATCATCGGCTACAATGTCGCCAACACCTGCTGGTCGCCGCAGGTCAAGGGCGTGCTGCTGCAGGTCAACAGCATCTACAACGGCTGGCGTTTCGAGGACATCTGGCTGGATCGGTAGGGCATCGGTGCGCAGTCTTCCCTTCACTCCCTTCATGCTCCTCGCCCCCGCCGGGGGGAGAGGCTGGGAGACGGGGCTGCACACGTCGATTCTCCCTCTCCTGAGCTCTCCTGTTCGCGGGGGAGAGGAACATGAGAGCGGTTGGGAGGGCGACTAATGGGCTCCTATCTCGTCCGACGCTTCCTGCTGATGGCGCTTACCCTGTTCGGGATGTCGGTGCTCATCTTCGTGATGTTGCGCCTGGTTCCGGGCGACATCTCCGACATCCTGGTCGACGCGGCGGGCATCGCCGACCCCAAGGAGAAGGCCAAGATCGCCAAGGAGCTTGGTCTCGACAGGCCGATCATCGAGCAATACTTCCAATGGATCGGCGGGCTGAGCCGCGGCGACCTCGGTTTCGCCTACGTCTCGGAACGGCCGGCCATCGAGGAGATCGCTCCGCGCATTCCGATCAGCGCCAAGCTGACGGTGCTGGCGCTGTTCTTCTCGGTGATCCTGGGCGTGCCGTTCGGGGTGATCAGCGCGGTACGGCAGAACACGCCGCTCGACTATTCCCTGCGCATCATAAGCCTGAGCGGCCTGTCGCTGCCGTCCTTCTGGCTCGGCCTGCTGGTGCTGATGGCCGCAGTGCACTGGTTCGGCGCTATTCCCATCTACACCAACGAGCCGCGCAGTTTCCTGCAGGAGGTCGGCTTGCTGGCCATCCCCGCGGCCGTCGTCGGCTTCCGAAGTTCGGCGCTGATCATGCGTCTCACGCGATCGTCCATGCTCGAGGTCATGCGCCAGGACTACATTCGCACGGCGCGCTCGAAGGGCGCCTCCGACACGGCGGTCAACTACAACCACGCTCTCCGCAACGCGCTCCTGCCCGTGGTCACGATCATCGGTATCGAAGCGGCCTTCCTGGTGGGCGGGCTGATCGTCACCGAGACCGTGTTCAACATCCCAGGCGTCGCACGCTTTCTCGTCGAGGCCATCCGCTGGCGCGACTATCCGATCGTGCAGAACCTCGTCATGCTGATCGCCTTCGTGGTGGTCACCGTCAATTTCCTCGTCGACATGGCCTACATGGTCCTCGACCCACGCATCAAATTCGCGGACTGAACGATGACAACCATCGATCATGATGCCGAACTCGCCCGCGCCGGCGCCAACATCACCGGCCTGGGCGGCCAGCTCGCCTTCCTGGCGCGGCGCTATCCGTTGGGCGCGGTCGGCGCGGTGATCGTGCTGATCTTCGTGCTGACGGCGATCTTCGCCGGCGTGATCGCGCCGATGGATCCGACGGCAACCGACGCCAAGGCCTCGCTGGCGCCTCCCGGCAGCAAGTTCTGGCTGGGTGCCGACTTCATGGGTCGCGACATGTTCAGCCGCATCGTCCACGGCGCGCGGATCTCGCTCGCGGTCGGAGCCGGGGCAATGCTGCTCGGCGGCGTCCTGGGCGTGTCGATCGGCTTGATGAGCGGCTATCTCGGCGGCGCCTTCGACCTCCTGATGCAGCGCCTGATGGACATCATGCAGTCCCTGCCGCTGCTGGTCATGGCGCTGGTCATGGCCGCGGCGCTCGGCCCGTCGCTCGAGAACACCATCATCGCCATCGCCATCCCGCTGGTGCCGAGCGTCGCCCGCGTCGTGCGCTCCAGTACCTTGTCGTTGCGCGAGCAGCCTTTCGTCGAGGCGGCACGCGCCGTCGGCATGGGCGAGCTGCGCATCGCCGTGCGCCACGTATTGCCCAACACGCTGGCGCCGCTGATCGTGCTGGCGACCGCCCAGCTGGGTTCGGCGATCCTCGTCGAGGCCTCGCTGTCGTTCCTGGGCCTCGGCATCCCCGAACCCTATCCCTCTTGGGGCCGCATGCTCTCCGAATCCGCCGCCGAATATGTGCGCACGGCACCGTGGCTTGTGATCTTCCCCGGCGTCGCCATCTTCCTCACCGTGTTCGGCACCAACCTCCTGGGCGACGCCCTGCGCGACATCCTCGATCCGAGACAGCGTTCATGAGTTCACTCCTCGAGGTCGAGAATCTCGGCACCTGGTTCTATACGCGGCAAGGCATCGTCAAGGCGGTCGACGGCGTCGACTTCCAGGTCGCGTCCGGCGAGACGCTCGCCATCGTGGGCGAGAGCGGCTGCGGCAAGAGCATGACGGCGCTGTCGCTGATGCGGCTGATCCCCGATCCGCCCGGCCGCATCGTCTCGGGTTCGATTCGCCTGGGCGACCGCGACCTCCTGAAGATCAGCGAGGAGGAGATGCGCCGCGTGCGCGGCAACGAGATCTCGATGATCTTCCAGGAGCCGATGACGTCGCTCAATCCGGTGATGACCATCGGCAAGCAGATCGCCGAGGCGCTGATCCTGCATCGCGACATGGACCGCAAGGCCGCGCTGAAGCGCGCGGTGGAAATGCTCGAGCTGGTGCGCATCCCCGAGCCGGCGCAGCGGGCCAAGGAATATCCTCACCAGCTCTCGGGCGGCATGCGCCAGCGCGCCATGATCGCCATGGCGCTCGCCTGCAATCCCAAGGTGCTGATCGCCGACGAGCCGACGACGGCGCTCGACGTCACCATACAGGCGCAGATCCTGGAATTGATCGTCGAGCTGCAGCGCGAGTTCGGCGCGGCGGTGATCCTGATCACCCACGATCTCGGCGTCGTCGCCGAGACGGCGCGGCGGGTCATCGTCATGTATGCCGGCCGCAAGGTCGAGGAGGCCGAGGTCGGCGAGCTGTTCGCCCGGCCCCTGCACCCCTACACGGTGGGACTGCTGGCCTCGATCCCGCGGCTCGACCTGATGCGCGGCGAGGCCGCGGCGCACAATGCCGCCGCACGCCTGCAGGAGATCCCGGGCATCGTCCCGCCGCTGTTCGACCTGCCCGAAGGCTGCGCCTTCGCCCCGCGCTGCAACAAGGCCGACGACCTCTGCCGCCGCGAGCGGCCCACCTACGAGCAGAAGAGGGCAGGCCACTGGGCCGCCTGCTGGCACTCAGATGTGTAGTCCTCCAGCAAAGAGGGCATGCCCATGAGCCCCGCCTCGAACATGTCCGTCCTCGAGGTGAGCGACCTCAAGAAGCACTTTCCGGTCCGCAAGGGCCTGCTGCGCCGGACCGTCGGCCACGTCTACGCCGTCGACGGCGTCAGCTTCACGATCGGCGTCGGCGAGACGCTGGGCCTGGTGGGCGAGAGCGGCTGCGGCAAGACCACCGCCGGCCGCGCCGTGCTGCGCCTGATCGAGCCGACCTCGGGCTCGGTGAAGGTGGCCGGTACCGAGATCACCGGCCTGTCGAAGTCCGAGATGCGGCCTTATCGGGCGGAGATGCAGATCATCTTCCAGGACCCGTTCTCGTCGCTCAATCCGCGCATGACGGCCGGCGAGATCGTGGGGGAGCCGCTGCTGGTCCATGGCGTCGCCAGCCGCAAGGAACGCGAGGAACAGGTCTCGGCGCTGTTCGCCCGAGTCGGCCTCAGGCCGGCGCAGATGAGCAACTACCCCCACCAGTTCTCGGGCGGCCAGCGCCAGCGCATCGGCATTGCCCGTGCCCTGGCGCTCGGCCCCAAGCTGATCGTGGGTGACGAGCCGGTGTCGGCGCTCGACGTGTCGATCCAGGCGCAGGTGATCAACCTGCTGCAGGACCTGCAGCGCGAGCGCCAGCTCTCCTACCTGTTCATCTCGCACAATCTGGCGGTGGTCGAGCACATCAGCCACCAGATCGCCGTGATGTATCTTGGCCGCATCGTCGAGTACGCCGACACGCGCTCGATCTTCACGCGGCCGCAGCATCCCTACACCGAGGCCCTGCTGTCGGCCGTCCCGGTGCCCGACCCCGCCATCCGCCGCAAGAAGATGGTCCTGCAGGGCGACGTGCCGAGCCCCGTGCGGCCGCCGCCGGGCTGCCATTTCCACACGCGCTGCCCCTACGCCGTCGAGCGCTGCAGGATCGAATCCCCACCGCTGCGCGAAATCGCGCCGGGGCACAAGGTTTCCTGCCACCTGCGTTGACTGCCTCCGCCTTCGTGACGGTTGTGTTATGAATGAGTGCGAGAGGGAGCGTGCGCCATGGCGGACTTCGACTATGTGATCGTGGGTGGCGGCTCGGCCGGTTGCGTGCTGGCCAATCGGCTGAGCGAGGATCCGAACGTCAAGGTTCTGCTGCTGGAAGCGGGGGCGGTCGACAAGTCGATGTGGATCGACATTCCCGCGGGCTTCACCAAGCTGCTCAACCACAACACCTTCAACTGGAACTTCGAGATGGAGGCCGAGGAAGGCGTGGCCAACCGGCGCATTCCCTGTCCGCGCGGCCGCACGCTCGGCGGCTCGAGCTCGATCAACGGCATGCTCTATGTGCGCGGCCAGCCGCTCGACTACGACACCTGGGGCCAGCTCGGCAATCGCGGCTGGTCCTACTCGCAGATCCTGCCCTACTTCAAGAAGTCGGAGAATTTCGAGCGCGGCGGCGACGACAGCCGCGGCAAGGGCGGGCTCCTGAACGTCGCCGACATGTGCGACACCCACGAGCTCTGCGACGCCTTCATCGATGCCGCGGCGGCGAGCGGCTACCCCAAGAACAAGGACTACAACAACGGCGACCAGGAAGGCTTCGGCTACTATCAGGTGACGATGAAGAACGGCCGGCGCCAGTCGACGGCGCGCGCCTTCCTCGATCCGGCGCGCAGCCGGTCCAACCTGTCGATCGAGACCGATGCTCTGGTGAGCAAGATCCTGCTCGAGGGCAAGCGCGCGGTCGGTGTCGCCTACACCGTGCATGGCCAGGCGCGCGAGGCACGGGCCGGCCGCGAGGTCATCGTCTCGTGCGGCGCCGTGCAGTCGCCGGGCGTGCTCGAGCATTCCGGCATCGGCCAGCCCGAGCTGCTACGCCGTCACGGCATCGAGGTGAAGCACGAGCTGAAGGGCGTCGGCGAGAATTACGGCGACCACTTCGCGCCGCGCATGAATTGGCGGGTGAAGCTGCCGATCACGCTCAACGAGCAGACGCGCGGCCTCAACCTGGTGAAGGAGGTCATCAAGTACTCCACGACCGGTCGGGGCGCCTTGGCGCTGACGGCGGGCGTGGTCTACGGCTTCGTGCGCACGCGGCCGGGTCTCGACTCGCCCGACATGCAGTTCCACATGGCCCATGCCAGCTACGACACCGCCCAGAAGCGGCTGCTCGAGAAGGAGCCGGGCATGACCGTGGTGATCGGCCAGTGCCGGCCCGATTCGCGCGGCTCGATCCACA
>JAEZIF010000466.1 GCA_023416135.1 Pseudomonadota bacterium
TGTTTCCAGGCCTGTGCTGGTTCTTCCACATCTTGGTGTGGGCCTTGGGGATGTCGGCCCAGTCGAAGACTTCGCTCATGCAGGGATCGATACGGCGCTCGATCACGAGCTGGTTGGCCTGGCTCGCCTGCAGCAGGTTGGCGAAGTGGCTGCCCTGGATGCGCTTCTGGCGCATCCACACGAAGCGGGCGTCCATGGTGAGGTTGTAGCCGGTGGTGCCGGCACAGAAGACGACCATGCCGCCGCGCTTCACGATGAAGCAGGAGACCGGGAAGGTCTGCTCGCCGGGATGCTCGAACACGAAGTCGACGTCGTTGCCCTTGCCGGTGTGCTCCCAGATGGCCGCGCCGAACTTGCGGCACTTCTTCATGTACTCGGCATAGCCCTTCTGGTCGTCGACATCGGGCAACTGGCCCCAGCAGTCGAAGTCGTTGCGGTTGATCACGCCCTTGGCGCCGAGCGACATCACGAAATCGGTCTTCGACGAGTCGGAGATGACGCCGATCGCGTTGGCGCCGGCCGTGGCGATGAGCTGGATGGCCATCGAGCCCAGGCCGCCGGCCGCGCCCCACACCAGCACGTTGTGGCCGGGGCGCAGGATGTGCGGGCGATGACCGAACAGCATGCGGTATGCGGTGGCGAGCGTCAGCGTGTAGGAGGCGCCCTCCTCCCAGGTCAGGTGGGCCGGCCGGCGCATCAGCTGGCGCGCCTGCACCTTGCAGAACTGTGCGAAGGAACCGTCCGGCGTCTCGTAGCCCCAGATGCGCTGGCTGGTCGAGAACATCGGGTCGCCGCCATTGCACTCCTCGTCGTCGCCGTCGTCCTGGTTGCAGTGAATGACGACCTCGTCGCCGACCTTCCAGCGCTTCACCTTGGCGCCGACCGCCCAGACGATGCCCGAGGCATCCGAGCCCGCGATGTGGAATGGCTGCTTATGGACGTCGAAGGGCGAGATCGGCAGGCCGAGGCCGGCCCACACGCCGTTGTAGTTGACGCCCGCCGCCATCACGAGGACCAGGACCTCGTCTTCGCCGATCGCATGGGTCGGCACGACCTCGAGCTGCATGGACTGCTCGGGCGGTCCGTGCCGGTCGCGGCGGATCACCCAGGCGTACATGTTCTTCGGCACATGGCCGAGCGGTGGGATCTCGCCGACCTCGTAAAGGTCCTTCTTGGGCTGGTTGGCCGTCGGATGCTCACGCACCGGGAAGGCGACAACGGACATTGGAATTACTCCTCTCGCGGTGCGGCGAAGGTATTGCTGCGACCGCGAGAGTGCAACGCACAAATTACAATAGGTTGCAAAAAGTCATGGGCAAAAACAATAAAATTACCCTCACCCTGCGGAAGACACACGTTGCACCTCTCAATTGGCAGGCGCACCCTCACCCAGGTAAACGCTCGTTTACCTGCAAGCGGCCCGAGCCCGGGAGGAATGAATGAAGCTCATGTGGTTCCACCTGATGCCGTACACGGAGCTTCCCGACGACTTCAACAAGAAGCATCCCTCGGTGTGGGTCGACATCCACTCGTCGCTGTTCGACCCACGCCGAGCGCATCACATGTACAACGACTTCATGGACGAGCTCGAATACGCCGCCGAGGTGGGCTTCGACGCCGTCTGCGTGAACGAGCATCATTCCAACGGCTACGGGCTCATGCCCTCGCCCAATCTGATCGCGAGCTCGCTGGCCCGCCGCACGACCGACACCGCGCTCTGCGTCATGGGCAACTCGCTGGCGCTCTACAATCCGCCGACGCGCGTCGCCGAAGAGTTCGCGATGATCGACTGCATCTCGGGCGGCCGTCTGATCGCGGGCTTCCCGGTCGGCTCACCGATGGACACCTGCTACGCCTACGGCCAGAACCCGAGCCTGCTGCGCGAGCGCTACTACGAGGCGCATGACCTCGTGAAGAAGGCATGGACCGAGAAAGAGACCTTCGCCTTCTCCGGCCGCTACAACCAGCAGCGCTACGTCAACATCTGGCCGCGGCCGATCCAGAACGATCCGCATCCGCCGATCTGGATCCCCGGCGGCGGCTCGATCGAGACGTGGCGGTGGTGCGCGGAGATGGACTACGTCTACTGCTATCTCTCGTATTACGGCTACAAAGCCGGCCTCACGACCATGCAGGGCTTTTGGAACGAGATGGCCAAGCTCGGCAAGGATCGCAATCCCTACCGCGCCGGCTTCCTGCAGTTCGTCGGCGTCGCCGAGAGCCGCCAGCAGGCGCTCGATCTCTACTCCGAGCCGGCCGAGTATTTCTACGGCCGCTGCCTGCATGTCGATCCGCGCTTCGCCTTGCCGCCGGGCTACACGACGGAAGCGACGCAGCGGGCCGGCATCGAAGGCATGATGACCAAGGCCGCCAACCTCGCCAACCCCGCGACCAAGGCAGCGCTGAAGGCCACCAACATGAAGGACATCGTCGACGGCGGCTACGTGCTGATCGGCTCGCCCGACGAGGTGATCGAGCAGATCCGGCATGTCGGCACCAGCCTCAATGTCGGCCATCTCATGCTGCTCCTGCAGTACGGCAACATGAGCAAGGACGTCACCAAGTACAACACGCGGCTGTTCGCCGAGAAGGTGATGCCCAAGGTCAAGGACCTGTTCGGGGAGTGGGAGGACAAGTGGTGGCCGAAGCCGATGGCCAGGGGTCAGCGCGCCGCCGTGCCCGCCTTCAACGCGCTCGCCGCAGCGGAGTAGCCGCCCGTGTCCCCGCCGAACACGAGCACCGTCAAGGTCAACGGTTTCCCCTGCCGCATCTGGTCCAAGGGCAGCGGGCCCAAACTGGGCTTCCTCGCCGGCCTCGGCGGGCTGCCGCGCTGGCTGCCCTTCCTCGACCGGCTGGCCGAAACGCGCACCGTGATCGCGCCGTCGCTGCCGGGCTATCCCGGCGCCACCGGCCATACCGAGCTCGACACGCATCTCGACTGGGTGCTGGCAGTGCGTCAGCTCCTCGACAAGAGCGGCCTGGCCGGCGCCGACCTTTTGGGAGCTTCCGTGGGCGGCGCGTTCGCGGCCGAGATGGCGGCGATCTTCCCGGCGCACGTGCGCAAGCTCTGCCTGATCGCCCCGTTCGGCCTGTTCGACGACAAGGAGCCGGCCGCCGATCCCTGGGCGCAACGCCGGGACAACGTACCGGACCTGATGTGCGCCGACGGCGCGAAGTGGACGGAGCTGGTGGCGCCGCCGGAGGGCGCCAACTCGGTGGAATGGCCGATCGAGATGACGCGCGCCTCGGAAGCCGCCGCCCGTGCCTTCTGGCCGCTCGGCAACACGCGGCTCGAGAAGCGGCTCGGCCTGATCGCGGCGCCCACCCTGATCCTGTGGGGCGAACGCGACGCCGTGCTGCCGCCCTCCTATGCCGGGAAGTTCGCCGCCGGCATCAACGGCGCGACCCGGGTGCAGACGGTGGCCGATGCCGGCCATCTTGCCTACCTCGACCAGCCCGCCGCCGTCGCCCGCGCGGTTCTTGCCCATTTTGCCTGATCACGTTCGTTTTGGTCCCCGGCTTCGAGGTTGCGTCCCCGGTTCGGATCGCTATTGTCCGGCGCGTTAGGGTTTTGCGAGGTAAAGGGCGATGACAATCCGTTCGATCAAGTGGGCTGCAGGTGTTTCACTGATTGCGGCGGCGCTGACGATGGGGACGATGATCTTGCCCGCGTCGGCCCAGGTGTCGGCCGTGCCGCGCGAGGGCGTGGCTTTCAACGACACGGTCACGCAGCGGGTCAAGATCGAGACGGTCGATCCCGACGATCGCACGGTGGCCTTCACCACACCCGACGGGCAGGTCCTGGTCCTGCCGGTCAGCCAGAATGCCGGCAATCTCGCCAACATCGCCGACGGTTCGATGGCCAACGTGACCTACAGCCAGGTCGTGACGATGCTGAACCTGCGCCAGAAGGGCCCGGGCTCGCGCGAAGCGCGCCGCGACCAGATGAACGTCAAGCCGAACAAGACCGACATCGAGGCCGGCCGCTTCACGCTCACCGTGACCGGGGTCGACCTCGCCAACAATACCGTGTCGGTCATCGAAGGCGACGGCGGCCCAGTGCGCACCTACAAGGCGAACAGCATCGCCAAGCAGGACATGCTGAAGAAGATCAAGGTCGGCGACGTCGTGATCGGCCTGACGACGCCGCTGATGGTGACGGCGATCTCGCCGGCGAACTAAGCGTCGGTTAGAGGCAGAGCGGCAACTCCAGCCGCTCCCGGTACATCATGTCCCGATGCTCGAGCAGCATCGGGTCGAGCGCAGCGGCGGTGGCCGCATCGAGTGTGCTGAAGGCTGCCCGCAAGCCTGCGTCCATCGCACACTGCTCCTGAGGCAGCGGGCTCAACATCGCGAGGAAAGTCGCGCTGTAGACATCGACAGCCGACAAGCTGTTGCCGACATAGTAGCGGCTGCCCGCCTGTTTCTGCGTCTCGAGACGCGCCGACAGCATCGAAAGCAGCGCCGGAACGCGTGCGTCTGCCGCGCGTCCCGCCTCGGGGCTGTAGCCGTACTTTCTGGCCAGATACTTGGCGACGGGAGGCGCAAAGCCGCCGGTGCCCTCGAGACCGCCATGGATCAACTGCAACCGGCGCGTCCAACCCAGCCCCTCCTCGCCGCAGATCTCATGGGCCAGCCCGAAGGCGAGCGCGCGCTCGGCTGCGTCGGCCGGCAATAGAGCCCGTCCCGGCGCCAGGCGTTCGGCCAGCAGCAGGATTTCCGCCCAGCCGGCCCGCGGCCGTTCGTCGTTGTAGACGGCGACCGGGCCGGAGGACTGGCCCGCCCACGCCTTGAGCGGCTCGCTGTCATAGGCCAGTCGCACCGCGACCCACTCGATGCCTTTGATGTGGAAGATGCCCTTGGCGGCCTCACCCCATGGGCTGGGAACATTGCCGACCACGACCATGCGCAAGCCGCGGCGCGCGATCGCCTCGTCGACGCTCACATATTCGAAGGGCATCTAGCGGACTTCGACGTCTTCCCAGAAGCCGATCCAATTATCGACCGGCTGCATCTTGGCCTGCGGCGCCTCGTAGGACCATGCCGCGCGCGGGCTCTTCGCATCGCCCTCGACGACGTCATAGAACTGAACGCCGTGCGGGCATTTCAGGTCGTTCTCGGTTCTGGGCGTGCTCTTGAGCAGTTCCATGCGCACTGTCTCGCGCGGGAAATAGACGTAGCCGCCGACTTCGAGCGTGCGGTCGCTCTCGGCGATCGTCTTGCCGTGCCAGGTCGCGGTGCGGGCCATCGGTCGCGTCTCCTGATGGTGGGATGCCTCACCCTACCGCGAGGTGATGGCGCGACCGGAGCTTTTCAAGCCGCGTCAGGCAGCCTGGGCGGCGACCGGCTCCGGCACGGTGGCCTGCATGCTCGGCCGGGCCGACATGTCGCGCATCCAGCGGGCAAGGTTGGGCGACGCCTCGCCGAGCTCCTTCAACCCGGGGATCGCCGGGAAGTTGAAGAAGATCGGCGCCAGGAACAGGTCGGCCGCAGTCGCGCCGTCGCCGACGAGAAAGCGGCTCTCGCCGAGCTGACGCTCGAACACCGGCACTACGTCGCGCGCCTTGGCGAGGTACATGTCGGCCATCTCCCGCGGCACCGACAGGAAGCCGAAATGGTCGGCCAGGAAGCGCAGGGCCGAATTGACCAGGGAGTCTTTCACGGCGCTCACCCACTGGTCGCACAACGCCGCCTACCGTGAATCCGCCGGCCACAGCGCGGGGCCCAAGAAGGTGCGATCGAGGTAGCGCAGGATGGCGTCCAGCTTCTCGAAGGAGCCGGTCCACCCCCAGCGATGATTGGCGGTGCCCGTGGCGTCGCGGAAACGCCACTGGGTCAGCGTCATTTCCGTACGCCGGCCCACCGGCCTGAACTCCAGCGTGATCGTCGTCTCGTGCTCGCGCGGCGTGTCGAGACTGCCGCTCTCGTGCCAGGCCCAGGTGAAGGACAGCAGGCGCGGCGGATCGACGGCGAGATACTTGCCCGAGATGGCGCGCTTTGTGCCCAAGCCCTCGCCGGTCAACTCCCACACGCCGCCGACGCGCAGGTCGAACCGGCAGTGCGTGTCTTCATGCCTTGCGGGCCGAACCATTCGGCGAACTGCGCCGGATCGGTCCATGTCGCAGGGTGCGGTCGTCAGGAACGGCGCTTGCGACCATCGCTCCTTCCCTTCGGTTGCGGTGCCGTGCGCTTGAGGTAGGCATCGAGCCTGCCGAACTGCTGCTCCCAGAAGTGGCGGTATTCCTCGATCCAGCCGGCGGCGGCGCGCAGGCCGGCGGCGCGCAATTCGCAGCGCCGCCACTGCGCCTCGGTGTGACGCTCGATCAGGCCGGCATCGGTCAGCACCTTCAGATGGCGCGACACCGCAGGCAGCGACATGTCGAACGGCTCGGCGATCTCACCGACCGTGGCCGCGCCGGTGGCGAGCCTGGCCAGGATGGCGCGGCGGGTGGGATCGGCGAGCGCCGAAAAGGTTCGCGAGAGCGCATCCATATTTAACGCATGTGTTAAATACGAATCCGGCGGTCGTCAAGCCATTACCCGCGATGTCATTGCCGGCGTCGGGCGGGAACCCTATGAAGTCCGCCCTGTCCGTACGGAGTTGATGGAATGGAGCCGATCTACCGCGTCGACGGCGCTACTGCCGAGACCAGCGCCTTCGCCGGCGGTCCCTGGGATCCCAAGCTGCAGCACGGTGCGGCGCCCTCCTCGCTGATCTGCTGGGCGGTCGAGCGCCTGCCGGCGCCCGCTCCGATGCGTGTAGCGCGGCTCACCGTCGACCTGATGCGGCCGGTGCCGGTGGCGCCGCTCACCATCGCGACCGAGACGCTGCGCGAGGGCCGCAAGATCCAGCTGGTGTCGGTGCGACTGCTGGCCTCCGGCACGGAAGTGGTGCGGGCCACGGTGCTGCGCGTGCGGCGACTGGAGCAGGTCCTGCCGGTCGACGCGCCGTGGCCGCCGATCGACATCAAGAGCCCGGAGGAAAGCCACGATCCGACGGAGAGCGGCCTGTCGCACACGCCCTTCCTGTCCGGCCTCGAAATGCGCGTGGCCAAAGGCTCGTTCCGCACGCCCGGCCCGGCGGCGGTGTGGTATCGCGCGACGCGGCCGATCGTCGACGGCGCGCCGTTGTCGCCGCTGATGCGCGCCGCCATCGCCGCCGACTTCTGCAACGGCACGTCGGCGGTGCTCGACTTCACCAAGTGGACGTTCATCAACGGCGACCTCACGCTCAGCCTGGCGCGCGAGCCGGTCGGCGACTGGGTGCTTTTAGACGCCGAGACCTGGGCCGGGCCCGATTCGATCGGCATCGCCGCCGCTCGGCTGGCCGACCGCGACGGCTATTTCGGCCGCGCCGTGCAGAGCGTGCTGTTCGAGAAACGCTGACCAGAGGAGCAAGAAGCGAGATCAGCCTCTCTTCCAGGTCGTGCCTTTTGGCCCGTCCTCGAGGATCACGCCCTGGGCCTTGAGCTCGTCGCGGATACGGTCGGACTCCTTGAAGTCCTTGGCCTTGCGCGCGGCCTGACGGGCGGCGATCGCCGCGTCGATCTCGGCATCGGTCGGGCCGGAGGATCCCGCCGGGGTCCAGCGGAACCACGCCTCGGCGTCCTGCTGCAGCAGGCCGAGCGCGTTGGCGCCGGCGCGCAGTTCGGCGGGCTCGCCGAGCTGGTGGACGGCGCTGATCGCGAGCGGCGTGTTGATGTCGTCGGACAAGGCATCCTCGACCGACTGCGGCACGGCGGGCGTGGCGCGCACATCCTTGCCGCGCAAGGCGCCATACCAGCGATCGAGCGTCGCCTTGGCCTGGACCAGGCCTTCGTGCGTGAAGTCGAGAGGCTGGCGGTAGTGCGCCGACAGCAGCAGCAGCCGGATCACCTCGCCGGGATACTGGTCAAGGAGCTCGTGCACGGTGAAGAAGTTGCCGAGCGACTTGCTCATTTTCTCGCCGGAGATGTTGAGGAAGCCGTTGTGCATCCAGTACTTCGCCATGATGGCGTGACCGAAGGCGCAGCGGCTCTGGGCGATCTCGTTCTCATGGTGCGGGAAGATGAGGTCGAGACCGCCGGCATGGATGTCGAAAGTCTCGCCCAGAAGCTTGCCGCTCATGGCCGAGCACTCGATGTGCCAGCCCGGACGACCGCGGCCCCACGGGCTGTCCCAGCCCGGCTGCTGAGGCGTCGACGGCTTCCACAGCACGAAATCGGCGGGATCCCTCTTGTACGGCGCAACGTCGACCCGAGCACCCGCGACCAGCTCGTCGCGCGTGTGGCGCGACAGGCGGCCGTAGTCGCTCATGCTCGGCACGCTGAACAGCACATGGCCTTCGGCGGCATAGGCGTGGCCCCTGGCGATCAGCCGATCGATCATGTCGATCATCTGCCCGACATACTCGGTCGCGCGCGGCTCGAAATCGGGCGGGAGCGCGCCCAGCCGGCGCATGTCGCTCCGATAGGCGTCGCCCGTGCGCGTGGTCAGCTGCTCGATGCTCTCCTTGTTGTCGGCCGCCCGCACCATGATGCGGTCGTCGATGTCGGTGATGTTGCGCACGTAGGTGACGTGCGGATAGCGTCGCTTCAGCAGGCGATAGAGCACGTCGAACGCCACGACGGGCCGCGCATTGCCGATATGGACATAGTCGTAGACGGTCGGGCCGCAGACATACATCCGCACGTGCCCTGCATCGATGGGGGCAAACGGTTCTTTTTCGCGCGACAGCGTGTTGTAGACGACGAGGGACATGGTCCCTACTCCCCGATCAAAATTGTACGAAGCCTAGACACCCGCAGAGGGGTGAGACTTCAGATACATCGCGTAGAAACCGCGGCGGGGAATAGAAACAGCGACATTCCACTAGCTTATCCGACCCGTTCTTTCTGTGCAAACGCGCGCAAATGGAACAGCTTTCCAGCTCAGCCCCGCTGCCTGCCCACGCAGTCGCGCCACCGTCCTGGCACGGCCGATCAATGGCAGCAGCTTGGCCATCTCCGGCCCGGTCTCGCGTGCGGTGAGCGCCAGCCGCAATGGATGGAACAGCGCCCGCCCCTTGCGCTGGGTGGCCGCGGAGACTGCAGCGGTCCACTCCTTCCACGTCGAGCGTCGTGAGGTTGCCGGGCACCGCAAGCCAGAGCGGCTCGCTCACCGTCGCGGGCAGGCGCTCGCGTTACCGTCGCGTAGGGCAGTGCGTGGAGCGTCCGCGTGCTGAGTTGCGCCAGCTCCTCTTCCGCCTCGATGACGCGTGCGCGCAGATCGGCGATCGAGAGCGAGCCGGTGCGCTTGCTGAGGCCGCCGCCCTGGGCGTCGACCAGCAGCGGCAGATGGGCGAAGACCGGCACCGCCGCATCGAGGGCGCGGAAGATCTGGATCTGGGCGGCGCTGTTGGTGACGTGATCCTCGCCGCGGATCACGTGCGTGATGTCGAAGGCGATGTCGTCGACCACCGAGGTGAAGCTGTAAAGATAGCTGCCGTCGGCGCGCACCAGAACCGGATCGCTCTGGCTCGCCTCGTCGATGTGCTGGGGCCCGCGCACCAGATCGTCCCAGCGGACTTCCTCGGTGGCGAGCTTGAAGCGCCAATGCGGCTTGCGGCTTTCTTCCTCGAGGCGGGCGCGGTCGGCATAGCCGAGCCTGAGCGCGGCGCGGTCGTAGACCGGCGGCCGGCCCTGCGACAGGAGGCGCTTGCGCTTGAACTCGAGCTCCTCGGGCGTCTCGTAGCAGGGATAGAGCCGCCCGGCCGCGATCAGGCGGTCGCGCGCGACATCGTAGTGCTGCAGCCGGTCCGCCTGCCGTTCCTTGCGCGCCCAATCGAGCCCCAGCCAGGCGAGGTCACGCTCGATCGCGGCTTCGTATTCGGGCTTGCTGCGCTGCAAGTCGGTGTCGTCGAGGCGCAGGATGAAGGTGCCGCCGTGCCGCTGGGCGCGAAACGGACAACGGGATGTGATGCCATGCCGGGCCGACTTGTGGTGATGGGTCGTTGGCGGGTCAAGCGGGGTTCCGCTAGTGTCGCCGAACGGGGATGGAAAATCCTCAGGGAGGAAACAAGTGAAAAGACGTCATCTGCTGGCCGCTGGGCTCGGCGCAATCGCCGCGCCTGCCGTGGTTCGCGCCCAGGCGAAATATCCGGAGAAGACCATTCGGCTCGTCGTGCCGTTCGCCCCGGCCGGCCCGACCGACATCATCGGCCGCAAGGTCTCCGAGAAGATGACCGGCCTCGTGGGCCAGACCATGATCGTCGACAACAAGGCCGGCGCCGCGGGCTCTATCGGTGCGGTGGAAGTCAAGAATGCCAAGCCCGACGGTTACACGCTGCTGTTCGCGCCGTCATCGACGCATGCCGTCAATCCGACCGCGTTCGTCCACCCGGCCTACGATGCCGTGAAGGACTTCACGCCGGTCTCGTCAATCTGCGTCAATCCGCTGGTCCTGGTCGTTCATCCGTCGATGCCCGATTCGGTCAAGGGGCTCGTCGAAGAAATGAAGAAGAACCCCGGCAAGTATTCATATGGCTCGTCGGGCAACGGCAGCATCCTTCATCTCGCCTCGGAATACTTCAAGCGCGAGGTCGGCGGCCTGGATGTCGTGCACGTGCCCTATCGCGGATCGAGCCCGGCGCTCCAGGATCTGATGTCCGGCCAGGTGGCCTGGATGTTCGAGACGTTCAGCACGACCCTGCAGCAGCATCGCGCCGGCAAGGTGCGCATCCTGGCCTACGCCCACGCCCAGCGTGCGCCGATCGCACCCGAGATCCCGACGGTGATCGAGGCCGGCGTTCCCGGCTACGAGGCCTATACCTTCAACCTGATCCTGGGGCCGGCCGGCATGCCGCAGTCCGTGGTCGCTACGCTCGACCAGGCCTCGCGCAAGCTCATGAAGGACCCGGAGATGGTGAAGTTCCTCGAGGACATCGCCGCGGTCCCGACCACCGACACCACGCCGGAGCGCACGGCGAAGTTCATCAGGGACGAGATCGCCAAGTGGGCGCCCGTCATCAAGGCCGCCGGCGTGAAGATCGAGTAGTGCCGGGGGCGCCCCCTGCAGATCAGCGATAGCCCGGCGGGGGCGGCAAGTTGCCGGGCGCCGGCGCGATCGGCGCCTGCTGCGGCATCTGGCTGGGCGTCGGCAGGTTGGACGGGTTGGGCATTGCCGTGACGTCGCTGGTCGACGCCACGCGACCCGGCGCCACGGCGCCGGTGGTGCTGATGTAGTAGCCGGCGACGGCGTTGGAATTGTCGCCCTCGGTCTTGGCCGGCACGTCGACCAGGCCGACGCGCTCGCCGTCCTGGCTGATACGGAAGCCCTGATTGTCCATCTTGTAGTCGGCGTTGTCGACCCGGGTCCCGTCCGACTGCGTGCGATACGAAGCCGGCGGTTGCACGTCGACATAGTCAGGCCGCGGCAGTGGATTACACCCTGCGATCGCCATTCCCAGCGTTGCAGCCATCAACCGTCTCGCAGCCATCGCGCCCCCCAAACTCAGGGCTGGGTCGACTGCGGGCTGATGATGTTACCGCGGGCGTCGACCCGGTTCCCCTGGCCATCATAGCGGAAACCGTATTCGTCGCGGAAGGCCTGAACGCCGGCCGGCGGAGTTGTTGCAGCCGGCACGACGGTGGTCGTCGAGGTCGGCACGGAGGTCTGGTAGACGGTCGTTCCGGGGTTCGGCGAGTAATAGGTCGTGGTCGCCACTGGGGCCGTCGCCGTCGAATAAGCGGTCACCGTGGCGTCCTGGCGATAGCGCCGGGCGTCGACCTCCCGGGAGACGCAGCGGTCGTAGGCCATGGTTCCCGCCGCCAGACCGTAGGAAGAGCAGGCCATCTGCGAATCGGCCGTAAGGTTCGCCTGGCTATAGGCCACGGAGGCGCGGCCGCTGGCCCGGGCATTTGCTTCCAGCCGCACGCAGCGATCGTACGACGCCGTCCCTGGGGTAAAGCCGTAGTCCAGGCAGGCCTGTTGCGAGCCGTTGTTCACCACCACGGTGCCGGCCGGGACGGCCACCGCCGACGGCGGCGCGCTTGCTGTCGTGGTATTGGAATAGCTGCAGGCAGCGGCCGACAGACCGACTGCCGCAAGGGCCAAGAGCTTCGCTGGCGTCATCGCACCCTCCTCGCGGGCAGAAGATTTCGCCCTCGTGGAACGTGGCCGGCAGCGGGAGGTTGCAGGGCGCCCGCCTAAATCAAGCGGCCTTCTTCACGTACTGTCGCGCAGTTCGCGCCGCAGGATCTTGCCGACGTTTGTCTTCGGCAGCTCGTCGCGGAACTCGATGTACTTGGGCCGCTTGTAGCCGGTGAACTGCTGAGCGCACCACGCCTGCAGAGCCTCCTTGGTGAGCGCGGGATCCCTCTTCACCACGAACAGCATCACGACCTCGCCTGAGCCCGCATCGGGCACGCCGATGGCCGCGCACTCCAGCACGCCGGGATGGCTCGCCACCACGCCCTCGATCTCGTTGGGGAACACCTTGAAGCCCGAGACCACGATCATGTCCTTCTTGCGATCCACGATCTTGATGTAGCCGCGCGCATCCATCTCGCCGATGTCGCCCGACTTGAAGAAGCCGTCCGGCGTCATCACCAGCGCCGTCTCGTCGGGGCGCTGCCAGTAGCCCTGCATGACCTGCGGGCCCTTGATGGCGATCTCGCCGGCCTCGCCGAGCGGCAGCTCCTTCCCCTGGTCGTCGAGGATCTTGATTTCGACGTTGGGCAGCGGCAGGCCGATCGGGCCGGTGTATTCCTCCGAGTCGGTGGGATTGCAGGTGACGCCGGCCGAGGTTTCGCTGAGCCCATAGCCTTCGACGATCGGGCAGCCGGTGATGGCGAGCCACTTCCTGGCCACGGCCTCCTGCACCGCCATCCCGCCGCCGTTGGAGATGGCGAGCTGCGAGAAGTCGAGCCTGGCGAAGTCGGGCTGATTGGCCAGTCCGTTGAAAAGCGTGTTCACGCCCGGGAAGACGTTGATCTTGTACTTCGCGAGCTCGGCGATCGTGCCTTTCATGTCGCGCGGATTGGGGATCAGGATGTTGAGTGCGCCGGTCCGCATGCCCAGAAGCCCACAGGCGATGAAGGCGAAGACGTGGTAGAGTGGCAGCGCGCAGACGATGGTGAACTGTCCGGTGATCTTCTTGCGCTTGAGCCCCGGCTGCATCCAGGCCTCCGACGCGAGCAGGTTGGCGACGATCGTGTGATGCAGCAGCGTCGCGCCCTTTGCCACACCGGTGGTGCCGCCGGTGTACTGCAGCACCGCCACGTCGCTCGGCCCGATGTCGGGGCGCGTGAAGGCCATTGAACGGCCGGCCGATACCGCGTCATTGAACCTGGTGTGGCCGGGCAGAGAGAACGCCGGCACCATCTTGCGCATCGTGCGCACGACGAAGTTCACGATCAGGCCCTTGGGGAAGCCCAAGAGGTCGCCCATCGAGGCGACGACGACGTGCTTCACGGCGGTGCCGTCGATCGCCTGCTGCAGGGTGCGGGCGAAGTTCTCGAGCACGATCACGGCCTCGGCGCCGGAATCCTTCAGCTGATGCGCGAGCTCGCGCGCGGTGTAGAGCGGATTGACGTTGACCGCGATCAAACCGGCGCGCAGCACCGCAGACAGCGCCACCGGATATTGCAGCACGTTGGGCATCATGATCGCCACGCGCGTTCCCTTCGTCAGGCCCTTGCCCTGCAGCCAGGCCGCGAGCGCCCTGGACAGCGTGTCGATGTCGCCGAAGGTGATGGCCTTGTCCATGCAGACGTAGGCGCGCTGGTCGCGAAACTTGGCGAAGCTCTCCTCGAGCAAGGCCACGAGGCTGGGATAGACCGACGGGTCGATATCCGAAGGCACTCCGGGCGGATAGCTTTTCAACCAGAACCGGTCCATGCGTACTCCCACATACATCAAGCCACTATAGCCATGTCCTACCGCGAGCGCTTTCACGTCGTCACCGGCGGTCCCGGATCGGGCAAGACCAGCCTGATCGATGCCCTGGCGCGCACGGGCTATGCGCACACCGTCGAGGCCGGCCGCGCCATCATTCAGGACCAGCTGGCGATCGACGGCCCGGCCCTGCCGTGGCGCGACCCGCTGGCCTTCGCCGAGCTGATGCTGAGCTGGGAACTCCGTTCCTATCGCATGGCCGAGACGACGAGCGGCCCGGTCTTCTTCGACCGTGGTGTGACCGATCTCCTGGGCTACCTGACGCTCATGGGGCGACCCGTGCCGGCGCACATCGCGCGGGCGGCCGAGCGCTTCCGCTACAGCCGGCGCGTCTTCGTCGCCCCGCCTTGGCCTCAGATCTACACCCAGGATGCCGAGCGCAAGCAGACGCCCGCGGAAGCGGTGCGCACCTACGAAGCTCTCGTCACCGCCTACTCGACAGGCGGCTACGAGCTGGTGAGCCTGCCACTCGTCTCCGTCGAGGAGCGCGTGCGCTTCGTGCTAGCCGACATCGGCGTATGAAAAAGGCCCGTCCTTGCGGACAGGCCTTGACGAAAGGTAACGCCTGAGATCAGGCGACAGCCTTGGTGAACTTCTCGATACGCTCCTGCATGGGGCGGACGGCGTCGTCTGCGACCTTGCGGGCGAAGGCGCCGAGATCTTGGGCCTGCGCGATGCGGGTCTCCAGACGGCCGCGCCAGTACTTGGCGCTGATGTCGAAGGCCTCGATCGGCGACTTGGCCGACAGGAAGTCACGCCAGGCGGCGAAGCCGGCGTCGGCATCCTCCTTGGCGACCTCGAGCAGCTTCAGGCTGGCTTTGGTGGCGCCGTCGCGCGCCTGGACGAATTGGGTGTTCAACTCGGCCGAAGCGGTCTGCGCCGCCTTGCTGATCTGCTCGAAGCCCTCGGCAGCCTTGCGCACGCCGATCTGGGCGAACTCGCGGACGCGCTCGTTGGCGGCCTTGGTGGTCTCGGTGGCGTGCTCGATGACGTTGTCGAGCGGGGTGCTGGTGGTCATGAATGGTCCTTGGTGGGTTGCACTTGGGAAAACTGTTACTCGGTGACGCGCGATATAGGGATCTCCATTGTGCACCGCAACATAAATTGTTGCGCCGCGAGAATGAAAGTCACAAAATCCATGTATTTCAATTGATTAGGTGGCCATTCCACGGGACTAATGGACCAACAAAAGGGAGGTCGCCATGGAACAGCAGCAGCTGTCGGGGATCGACGCGTCGTTCCTCTACCTGGAGACGCCCGAGACGCCCATGCACGTGGCGGGGCTGACCTACTTCGAATTGCCAATCGGTTTCACGGGCAGCTTCTACCAGCACTTTCGTCGCTTCTTCGAAAGCCGGCTGCACACCATCCCGATCTTCTGCAAGCGGCTCGCGCCGTCGCTCTACGATCTCGACCATCCCGGCTGGGTCGACGCCGACGACCTCGACCTCGACTATCACCTGCGCGAGACGGTGCTGCCCTCGCCCGGTACCGGCGAGCAGCTCGAGGAGGTGATCGGCCGCCTGCACGCCAACACGCTCGATCGCAGCCGGCCGCTCTGGCAGTTCTACGTCATCACCGGTCTGGAGAACGGCCAGGGCGTGCTCTACTCCAAGGTCCACCACGCCGCGATCGACGGCGGTGCCGGCATGGCGATCAACAAGGCGCTCTATGACGTCTCTGCGACGCCGCGCGACGTGCCGCCGCCGCCGCCCAAGGCCGCGTCGGCCGGCGCCACGCCGAGCTCGCCGACGGCCGTCGATCCGGTGAAGGGCATCTCCGATATCATGGGCAACATGATGCGCCAGCAACTGCGTATGTTGCAGACGGCGTCGGAGATCGGCACCGCCATGACCAATGCCTTCCTCGCCAAGCCCGGCGAGGCCGGCCCCAGGGCATTGTCGACCTTGCAGAGGATGGTGAGCCAGCTGCCGACGCTCGACGCCCCCAGGACGCCGTTCAATGCCACCATCACACGCGAGCGCAGCTACGCCGCACGCACCGTGTCGCTCTCCGACGCCAAGGCGATCGCCAAGGCGAGCGGCACCAAGCTCAACGACGTGGTGATGGGAATCTGCGCCGGCGCGCTGCGTCGCTATCTGCAGGAGAAGGGACAGTTGCCGGACAAACCGTTGATCGCCGGTGTGCCGATCAGCCTGCGCGAGGCCGGTGACACGCGGCAGAACAACCAGGTGTCGGGCATGCTGTGCTCGATCGCCACCGACATCGCCGACCCGGTGGAGCGCCTCAGGGCCATCCTGAAGTCGTCGTCGGAATCCAAGCAGATCGCCGGCACCTTCCGCGACGTCGTTCCGCAGGACTTCGCCTTCGTCGGCGCGCCGATCCTGCTGCAGCTCGTCATGCTGGTCTATGGCCGCAGCGGCCTGGCCGACAAGCTGCCCATGCCGATGAACGTCACGATCTCCAACGTGCCCGGCCCGCCGATGCCGCTCTATTGCGCCGGCGCCAAGGTGACGGCGTTGCATCCGGTGTCGATCCCCGCGCATGGCGCGGCCCTCAACATCACGGTGCAGAGCTACATCGATGCGCTGAATTTCGGGCTGACGGCGGACCGGCGCGCGGTGCCCGACGTCGGCAAGCTCGGTGACTATCTCGTGGATGCGGCAAGCGAACTGAAGAAAGCCGTCGTTGCCGATTGAAAGCCTTTTGTCCCATTCCGATATGTGAGACTTTTGCAGGAACGATGTAAGGAGCCCCGGTGACGGCCCAGGCGTTGCGTCCTCCTTCCCGAACGCTGCTGCTGCTGGAAGGCCGCGCCGTTCAGGAACTGGGAGCGTTCATGCTCCTGCGGCCGTGGCTGGCTGCGGCGCCGCGTGGCGACGGGCATCCGGTGCTGGTGTTTCCCGGCCTGCTGGCAAGCGACCTGTCGACCCAGCCCTTGCGCGGGTTCCTGAAGGCGCAAGGCTATGCCGTGCACGGCTGGAAGCAGGGCCGCAATCTCGGCCTCCGGCCGGGTGTCGAGGCCGACATGCTCGACCGCATCGAGGAGCTGCACGAGCGCCACGGCAAGCGCAAGCTCAGCCTGGTCGGCTGGAGCCTGGGCGGCATCTATGCCCGCCAGCTCGCCAAGCGCGTGCCCAATAAGGTGCGTTCGGTGATCAGCCTGGGCAGCCCGTTCACCGGCAGCCCCCGGGCGACCAATGCCTGGAAGGTCTACGAATTCACGTCGGGCCAGAAGGTCGACGATCACGACGCCCACATCGCGGGACCATTGTCGGATCCGCCGCCGGTGCCGACGACCTCGATCTTCAGTCGCACCGACGGCATCTGCGCGTGGCAGACCTGCCTCAACGAGGAAGGCCCCCGGGTCGAGAACATCGAGGTCCATGGCAGCCACTGCGGGCTCGGCCATCATCCGGCCGCCGTCTACGCCGTCGCCGACCGGCTGGCGCAGCCCGAGGGGCAGTGGACGAAGTTCGACCGCTCCGGCTGGAAGAGCCTGGTCTATCCCGACTGGCGGCGTTCCTAGCCGGGGGCGCTACCCCTTCTTCTCCACGCTCGCCTTGATCTCCTCGTAGGACTCCTTCATGCGGTCCTGGACGATCTTGAAGGCTTCGCTGCTCGACTTCTGAACCAGCTCGGCGATGTCCCGCGTGTTGGCGATGGCGGCTTCCATCGCCTTCTTCGCGAACTCGCTCTGCTTGGCGATGATCTCCTGCGGGCTGCCGCCCGGCCTGTACTCCCGGGCCATCTCGGTGACGTCCTTCACCGCCGCCTCGAAGATGCTGCGCTGCTTGTTGGCGACCTCGGTGGCGCCGCTGGCCATCGCCTGCCACGACCGTGTCATGGCATCGAGATTCTTCTGATGGTGCTGCATGATCTTCGCCACGTCGACCTGCGGCAGCTTGAGCTGCTCGCCCAGGTTCCTGAACATGTCGGTGAAGTTCTGGGGTGCCTGTGCCATGCGAACCTCCTCCTGGGGATCAGGGCAGGAGCTTCAACCCCTGCTCCAGCGCGTGCAAGGCCAAACCGGCCAGGCCGCCGATCATGGCACCGTTGAAGCGGATGTATTGCAGGTCGCGCCCGACCGTGAGCTCGATGCGACCGATCAGCATGTCGATGTCCCAGGATTTCACCTGGTCGCCGATGAAGCGGCCGACGCCGCTCTTCTGGCTTTGCACGAAGTCGGCAAGAACCCGCACCATGCCGCGGTTGATCTCGGCGCGGATCGCCGGATCGCGCGCGAGCTGGCCGCCGATCTCGACCAGCATGGCCTCGAGCTGGCGGCGCACCTGGCTGTCGGATGCTCGCGAATCCTGCTCGAGAAAGCCCTTCAGGCTCTCCCACGCGCCCTCGGCGAGGGTCGTGATCTCCGGTCGCGCCAGCAAGTCGCGCTTCAGACCTTCCGCTCGGCGGGCGAAGGCCTGCGAGCTGCGAAGCCGCTCGATGAAGACCGTCACGAAACTGTCGAACTCGCGGCGCAGCGGATGGTTGGCGTCGGCGCGTGCATCCTGGATGAAGGCGCTGGTCGAGGCGACGATCTTGCGCAGCAGGTAGGCGTCGGCGCGGTAGAGGTTGAACAGGGCCGGCAGCTCCTTGCGGATCTTCTCGCGCAACGCCGCCAGCGTCTCCTCGTTGGTCAGCACCTTCTCGAGCGCGGCCAAGAGCTCGTCGAGCAGGCGCTGGTGGCGGCCCTTCTCGGTGACGGCGCTGAGCAGGCCGGCGGCCAAGGGCGCGAGCTCGACGCGCTCGAGCTCGGTCATGATCCGCTTGCCGATGAAATCCTTCAGGCCCGACTGCTCGATGGCGCCGAGCGATTGCGGCACGAGGCGCAGCACGAAGTCCGCCAGGGAGGCACTGCGCTCGCGATCCGACAGCCACTCGGCGACCAGGCCGGCGAAGTCGACCTCGCGCAGGCGCGCCTCGACCGGCTCGGGCGCCAGGAAGTTGGTTTCGATGAACTCGCCCAGCGTGTCGGCGATGCGCAGATGATTGCGCGGAATGATGGCGGTGTGCGGGATCGGCAGGCCGAGCGGCCGGCGGAACAGGGCTACGACGGCATACCAGTCGGCCAGCCCGCCGACCGTCGCCGCCGCCGCAAAGGCGGCGACGTAGCCCCACGCCCAGTGCGTCGGCTCGAAATGGCGCGCCACGATGAACAGCGCCGCGGTGAAGACCAGCAGCGCTGTCGCCGCGAGCTTTATGCGGCGCAGATCGCGAGCCCGTTCCCGATCGCGTCCGGGGGCGCGGTTCAGCTGCTCGCCCACACGTCGAGCACGTAGCGATTGTCGGCCGCGAGCCTCTCGACGAAGGCCTCGTCGTACATCGCCGCCAGCGTGCGCTTGACGTCGGGTTCCATGCGCCCGCCGTCGCCGCAGACATAGATGATGGCGCCCTGGTCGATCAGAGCGCGCACGCGGTCGGCCTCGGCCTTCAGGAGATCCTGCACGTAGGTCTTCTTTCCGTCGTGACGCGAGAAGGCGACATGCAGGTCAACGATTCCGGAAGCGACCTGTTCCTCGAGTTCGGCGGCATAGATGAAGTCGTGCTCGGGATGGCGGCAGCCGAAGAACAGCATCGCCGGGCCGAGCGTGCGGCCCTGCGCCTTGAGCGCCGCCCGCTCGCGCAGGAAGCCGCGGAACGGCGCCAAGCCCGTGCCCGGCCCGATCATGACGATCGGAGCCGCCGGATCGATGGGCAGGCGGAAGCCGCCCTTGGTCTCCTTCACGAAGGCTTGGACGGTGGCGCCGCCGGCCTGGCGCAGCAGATGGTTGGAGCAGACGCCGTGATAGACGCCGGCTCCCGAGCGCGCCGGTCCCTCGACCACCGCCACGGTGATCGAGCAGCGATTGCCGTCGGCCATGGGCGAGGACGAGATCGAATAGTAGCGCGGCGTCATCAGCGGCAGCATCTCCAGGAACGCGGCGAAAGGCAGCTCGCAGGCCGGATGTTCCTCCAGAAGGTCGAGCACGGATTTCCGCTTGCCCAAAATCTCGCCGCGGAAGCATTCCTCGTCGAGCAGCGCCTCGAGCTTGGGCCGCGTGAAGGGGCAACGCGTGTGCTGCGCCATGATCTCGATCTGCTTGCGCGTCGCCGGATGCTGCAATTCTACGAAGTCCGACAAGAGCCGATGGACGGCGATCGCCTCTCCGACGGGCAGGGTGGCGCGCCGCCCTTCGGCTGCTTCCAGCATGACGTGCGTGCCCGGCGCGAAGCCGAAGCGGCGCAGCGCGCGCTCGACCAGGGCGGCGGGATTCTGCGGCACGATGCTGAGATGATCGCCGGCGCGGTAGCTGACGCCGTCGGGCAACAGCACCTCGATGTGCCGCGTGCTGCGGCCCGAGGCATCGGGCTTCTGCAATTCGCGGTTGGCCAGAACGCGCATGGGCAACGCGCCGGCGCCGCCGATGATCGGATTGGCCGGCGGTTTGTCGACCGCCTCGATCCGGTAGAGCGGTACCTGTGCAACGTCTCCTTCGAGCCTCACGCCGAACTTTTCGGCCAGTGCCGGCAGCAGCGGATCGTTCCAGGCCTGGAAATGGCCGTCGAGGTCTTCCCTGGCATCGCCCTCGCCCCGCGCATGAATCCGCTCGGCGCCCTTGGCCGCGAGAAGCTGGTCGATCTGGCGCGGGATCGCCTGGTAGGTCGATGCCCAGTCGCGATGTCCGCAGCCGAACACGGTGTAGCGCACACCCGCCAACGCGCCCGGCGCGGCATCGCGCAGGCTCTGGAGGAAGGCGCCGGCATTGTCGGGTGGCCCGCCGTTATACGAGGCGCAGACGATCGCGACGGCACCTTCGGTCGGCAGTCTGCCCGCGTGATCGTCGAGACCGGCCAGCGTCGTTTCGAAGCCTTGCGCCTCGCCCGAATCGGCGATCGAGCGGGCCAGTTCCTCGGCCGTGCCCATGTTGGAACCGAACAGCACGGTGAGCTTCGTGCCGTGACTCCCGGCGGCCTTCTTCGGCGTTGCCTTCTTGGCAACCGGCCGCACCGCCGCACTCACGCCCGACCCGCGCACGACGCCGGGTCGCAGCTTCACGCGCATGGTCAACCCTTCGGGCTTGATGGTGAGCGATTCCTTGATCTTGAGCTGGTAGCGCTTGTGATCGACCAGGCGGAAGCGCTGCAGGATCAGGCCCAGCACCAGGGTCGCCTCGGTCATGGCGAACTGTCGGCCGATGCAGGCGCGCTGGCCGTTGCCGAACGGTTTGAAGGCGTGCGGCGGCATCCTGGCTTCGCGCTCGGGCGCGAAGTTCTCCGGGTCGAAGACTTCCGCGCGTGGCCCCCACACCGACTGGTCGCGATGCAGCATCGCCGTCAGCACGGTGACGAAGGTACGTTTGCGCAGCTTGTATTTCCCGCCGATCGTCTCGTTCTGATAGGGGTAGAGGCCGAAAGCGGGCGCGGTCGGCCACAGCCGCAGCGACTCCTTCAGGATCTGGCCGATATAGACGAGCTGGTTGACCTGCTGCGCCGTCGGCCTGGCGTTGACGTCGCGGCCCAGCACACGATCGACCTCCTCGTAGGCCTTCTGGGCGACGTGCGGGTTGTTGAGCAGGAAGTAGATGGCGAAGGACAGCATCCCGCTCGTGGTCTCGTGGCCCGCGATCAGGAAGGTGTTCATCTGGTAGCGGATGTTGACGTCGTCCAGCCGCTCGCCGCTCTGCCTGTCGACGCCGCTCAGCATGAAGCCGAGAAGATCGGGCTTGCCGTCGTCGCCGCCATCTCCCGAACCGGCCGGCACTTCGCGCCGCTCGCGGATGATCCGGTCGGCAATGCCGTTCATGAAGCCGACATCCTGCTCGAGCTTCTTGCGGCTCTTGCGCTGGGTGATGTCCTCCAACGGCAGGCCGCGCATCTTCATTACCGCCTCGAGCGCGCGCACGAGCGATTCGACGTAAGGATGATTGTCGCTGCGATAGAACGAGTTGAAGCGGTAGTTGAAGCCGCACAGGCCGATCGTGTCGAGCGTGAGCGCGGTCATGTCGCGGACCACGTCGATCTCCTCGTCGCCGTTCAGCCGCTCCCACTTGGTCACGAGCTGATCGGCGATGTCGAGCATGCCGTCGTGATACGTCTGCATCATGCGGTGCGCGAAGGTCGGCAGCAGGATGTTGTGCGCCTTCTGCCAGTTGGGCTCCTGCGTTTCGGCCGTGAACAGCGCGTCGCCGCCCAGCATGCGCACCCGACGCAGCGAGCCGCGCACGGCCTTGTCGAAGCGCTTCTCGTCACACAGCTCGGCGACGAGATCGGCGCCCGAGACCACGACCAGGGGCGTGCCCATCATGTCGAGCCAGAAGATTGGCCCCTGCTCCCGCGAAATCCGCATCAGGTCCTGAATCGGCGCGTCGCCGTCGACGGTGAGCATGTTGCCCAGCACCGGCGTGCGCGGCGGGTGGGGGATCGGATGCAGCTTGTTGAGCGCCATTGTCGGGCCGGGCCTCCCAGTATTGCGGGCCATATTGCCCCGCCGCGTTGCGAGGCGAAACACTCCCGTTGGCTTTCTGGCGTATAGTCCGCCGTCGCATCCTTGCAGGAGGAAACCGTGAAGGTCGGATTCATCGGCGTCGGCAACATGGGCGGCCCCATGTGCCGCAACATCATCAAGCGCAGCAACCACCAGGTGACAGTGTTCGACCTGAACGCTGCGGCCGTGAAGACCTGCACCGACCTCGGCGCCACCGCCGCCAACTCGATCGCCGACGTGACCAGGGGCGCCGACGTGGTCATGACCTCGCTGCCCATGCCCAAGGACGTCGAGGCGGTGACCCTGGGCGACGCTGGCATCCTGGCCAACATCGCCAAGGGTCAGACCTATATCGATCTCAGCACCAACGCGCCGTCGATGGTGAAGAAGATCGGCGCCGCCATGGCGGCCAAGGGCATCGCCATGCTCGACGCGCCGGTGAGCGGCGGCACGACCGGCGCGGAGGCCGCGACCATCGCCATCATGGTGGGCGGCGACAAGGAGGTGTTCGACGACGCGCTGCCGGTGCTGCAGTCGTTCAGCGCCAACGTCATCCATATGGGCGAGCTCGGCACCGGCACGGTGGCCAAGCTGGTCAACAACATGCTGGCCTTCTGCAACGCCGCCGCCGCGGCCGAAGGACTGATGCTGGGCGTCACCGCCGGCCTCGATCCCAAGAAGCTGATCCAGGTCGTGTCGAACTCCAGCGGCAACTCCAACGCCTTCAAGAGCCTGTCCGAGCGGTCGCTGAGCGGCGACTTCAAGGCGAGCTTCGCCCTCGACCTCGCCTACAAGGACCTGCATCTCGCCCTCGAGCTGGGCGACGAGCTCGGCGTGCCGCTGCCGCAGGGCTCCTCGACCCACAACCTGCAGCGCCTGGCGCGCGGCATGAAGCTCGGCTCCAGCGACAGCTCGTCGATCCTGCGCGTCTACGAGACGGCGCTGGGCCGGACGGTCAAGCGGTGATGGCCGGCACCCCGATCTCGCGCCGCAGCCTCGGCGCGCTGCTCGGGGTGCCGTTCGTCTCGCGCGCAACGGCCGCCGATGTGTGGCAGGCGCTGCGCACTGCCGGCCACTTCGCATTGATCCGCCACGCCTCCGCTCCTGGGACGCTGGACCCGCCGGGCTTCAGCCTCGACGACTGCACGACCCAGCGCAATCTTTCGGCCGGCGGCCGCACCCAGGCGGTCCGCATGGGAGATCTCTTGCGCACCAACGGCATCACGGCGGCCCGCCTCTATTCGAGCCAATGGTGCCGTTGCCTCGATACCGCGACGCTGATGAAGCTGGGCGACGTCACCCGGCAGCCGCTGCTCAACTACTTCGGCCAGGACCAGGCGCGCCGGGCATCCCAGCTCGAGGCCCTGCGCGCCTGGATCGCGCGCCTGGAACTTGCCCAGCCGACGCTGCTGGTGACGCATCAGGTGGTGATTACCGCCGTGGCCGGCGTGCCGGCCGGTGACGGCGAGATCGTCGCCATGCGCCGCAGTGGAGAGGGCAGGTTCGTCCTGCAGGGACGCCAAGCGACAATCTAGTTTCTGTCTCACCCATGGGTGCAGTTCACTGGCGATCCCGACCGGCAATCACGCCATTCGTCGTGTCGCCGGCCTCAAGTGCCAGCAATGCCTTCACCGGCGAGATGCCGCTCGATCAGCGGCGCCACTTCCGCCGCGTGCGTGCGCGCCAGATCGTGATCGCCGCCCGGCACGATATGCAGACGGGAATTCGGCAGTCGCGACCAGAGGTGGTGACCGACCGCCGGTGGGCTGATCGGGTCGCTATCGCCCCACAGCAGCAGCGTCGGCGCAACGATCTTCTCGACCGCGAGGGGGGCCGCCGCCCGCGGCTCGGTGATCCAGGGCATGGCGCGCGGAAAAGACTGGCGATAGTTCGCGCGCCAATCCGATGCGCCCAGTCCCGCCATGTCGACGCCTGCGGAGGTCACGGTCAGCACCAGCCGGCGCACGTTGTGCGGCTGCTCGATCGCCAGTCGCGCGGCGATGACGCCGCCCATGGACTGC
Source organism: Pseudomonadota bacterium (assembly GCA_023416135.1). GTDB lineage: Bacteria > Pseudomonadota > Alphaproteobacteria > Reyranellales > Reyranellaceae > Reyranella. The sequence continues at coordinate 24,364 of JAEZIF010000466.1, forward strand.
GCCACCACGTCGACCGGACCGTCCATCTTGGCAGCGACCATGTGGAGCAGATCATCGATGCCATTGATCGCAGGATCGTGCGGCTGATCGCCGAGACCGGGCCAGCCGAAGTACTCCTTCGGCCAATCGGCCGGCAGCCGCCCGCCGACCGGCTTCCAGAACTCCGGCGATGCGCCGGCACCTGGCAGGAACAGGATCCTGGCCACGTCACGCACTCAGCTTGGCGAGGAAGGCCGGCAGCCTACGCCCCTGGCTCAGCAAATACCGTCCCATTGCGCCGGCGACCTTGCGCACCGCGGGGCGCGCGCTCATGCGGTCGCGCCAGGCCTGCAGCTTGGGATGAGCATCAGTCATCGGCGCGCCCATGCGGTCGCCGAAGATCTGCGCCATGTAGAACGCGATGTCGGCGTAGGAGTAGCTGCCGGCCAGCCATTCCTTGTCGGCCATGTCGCGTTCCATTCCGTCATAGAAGGCGAGCGCGGCAGCACGAGCCTCGACGGCGGCAGGATCGTCGGGCGTGGCCTGCAGCCCCATCAGGCGGACGATCGGCGGAAAATAGATTTCGTCCGACTTGTGCTCGAGCAGGCGCGCGCGAGCACGCGCCCTGGGCTCGCCTGGCCACAGGGCGGGCTCGGGTTCGATCGACTCGAAATACTCGAAGATCTGCGTCGAATCGAAGATCTCCAGATCGCCGTCGATCAGCACCGGCACCTGGCGCTTGGGATTGATGCGCAGCACCTCGGGATGCTTGGGCTCATACAGTGTCTTCATCTCGAAGGGCACCATGATGAGGTCGAAGGCGAGCTTCTTCTCATGGGCTGCAATCTCGGCCTTGGCGCCGAACATGCTGAGCGGTCCGGAATATAACTTCATGGAAAAACGCTAGCACGAGCCTGTCGGTCCTCGCGCGCGACGTAAGCTAGGCCTGGGTGGCAAAGTCTCTCATGCCGGCTTGCGATGGAGCGCTACCTGCCCGCGGTGAAGACCTCACATCGTCGCGAACATCGCGACCGCAGCCGCAGTCATCACGGCCGTCGCCGCCCAGCCAAGCCCGACCTGCCAGCGCGGCGCCGTGAACCGGCCCATCAGGCTGCGCCGACTCGCCATGATCATCATCGCCACCATGATCGGCACGACGATGACGCCGTTCACCACCGCGCTCCACAGCAGCGCCCTGATGGGATCGAGCGGCGTGAAGCCCAGGCCCACGCCCAACACGATCGCGAGCGTGATCACGACGTAGAACGGCCGCGCTTCGTTGAGCGGCCGCTCCAGGCCGATGTGCCAGCCGCGTGCCTCGCCCACGGCGTAGGCCACCGAGCCCGCCAGCACCGGCACAGCGAGCAGGCCGGTGCCGATCAGGCCGAGGCTGAACAGGAAGAAGGCGGCGTCGCCGGCGATCGGCCGCAACGCCTCGGCGGCCTGCTCCGCCGTCTGGATGTCGGTCTTGCCGGCCGCGTTCAGGGTCACCGCCGCGGTCAGCATGATGAAGAAGGCGATCAGGTTGGAGAGCGCCATGCCCAGCCAGGTCTCCCAGCCGATGCGGTTCAGCTCACGATCGGCCTGCTCGGGATGATCCGTGAGCGGTCCCGCCTCGGGATCGGCTTCCTCCTCCTCGACCTCCTGCGAGCTCTGCCAGAAGAAGAGATAGGGGCTGATAGTGGTGCCGAATATGGCCACCACCAGTGTCATCACTTCGCCGGACAGCGCGACCCTGGGGACGAAGGCACCGGCCGCGACGGCGGCCCAGTCGATCTTCACGGTGAAGGCCACGCCGACATAGGCCAACAGCGAGAAGGTGAACCACTTCAGCAGGCCGACATACCGGTGATAGGGCACGAACACGATGGCCAGCAGGGAGCAAATGGCGAAGCCCAGCGTGTACAGACGTCCGCTGCCGCCCAGCACCAGCCTTGCCGCCTCCCCCATGGCCGCGAGATCGGCGCCGAGATTGATGGTGTTGGCGACGAACAGCAACAGCACCAGCAGGGTGACGACGCTGCGCGGAAAGACCAGCACCATGTTGGCGGCAAGGCCACGGCCGGTGACGCGGCCGATGCGGGCGCTGACGGATTGCACAGCCACCATCAGCGGCCAGGTCAGCACCACGGTCCACAGCAGCCCGAAGCCTGCCCGCGCGCCCGCCTGGGAGTAGGTGGCGATGCCGCTGGGGTCGTCGTCGGCCGCACCGGTGATCACCCCCGGCCCCAGCCTCTTGAACAGAGTTGCCAGACTCCATCGCGAGGCAGGCTGGGGGGTGACCGTCATTGCAGCGTTCGAAACGGCTCCGGGCCCTTGTAGGTTCCGATGTAGCTCAGATGCGTGACCAGTCCGCTAGCGGGCCCCCACAGGTGAAGGGCGACACCGGGTGGCTCCATCATCAGCGACAATGGCGCGTTTTCGTGAAGGTCCAGTGTCGATTGATGCGCCGTGCTGGGGGCGATCGAGCCCATGGTACCGGCCCAGCGCACCTGGATCGGCCGATGCACATGGCCACACAACACACGTTCGACGTTGTTGTGCCGCCGCACGATCGAGGCCAGCCGGTCTGCGCCCTCGTTGACCTTCATGCCGTCGAAGGCATCGATGCCGCAGTCGAACGGAGGATGATGCATGAACAGCAGGGTTGCCCGGTCGCTTTCGCCAAGCCGGCTCTCCAGCCAGCCGAGCCGTTCCTCGCACAGCGCGCCGTAGCCCTTACCCGGCACCAGTGTGTCCAGCGCGATCAGCCGCACCGGCTGGTCTTCGATCGCGTACTGCAGGAAGCCGCTCTTCGGCAGGTAGGCGTGATCGGGGAAAGCTTCGCGCATGGGATCGCGCGCATCGTGGTTGCCCGGGACCAGGTAGACCGGCATCGACAGCGGCGCCAGCAGCCGGCGCAGCAGGGCATATTCCTCCGGCTTGCCGCCATCGACCAGATCGCCGGTGGCGAGGACGATGTCGGGCTTCGGATCGAGCGCCATGACATGCGCCACCGCCAGCTCGAGGAAACCCGCGGTGTCGATACGCTTGTACAGGAGCTCGCCCGGCGGCTTGACGTGCATGTCGGAGATTTGTGCGATGAGCATGGGGTGCAACCTAGAGCGGAATGAGATCAAGTGGAACCGCGTATGCGGTTCCACTTGATCTCATTCGCGCGCCCGGGCGGTGCTTGTTTCACCGGGCATGATGGGTCCAGGTGATTCCACCTGGACCCATCATGCTCTAGCCTCGAAATCCGTTCACGATTGGATAGCGCCGCTCGCGGCTGATGAGACGCGAGGTGATCTTCACGCCGGGCGGAGCCTGGCGTCGTTTGTACTCCGCGCCCTCGAGCAGGCGCCACACCTTGTTGACAGTGGCGAGGTCGTGACCTTCGGCGGCCAGTTCCTCGGCCGACAGGTCGTGCTCGATCAGGCCCTTCAGGATGGCGTCGAGCACCGGATAGGGCGGCAGCGAATCGGAGTCCTTCTGGTCGGGCCGCAACTCGGCCGACGGCGGCTTGTCGATGATCCGCTCGGGGATCACCCTGCCCTTGCGACCCTGCGCGCCCTCGGGCCGGTGTCCGTTGCGCCAGCGGCAGAGCTCGAACACCGTGGTCTTGTAGACGTCCTTCAGCACGTTATAGCCGCCGCACATGTCGCCATAAAGCGTGGCGTAGCCCACCGCCATCTCCGACTTGTTGCCCGTCGTGACCACCATGCCGCCGAGCTTGTTGGACACCGCCATCAGCACGACGCCGCGGGCACGGCTCTGGACGTTCTCCTCGGTGACGTCCTCCTCGAGGTCGCCGAACAGCGGCACCGTCATGGAGCGGAACGCCGCCATGGCCGGCTCGATGCCGACGATGTCGTGGCGCACGCCGATCGCCTCGGCGCAGGCCTTGGCGTCCTCCAGCGAATGCGCGCTGGTGTAGGGCGACGGCATCATGATCGTGTGCACGCGGTCGGGTCCGAGCGCGTCGGCGGCGACGGCGGCCGTCAGCGCCGAACCGACGCCGCCCGACAGGCCGATCACGACCGAGGGGAAGCCCGTCTTGTTCACGTAGTCGCGCAGACCGAGCATCATCGCCTGGTAGATCGATTCGATGTCGCTGAGCTCGGTCGCAATGGGGCCGGGCCGGCAATCCCAGCCGTCGGCGCTGCGCCGGAACTCGATGGTCGCAACCTGCTCGCGGAACGAAGCGAGCTTCGCCTTGAGCGAGCGGTCGGCGCCCAGCACGAACGAGCCGCCGTCATAGACCACCTCGTCCTGACCGCCGACCTGGTTGAGATAGACGAGCGGCAGTCCGCTTTCGACCACGCGGCTGACGGCGAGCTGCACGCGCACGTCGGTCTTCCCGACCTCATAGGGCGAGGCGTTCGGCACCAGCAGGATCTCGCCGCCGGTCTCGGAGATGCATTCGACGACGTCGGGCGTCCAGACGTCCTCGCAGATCGGCACGCCGATGCGCACGCCCCTGACGACCAGCGGCCCCGGCATCGGGCCGGGGGCGAAGACGCGCTTGTCGTCGAACACGCCATAGTTGGGCAGGTCGACCTTGTAGCGCCTGCCGACGATCTCGCCTTTGTCGAGACAGATGATGGCGTTGTAGAGCTTGCCGTCCTCGTGCCATGGCGTGGCGACGAGCAGCGCCGGCCCACCGTCCAGGGTGTCGGCGCGCAGTTCCTCGACCGCCTCGTGGCAGCGCTTCACGAATGCCGGCTTCAGCACCAGGTCTTCGGGGAAATAGCCAGCAAGGACCAACTCGGCCGTCAGCACCAGGTCGGCACCCTGACGTCCCGCTTCGGCGCGCGCGGCCCGCACCTTGGCGAGATTGCCCGCGACGTCGCCGACCTTGGGATTGAGCTGGGCCAGCGCAACCTTGAGCGAGTCAGTCATGTGAGGGGTTCGCCTCCATTATGCTCTCTCCGAGCAATTCTTTATTAGCTACTTTTGAGCATAACATGTCGATCATCCGAGACCGCCGGCACGAGGAAGTAGGCGGCGGCGGCGGCCAGAACGGACGCCAACGCCGCGAGGGCGAAAGCCAGCGCCGGCGAGTGCACGACGACGACGCCACCGATGGCCGAGCCCAGCGGCAGGCCCGACATGTTGAAGCTCATCGAGACGGCGAGCACGCGGCCCAACCAGTCGGGATCGGTGCGACGCTGCCGCAGCGACAGCACGCCGACATCGATCGGCCCCTCGAGGAGGCCGACGAGAACGAGACCGATCGCAAGGCCCACGAGGCCGAAGCTTGCGCTCACCGGCCAGAGCGCCACGGCCGTGGCGAGCGTGCCGATCGCGATGAACTGCCGTTCGCGTCCGACCGTGCTGAGATGTCCGGCATAGAGAGCGCCGAGCCCACCGGCCAGGCCCGCGGCGGCCCACAGTGCGCCGACCACGGAGTCGGCGACTGCGCCGGCACCGAGTTCGCTCATCACCATGACAGGGACGACGACCACGAGAATGCCCCAGCTCACCTGGAACAGCGCGTAGGATATGGCGAGGCTGCGCAGGGAAGCGTTGCGCAGCACATAAAGAACGCCTGCCCATGCGCCGCCCACCAGCGAGCCGGAGGGTCCGGCCCGACCGGTGGAGGTGCGGCGCACCAGCGGGCCGAGGCTGATCGCGGCCGCGATGTAGAGGAACACGATCACGAGCAGCGTCGCCTGCGAGCCCGCGAAGCCGAACAGCACGCCGGCGACGGCGGGACCGGAGACGCTGATCAGAGCATAGCTGCTCGTGTCGAGCGCATTGGCGCGATCCAGCGCTTCCTTCGGCACAAGGCGGGGGATCAGCACGCGAATGCCCGCGGTGCCGAGCGGCGCGGTCAGCGAGAAGATCGCGACGAACGCGAGCAGCAGCGGCGCGGTGACGGCGCCCGCCATGTCGATGACGGCAAGGGCAAGCAACAGGGCCGCGCTCGCCGCCATGTCGATGACGATCGCCTTGGCCGCCCCCATCCGATCGAGCAGCGCCCCGGCCAACGGACTGATCAGCAGGCCGGGCGCCATCGCGGCGAATACGACCCATCCGGCGAGCACCGGCGAATCGAAGCGCTGCAGGACATAGAGGACGATGACCAGCGCGAACATACGGCTGGCCAGACGCGACAGGCACGCCGACAGGACGAGCTGCAGCATTCCGTCCAGTCGAAGCAGCCGCCGATAGGTCAGTCGCTCTGCCAATGTCCCGATCGCAACGACGTCTTCGCCCTACTTTGCCGCGATGACCTCGATCTCGACCAGCATGGCCGGATCGGCCAGGCCCTGAACGATGAGCAGCGTGGAAGACGGATACGGCTCGCCGATGACCTTGTCGCGTGCCGCGCGGTTGGCCATGATGAAGCGGCCGTCGGTCAGGAAGGAATTGATCTTCACGATGTCCTTGTAGGTCATGTCGGCGGCCTTCAGGACCTCGCCGATGTTCTTCCAGACCTGATCGCACTGCGCCTCGATGCCGTCGGCAAGCTTGCCGTTGCCGTCGAGGCCGACCTGGCCGGCGACAAAGACGACTCGCGCACCGGCCGGAACCTCGGCAGCGAGACTGTACTTGCCGGCGAGGGCGACGGACTTGGGATTGTGGAACTTGTTGGCCATCGTGCGCTCTCCCATCTATTAAGCAGCCGACAAGAACCCATCCGGAAAGCATGACGTCAAGCGCCAAGCCAATACATATCGTAGGGGGCGGCCTCGCCGGCTCCGAGGCGGCGTGGCAGATCGCGTCGGCCGGCGTGCCCGTGGTGCTGCATGAGATGCGGCCGGTGCGCGGCACCGAGGCGCATCTCACCGAAAGCCTGGCCGAGCTGGTCTGCTCCAACTCCTTCCGCTCCGACGATGCCAGCAACAACGCCGTCGGCCTGCTGCACGAGGAGATGCGGCGCGCGGGCTCGCTGATCATGCGCGCGGCCGACACCCACAAGCTGCCGGCGGGCGGCGCGCTCGCCGTCGACCGGCACGGCTTCTCGGCCGCCGTGCAACAATCGCTGCTCGCCCATCCGCTGGTCGAGCTCAGGCGCGAAGAGGTCGCCGGCTTGCCGCCTGCCGACTGGGACAGCGTGATCGTCGCCACCGGTCCCCTCACCTCGCCGGCGCTCGCCGAGGCGATCCGCACCCAGAGCGGCGAAGACTCGCTTGCCTTCTTCGACGCCATCGCGCCGATCGTGCACTTCGACAGCATCGATCTGTCGATCGCCTGGAAGCAGTCGCGCTACGACAAGGGCGGGCCGGCCGGCGACGGCGCCGACTACCTCAACTGCCCGCTTACCAAGCCGGAGTACGAGGCCTTCGTCGCGGCCCTGCTGGCGGGCGACAAGACCGAATTCAAGGAGTGGGAGCACAACACGCCCTACTTCAACGGCTGTCAGCCGATCGAGGTGATCGCCGCAAGCGGACCGCAGACGCTTCGCTTCGGACCGATGAAGCCGGTCGGCCTGCGCGACCCGCGTACCGGCCATCGCCCGTGGGCCGTCGTGCAGCTTCGCCAGGACAATGCGCTGGGCACGCTGTGGAACATCGTGGGCTTCCAGACCAAGCTCAAGCACGGCGAGCAGACCCGGCTGTTCCGCACCATCCCCGGCCTGCAGCGCGCCGAGTTCGCACGCCTGGGTGGGCTCCATCGCAACACCTTCCTCAACAGCCCGCGGCTGCTCGACGCCACGCTGCGCCTGAAGGCCCTGCCGCGCCTGCGCTTCGCCGGCCAGATCACGGGCTGCGAAGGCTATGTCGAGAGCGCTGCCGTCGGCCTGATGACGGGCCGCTTCGCCGCCGCCGAGCGTCTCGGCCTGGCGCCGGCCGCGCCGCCTGCAACGACGGCAATGGGCGCCCTGCTCGGCCACATCACGGGTGGCGCCGACGCCACGACCTTCCAGCCGATGAACGTGAACTTCGGCCTGTTCCCGCCCATCGAGGGCACGTTTCGTGGCAAGGAGCGCAAGCAGGCGCTCAGCGCACGCGCCCTGCGTGATTTCGATCGCTGGCTCGCACCGCCGCCGCTTGCAGCCGAATGAGCATGCGCGCTGCTTGTTGTCACCGGGCACATCACGTCCGGCCGGGTCAGCCGGGCGTAATGTGCTCCAGGCATCGCAACGTTTGGTAACCAAACGTTATTTCCCTCCGACTCGCGATTGCTATTTGATGCCGCCGGCGTCATAGGCGGAGAGTCATTTTGCAAAGCGCGGTAGACCTGATCGCCAACAAGGCGGAGCGCGTGTCCCTGCAGTTGGACGTGATGCGCGAGATCCGCCACCAGCTCCTGCCCTACCAGGTCGGCGACAGACCGATCACGGGGGCCACCGTCATCTCCGATGGCTCGACCATCGATTCCCTCACGCTCATGGACATGATCATGGCGCTCGAGGACCGTTTCGACGTCTCCCTCCCCATCAACGTAATCGCTGAAGTCCGCACAGTGGACCAGCTCGCCAACACCATCCTGACGCTGTGCGGCCGAGCCTGACGGCCCCCCATCCGATAGCCCCGACCTGATAACCCCATGAGATAACCTCGCGCGCAGATCGGCGCGGGCGCAGGCATGGTGGTCGGTAGGTGTATCTACACGAGTAATCCATGAGTCCCGCGGAGCGCCGGCAGATGATGCTGGCCGGGCCGATCGTGCCCACGATTCTCGCCCTCGCCATGCCCAATGTGCTGAACGTGGCCATGCAGAGCCTGGTCAGCATTTCCGACGGCTGGTTCGTAGGCCAGCTCGGCATCATCGACCTCGCCGCCCTGGCGCTGGTGTTTCCGACCCAGATGACGCTCGGCATGATGTCGGCCGGCGCCATGGGCGGCGGCATCTCCTCCTCGGTGGCGCGCGCACTCGGCGCCGGCAACCGCGCTGCCGCGGAAGCCGCGGCTGCCCATGCGCTGGTCATTGCGCTCGGCATGTCGGTGCTGTTCGCCGTCGTGTTCGTGGGCTTCGGCCGCACGATCTACGGCGCGCTGGGTGGCAGCGGCGCCGCCCTCGATCGCGCCGAGGCCTTCGCCACGGTCCTGTTCCTGGGGTGCGCCGCCCACTGGGTCGCCAACTCCATGGCCTCGGGGCGGCGCGGCACGGGCGACATGAAGACGCCGGGCTATGCCCTGGTCGCCGCCGCGGCGGTGCAGATCCCGCTCACCGGCGCATTGACCTTGGGTTGGTTCGGCCTGCC
>JAEZIF010000017.1 GCA_023416135.1 Pseudomonadota bacterium
CCATGCAGGCCGCCGTATGAAGCGCTGTCCGGTTCTATGGCGAAAACCCGTATTCAAGCGTTTTCACGTCGCGCGGCGGCAGGCATCAGCCCCCTTGCCATGAAAGGTGGATCGAATTGGGTGCGGGGCCCCGATTTGAACCTAGAGTTGGGGGGATTGGCTCATGCCAGGAATGAAGGTGGTGCGGACGGCGGGACTCGAACCCGCATTCCCTTTCGAGAAGCAGATTTTCGTACCACCTCGGCTTTCGCCGCCGCCACATTGGCGTTCGTGGTCTGGACTATCCCTTCGCCATAGCCTTCCGACCGTAGGCGCCGCCCGTCTAGTCTCTACACCTTCCCCGCGAAGGGGCTTGGCTCGGGATTGGCTTAGGTCGAACCCTTAGCTTTCCCCGACTTTGAGCGGTTCTGCTCCACGGATTTCCCCGCGGGCACTCCAATTGAAGTCTGCTGCGTCTACCGATTTCGCCACGTCCGCAGTTCTCTCTAACTCTCCTTCGTCGTGCTTGAGCGCATCATGCGGATGCGAAGGCACAGGCTCCTCAGTGCTACGGGCTCCTATTCCTGTGCGCATTTCTACCGAATGCGGCAGGTCGCCACAGCGCGAAGAAGACTGTTTTAAGTCTCGTATGTCTACCATTCCATCAAGTGGGCAGGCGGGCGACCATATTGAGAGGGCTGCCGAAAGTGAAGCGGTCATTGACTCGGCCGCTCACGATAGAACGGTAGCGCGGGCTGTTGCTTGTTACGGCCGACCCGAGCTATGCGGCCTCCATGCGGTGCGAAAGAATTCGCGAAATCGAAACGGGCATGTCTAACCACAGTTATTGACGAAACGTTACTGGAGTTGTATAGTTGCTCGGTCGCGTTGCTTCCCCGCGTTGTCGCTCTATGCATCGTTGATCCGAGACCAGAAGGCTGCGGCAGACATCGCTGGCTGCCCGTCCGGTCGCTAGCATCCGGACAGTTCGGGCTCGGGACTTCGGCTCCTCGGCCCGGCGATTCCGGTAGCGCAACCAGTGTAACTGTCTGAACTCGGAAAGAGGCCCAACCGATAGGGGCTGCGATCTCGACCTGCTACCAGGGTCGCTGTCGGAAATGCCGGAAATGCCGATAAGTCCTACGCACCTCTGACGGAAAGCATGCACCGCGCGATGTCCCCTCGGGCACGTTCTCCAGCACCAGGCGGTGTCGTCAGGTCTGAGCGACGATGCGTGATTTTTCGATCATTGTCATGTCAGCCGCGCGAAGCGGGCGGGCGAAAGTGCAGACTCGCTGACACCCAATGCGGCGATGTCGGCTGGCATTCCATTGCCCAGCGCGAGGCTGGCGGCAAGGCGACCCGCCGCTTCGCCTGTCTGAATGCCGTAGCCGCCTTGTCCCGCCAGCCAGAAAAAGCCTTCGACCTGGGGGTCGTAGCCTACGACCAGGTTCTTGTCGGCGACGAAGCTGCGCAATCCTGCCCATTTATTCTTGATGCGCCGGATCGAGAGCGTCGTCGCCGTCTCGATGCGCTCGACGGCGGTGGCGACGTCGATCTCCTCGGGCTGGGCATCGCAGGGCGGCGAGGGCGTTTCGTCGGCGAGCGATCCCAGGAACTGTCCGACCTCGGGCTTGATGTACCAGCTCTCGTCGAAGTCGATCACCATCGCCATGTGCGCGAGGTCGAGCCCGGCCGGCGAATCGAAGGTGAAGGCCGTGCGCCGCTTGGGCACGAGCCCGACCGGTGCGGCGCCCGCCAACGCGCCCACCACATCCGCCCAGGCGCCCGAGGCATTGACGATGTTGGCGGCGCGAAGCTTTTCGCCGTCGCGCAAGCCGATGGTCCACAGTCCGCCGCCGGCATCGAGGCCGACGACCTCGGCGTCGAGGCGCATCACGGCGCCGGCGGCGCGCGCGCCCTTGAGGAAGCCGCCATGGATCGCCGCGACATCCATGTCGTCGGGGTCCGGCTCGAAGATCGCGCCGCCCGCCGCGGCCGCCGGCTTGAGCAGGGGCTGGCGGCGCAGCACCTCGGCCGGCTCCAGCCAGCGCACACTCGGCACCAGGCGGGCGAAGTCGGCCGCGTTCTTCTGCATGTCGGCCTGCTGCTCGGCGCGGCCGGCGATGATCGCGCCGCGCGGCGTCAGCAGCGGATGATCGGCGAAACCGGTGGGCGGCTTGCGGTAGAAGCGGCCGGACGCCACTGTGATGGCGCGGATCTCCGGGCTGCCGTAGGTCTCCGAATGAAGCGCCGCCGAGCGGCCGGTCGTGTGATAGGCGGGGACGTGTTCACGCTCGAGAATGAGCACGCGCGCTCTTGGCGCAAGGTGATAGGCGACGGACACCCCGGCGATGCCGGCGCCGATGACGGCGAAATCGAAATCCTGCATGGCGCGCACATTGCGCGGCCGTTGGGCGGCCTGCAATAGTCGGCTGCCATGAACATTGCCCATCTGCTCCTGGGATCCGCCCGCGAGTTTCGCGACCTGCCCGCGCTGGCACGCGGGACGTCGGTCCATCTCGGCTATCGCGACCTGTGGCGCAAGGTCTCGGTGATGAGCATGCACCTGACGGGACGCTTCCGCCTCGCGCGCGGCGACCGGGTGGCCATCGCCATGACCAATTGCGTGGAGGCAATCGAGGTCATGTACGCCGTCTGGCACGCCGGCCTCTGTGCCGTGCCGATGAACGCCAAGCTGCATGCCAAGGAGTTTGCCTTCATCCTCGAGAATTCCGGCGCCAAGCTCTGCTTCGTCACGCCCGACCTTGCCGGCACCATCGCGGAGGCGGCGAAGGAAGCGCCGGAGCTCAAGGAGATCGTCGACGTCACGACACGCTCCTACGGCTTCATGGAGGTCGGCGATCCCGTCGCCATGACCGAAGCCGAGGCGACGGACCCGGCCTGGCTGTTCTACACCTCCGGCACCACCGGCCGGCCCAAGGGCGCTACGCTCACCCATCGCAATCTGCTGGCGATGACGCTCAACTACTTTGCCGATGTCGATCGCCCGCCGGTCGGCGGCTCGATCGTGCATGCCGCGCCGATCAGCCACGGCTCCGGCCTGTGGAACTTCGCCATGCTGACGCGCGGCTCGGTGCAGGTCTGTCCCGAGAGCGGCAAGTACGAGGTGCCCGAGACCGTCGAGCTGATGAACCGCTGGCCGCAGTGCAGCATCTTCCTGGCGCCGACCATGGTGAAGCGCCTGATCGAGCACGTCAGCGTCGCCGACCTGAAACCCGAGGCGCTGCGCCTGATCTCCTACGGCGGCGCGCCGATGTACGTCTCCGACCTCAAGCGCGCGCTCGACCTGCTGGGCGACAAGCTCGCCCAGCTCTACGGCCAGGGCGAGAGCCCGATGACCATCACGCATCTCAGCCGCGAGATGCACGCCGATCGTGCCCATCCGCGCTGGGAGCAGCGGCTCGCCTCGGCCGGGCGCCCGGATTCCTGCGTCGCCGTGAAGGTGGTCGACGAGGACGGGCGACGGCTTCCGGTGGGCGAGGTCGGCGAGATCATCGTCAAGGGCGACACGGTGATGGCAGGCTACTGGAACAATCCCGAGGCGACGGCGAGGTCGCTGCGCGACGGCTGGCTGTGGACCGGCGATGTCGGGGCGTTCGACGAGGAAGGGCTCCTGACCCTGAAGGACCGCTCCAAGGACATGATCATCTCGGGCGGGTCGAACATCTATCCGCGCGAGATCGAGGACGTGCTGAACCTGCATCCCGCCGTCGCCGAGTGCTCGGTCGTCGGCCGCGCGCATCCGGAATGGGGCGAGGAGGTGGTGGCGTTCGTCGTGGCACGCGAGGGCAAGACGGCCGCACCCGCCGAGCTCGACAAGCTCTGCCTCGACAACATCGCGCGCTTCAAGCGGCCCAAGGACTACAAGTTCGTCGACGCGCTGCCCAAGAACAACTACGGCAAGATTCTCAAGACGGAGCTGCGCAAGCTGCTCTAGTCTCTCTCGCGGAACGAAAAGGAGGGAAAAGACATGGGCAGCATGATCGACTTCAAGCGTCCCGACGGCGACACATGCAAGGGCTATCTGGCAGAGGCCGGCAACGGCAAGCCGGGCATCGTCGTCATCCAGGAATGGTGGGGGCTGAACGACCAGATCAAGGGCGTGGCTGACCGCTTCGCCGCCGCGGGCTACAACGCGCTGGCGCCCGACCTCTACAAGGGCCGTGTCACGCAGAAGCCGGACGAGGCCAACCACATGATGAGCGGTCTCGATTTCGTCGGCGCTTCCGACCAGGACGTCGCCGGCGCGGTCAAGCATCTCGCGGGTATGAGCCGCAAGGTCGGCGTCATGGGCTACTGCATGGGTGGCGCGCTCACCATCGCCGCTGCCGCGCGCGTCTCCGGGATCGCCTGCGGCGTGCCGTACTATGGCGTGCCGCCCGGTCAGCTTGCCGATCCCGCCACGATCAAGGTCCCCATCCAGGGTCACTTCGCCAACAAGGACGACTGGTGCACGCCCGAGGTGGTGAACGACTTCGAGAAGGAGATGGCGGCCGGCGGCCACAAGCCCGAAGTCTTCCGCTACGATGCCCAGCACGCCTTCGCCAACGAGAAAAGCCCGGCCTACGACGCGCCCTCGGCCAAGGCGTCGTGGGAACGCATGATGGCGTTCCTGGGCAAGCACCTTTGATCAGGCGGAGCGCGGACCTCCAGGTCCGCTCATGACCCATGAATGCGGGCCTGGACATCCGCCCTCCGGACCATGAAGCATCCGATCATCGGCCTTGCGATCGTCGGGCTGGGTGCCTCGCTCGCGCCGCTCGACATCGCCGTCAACGTTGCGCTGCCGGCGATCACCGGCCACTTCCGGCTGGCGCTGGGCGACGTGCAGTGGCTCGTCATCTGCTACGTGCTGGTCTACGGCTCGCTGATGCTGGTGTGCGGCAAGCTCGGCGACCTGCTCGGCCATCGCCTGATCTTCCGCATCGGCATGCTCATCTCGGCCGTCGGCTGCGCCGCGTGCGCCGCCGCGCCCGACTGGCCGCTCTTCCTGTGGGCGCGCGCCGGACAAGGCGTCGGCACGGCGCTGGCGATCTCCTGCACGCCTGCTCTCGCCACGTCGCTGTTCCCCGAGAGCTCGCGCACCCGCGCCCTGGCCGGCCTCGGCATGGCGATGTCGCTCGCCGCCGTGGTCGGTCCGTTCCTCGGCGGCATCCTGGTCGAGCTCTGGGGCTGGCCGGCGGTCTACTGGGTGCGCGTACCGGTCTCGCTGCTCACGCTTGCGCTCTCCGGCCTGCTGCCGTCGCCCAAGCCCGACCCGCGGCCGTTCGATGCCGTGGGCGCCGTGCTGCTCGCCGCCTGCATGAGCACCCTGTTGCTGTCGCTCGTGCTGTCGCAGCGCCGCGAGGCGCCCGGGCTGGCCGTCCTCGTCCTGTTCGTCGCGTCGCTGGCCGTACTCTTCGTTTATGTCCGGCGCGCCCGCCGGGTACCCGAACCGATCATCCGTCCGGCATTGTTCGCCGATCCCGCCTTCACCGTGCCCAACGTCATGAACGTGCTTGCCGGCCTGGCGGGCTTCTCGATCCTTCTGCTCACGCCCTACTATCTCGTGAACGTGCTGAAGCTGTCGGCGCTGGCCAGCGGCATGGTGCTGGCGTTGGCCTTCGTCGGCAGCCTGACCGGTGCGCCGTTGTCGGCCTGGCTGGTCGCGCGGATCGGCCAGCGGCCGACCGCCTTCGCGGGCGTCGCCCTGGTCGGCCTCGGGCTCCTGCCGCTCGCCTTCACGGGCGCCGGCACGCCTGTGGCCGTGGTGGCCTTGCTGCTGTTTGCCGAGGGCGTGGGCCAAGGCCTGCTCAACGTGGCCTACACCGACATCGTGACCTCGACGCTCTCGGTGCGCGACCGGGGCGTCGCCGGCAGCCTCGCCCTGCTCACCCGCACGCTGGGCACGGTAAGCGGCGCCTCGGTGCTGACGACGCTGCATGCTGCCGGCGCGGCGGGGCTTCCCGGCCTCGATGGTTTCCTGGCGGGCTACCGCTACGCCTTCCTGGCTGCGGGCGGCGGCCTGTTGCTGGCGCTCCTGCTGTCGCTCGCCGTTCCGCGCGCGTGGTCGCGGAGAGGCTGACTACGTCAACTTGATGTTGCCCTTCTGGATGATGTTGCCGAACATCTTGCTCTCGTCACCGATGCGACTGCGGAAATCCGGCGAGTTCAGGTAAGTGACGTAGCAGCCGCCGAGATGCAGCTTCTCGATGATGTCGGGAGAGCGCACGGCATCGCCGATCGCCTTCTCGAGCTTTGCGACGACGGCCGGCGACGTGCCGGCGGGGGCGAGGATGCCGAACCACGAATCGCCCTCTTCCTTGCGATAGCCTGCTTCGCGCAGGGTCGGGACGTCGGGGAAGTCGGGATGGCGGACGTTCGACAGCACGGCGAGGCCGATGAGCTTGCCCGACTTCACGTGCGGCAGGCAGGTCTGGTCGAACTGCGCCTGCACCTCGCCCGCGACCAGCGCGTTGGTCGCGGGCGCGCTGCCGCGATAGGGTACGTGAGTCATCTTGATGCCGGCGTCGAGCTGCAGCATCTCGCCGAACAGATGGGTGATGGTGGCGAGCCCCGACGAGCCGAAGTTGATCTTGCCCGGGTTGGCATCGGCGTAGGCCACGAACTCCGCGACGCTGCGCGCCGGCACCGAGGGATGGATGGCGAGAATGCCCCACGAGGTGCACATGCGCGACACCGTCACGAAATCCTTGTCGGGATCGAACGGGATCGGCTGCAGGTGCCGCGTGATGCAGACCATCGCCGTCGTCGTGGTCAGGAAAGTGTGGTTGTCGATCGGCTGATTCTTGACGAACTCCCCGCCGATCATGCCGGAGGCGCCGGCCTTGTTGTCGAAGACGATCGGCTGGCCGAGGCTTTGCGCGGCGCGATCCATGACGATGCGGGTCGACACGTCGGACGGGCCGCCGGGCGGGTAGGGGATGACCATGCGCAGGGGCTTGGTCGGCCATTCCTGGGCGATCGCAGGGGCAGCGGGCGCTGCGACGGCGGCAAGAGCCGCGGCGGTGAAGGCACGACGACGCATTGTTTCCTCCGATTATTGCGCCGAGCATTCCATGCTGGGAGGCCGGCAGCCAGTCCCGTGTTAGGGTGGGGAATGAGACGGTTTGCTGATTCCCGGGTGGCGTCCCTGTTCAAGAGCTACCCACCCGGCGTGCGCGGACGGTTGATGGCGTTGCGGGAGCTGGTCTTCGACACCGCGGCGCGGACCGAGGGCGTGGGGCCACTGACGGAAACCCTGAAATGGGGCCAGCCCAGCTACCTGACAGAAGAGACTGGTGCCGGCACGATGGTGCGCATCGACCGCCTGAAGGCCGCCGACGGCTATGCCGTCTCTTTCCATTGCCAGAGCGGGCTTTTACGCCAGTTCCGCGAGCTCTATCCCGATACATTCAAGTTCGAAGGCAAGCGCGCCATCGTCTTTGCCGTTGCCGATCGCGTGCCGGCCCGCCAGTTGCGTCATTGCCTGGCGCTCGCGTTCACCCATCATTCCAGGAAGAAGAAACCGAAATCGTGAATGCCATCGTCATCGCCTGCGTCGAGGCGCCGACAGCGACTCTCGGAGAGAGAGTACAAACCTTCGTATGAGCCCTCTTAGACCTGCTGCTGATTGAGGCTCGACCGGATCGACACCTAGCATCGTGGAGCGCTGCAGGACGGACAGGAGTTCTCCATTCAAGATCAACAGCGAGACGAAGACGATTGCCGTGAAGAAGCGGTCATGAGGCGGCTTCTTCGTCGAGTGCTGCTCGCTGGCGCCGTGACGGCTGCCGTCGTGCTGGTGATGGCCGTCGGCATGTTGATCCTGCTCGAGCCCGGTCCGATAGACCTTGCCGATGGTCCTCGCTAGAGCGGAGGCCCGTGTTAGGCTGCCGGCAAAGGAGAGAGCGACATGGCCGGCAGGTTGAAGGACAAGGTGGCGATCGTGGTGGGGGCAGGCTCGAGCGGTCCGGGCTGGGGCAACGGCAAGTGCACCGCCGTCACCTTTGCGCGCGAGGGCGCCCGGGTGATGTGCGTCGACCTCAAGCGTGCCGCGGCCGAGGAGACGGCCGGCTTGATCGCAAAGGAGGGCGGCGAGGCCTTCGCCTTCGAGGCGAACTCGGCGAGCAATGGCGACGTGCAGGCGATGGTCGATGCCTGCCTGGCGAAGTGGAGCCGTATCGACGTCCTGGACAACAATGTCGGCATCGGCTCGACCGGCGGACCGGTCGAGCTCAGCGAGGACGAGTGGCACCTGGTGTTCGACGTCAACGTGAAGAGCTTCTTTCTCACCGCCAAGCACGTGCTTCCGGTGATGGAGAAGCAGGGCAAGGGCGCGATCGTCAACGTGAGCTCGATCGCTTCGATCCGCAGCCCCAAGGGGGTCAGCTACATCGCCTATAATGCCAGCAAGGGAGCCGTCAATTCGCTGACGCTCGCCATCGCCTCGCAGTACGCAGAGAAGGGCATCCGCTGCAACGCCATCCTGCCGGGCCT
This sequence comes from Pseudomonadota bacterium, assembly GCA_023416135.1. GTDB lineage: Bacteria > Pseudomonadota > Alphaproteobacteria > Reyranellales > Reyranellaceae > Reyranella. The sequence goes on from JAEZIF010000017.1 coordinate 8,482, forward strand.
GATGCACACGCCGATGATCGATTTCCTGGCCGAGCAGTACGCCAAGAACGAGAAGGACCACAATCAGGCCTACGACAAGATGATCGCCATCCGGAACAGGGCGTCGCCGACCGGCAAGATGGGGACAGGGTGGGACACCGCCAACGCCGCGCTGTTCCTTGCCTCGGACGAAGCGGCCTACGTCAACGGCCACCTGCTGGTGGTCGACGGCGGCATCACCGTCCGCGCGTGAGCGGCACTCGACAGGGGCACATCGAATCCATCCTGCGCCGGCGGGTGCCCCGCGATCCGCCGCCTATTTCCAGTTGTCCCTGATCATGTCGGCCACCGCCGTCTTCAGGAACATCGGCGGCGCGAGAACCGAGGGTTGCGGCCTCGGCGGATTGTGGAGCACCAGCTTGTCGTCATCCGGCTTGTTGAAATCTCCGGACAACGGTTGCGGCTGTTCGATGAACAGGTCGGCGTCCGGGCCGTATTTCGTATGGCCGGAATTGTCCAAGCCACAGACGTGGATGAGTTCGTGGGCCGCAATGAAGTGCTTGATGCCGTGGCCGACCTCTCGTTGCACGTCCTTGAACTTGCCGCGACCAACCGCCATCAGGGCCGTGACCATCGGGGTCTGAGGCACGAACACGAAGGCTTTCCGGATCCGGTCTCCCTGATTGGCCACCTGACTGTGAAGAAGTTGCGTCTTGCCATGCATTCCCGTGCCCGGAAAGTTCTTGATCTGGAAATCCTGGCCAAGCGCCGAGAAGGTGATGTCGCCTTTTCCCATGTCGAAATGCACATCGGCTCCGCCGTCGCCATTCGGGTCCGGCTTGGTCGCATTCTCGGGCGCCACCATCGTGACGCCGAGCCGATTGTCTTGGGATAGCTGGTTGAACGTATTCAGCGCATCATCGAACGCCCTGCGCCACGGCCTGTTCAACGTCGGCGCTACAAAGATGGTCAATTGCTTGGGGTTGCGATTCTTGATCTTGTCTTCCCACGGTATGGCCATCGACGTCGCTCCCGAACTGTGGCGGCCTGCCATGTGTACGGCTCGATCGAGGCTTTTCCGCGACGGCGGTTGGCATCACCTTGGTTGCAGAAAGGGGGCCGGCACCCGCAGGCCGCCATCCATCACCGTCCGCGCGTCAACACGAAACGCGAGACGAACGGACTGGTCAGGATGATCAAAAAAAGGCGGAAGAGATGGTGGGTCGCCACCATCGCCACCTCGACCCCGAGCGCCAGCCCGATCAGGCTCATCTCGGCGAAGCCGCCGGGGGCATAGGAGAGCACCGTCGCGTCGATGCTGAGACCGGTGAGCGCGTGGGTGATCTCTGCGAAGCCAACGGCGCAGCCGATCAGCAGTACGGCCGCGCCGATCGAGACGCCGATCTCCTTGTGCAACTGGTCGATGGCCGTGCCGACGAAGCGACAGCCAATACCGCAGCCGACCACGACCTGTGCCGCGGCCACCAGCTCCCCCGGCGGCTTGGAATCGGTGAAGCCCGCGAGATGGGCGATGGCGCTCACCAGCATCGGTCCCATCATGAAGGCGGCCGGCAGGCGCAGCAGGCGGCCGACCACCGCGCCGATCAGGCCGCAGGCGACCAGGATCGCCCAGTCGCGCCAGTCGTTGTGGATCGGATGCGGCATGGTGAGCACGCTGGTCTGTGCGCCGTTCACCAGCCGGTACCAGACTGGAATCGTGAGGACGACGGTGAGGATGCGCAGCGCATGGGAGAGCGCAATGGCGCGCTCCTGGCCGCCCATGGCACCGCCCATGATCGTCATGTCGTTCAGTCCGCCCGGCATGGCGGCGAAGTAGCAGGTGACCTTGTCCCACATGGTGAAGCGGCGGAACCAGAAGTAGCTCAGCGTTGCGCCGGTCATGGTCATGCCGGTCAGCACGCCGAGGCTCACCGTCCACTTGCCGAGCTGATGAACGAGCTCGGGCGAGAAGCCCGAGCCCAGCAGCACGCCCATGATGATGACCATGCCCTGGCGCAGGCGCACGCTCATGCCGATGCGGAGTCCTGCGAAGGCGGCGATGGTGGAGAAGACGCAGGCGCCCAGCATCCAGGCGAGCGGCATGCGCAGCCAGTCGAACACGAAGCCGCCGACCGTGCCGATCACGATCGCGAGCAGGAGCGGCCGCAATCCCTCGTGACCGATGATGTGCTTCTTCCCGGGCCTGACGGGGAGCGCCTTGCTCAAGGGTCGAACTGCTCCTTCAAGATCCGCTCCTCGAGGTCGTGCTCCGGATCGAACAGCAGGGTGAGATCGATGTCGGTCGCTTCGGTGACGGTGACCCGGGCGACATTGGCGATTTCGACGGAATCGGCGGCGGCGGCGACAGGGCGCTTGCGCGGATCGAGCACGGTGAGCTCGACCTTGGAATGGCGCGGCAGCAGCGCGCCACGCCAGCGCCGCGGCCGGAAGGCATTTATGGGCGTGAGCGCCAGCAGGCCCGCGCCCAGCGGCAGGATCGGTCCGTGGGCCGAGAGATTGTAGGCGGTGGACCCCGCAGGCGTGGCCACCAGCACGCCGTCGCAATAGAGGTCGGGCAATCGCTTCATGCCGTCGACCGAGACGGCGATGCGAGCGGTCTGTCGGCTGGAGCGCAGCAGCGACACCTCGTTGATGGCGATGACTTCGTGCGCACGGCCGCGCGTCGTGATCGCCACCATGCGTAGCGGCGTCAGGCTGACCTGGCGCGCTCGGCGCAGACGCTGGACCAGGCCTGCTTCCTTGAAGGTGTTCATCAGGAAGCCGATGGTGCCGAGGTTCATGCCGTAGATCGGCGTGCCGCGATGGATCTGGCGATGGAGCGTCTGCAGCATCAGCCCATCGCCGCCCAGCGCCACGACGATGTCGGCCTGCGCCGGCGGCACCGCACCATACCGCTTCTCGAGCTTGGCTCGGACCGTACGGGCGGCCGGAGTCGCCGCCGCGACAAAGGCGAGGCGGGGGGCGGAATTGGAGAGGGAAGCCATCAGGGTGTCTGCAATGCCATTAATGCAAGTTTCGTACTATAGCCGGCCGGCACGGCCGTGCGTTAAATTCACCCTTGCATAAGATAAGAACTGAGGAGGAACGCGATGGAACTGGTTCCGCTGGGACCGGGATTTGGCGTCGAGGTCAAGGGGGTGAGCATGCTCGACGTCGCCTCCGATGCCGATGCCTACAAGGCGGTGCGCGCCGCGTTCGAGGAGCACTCGCTGCTGGTGTTCCGCAACCAGGCCATCGCCGACGACATCCAGGTCGCCTTCAGCCGCGCCTTCGGGCCGCTCGAGCTTACCAAGGTCGCCTCCCTCGGCGCCGGCGGCTTCTATTCCAAGCTCACCAACATCGGCGAGAAGGGCGAGATCCTGCCGCCCGACCATCGCCAAGTGCTGGTCGCCCAGGCCAACGCGCTTTGGCACACCGATTCGTCGTTCAAGAAGACGCCGGCACTCGCCTCTGTGCTGACGGCGCGCGTGCTGCCGGGCGAGGATGGCGACACCGAGTTCACGTCGACGCGGCTCGCCTGGGACCGTCTGCCGGCCGACCTGCAGGCGAAGCTGAAAAACGCCGTTGCCACGCACTCCTACGCCAACAGCCGCGACCAGATCCATCCTGATCTCGCCAATGCCGAGGAGCGCAAGGCGCTGCCGCCGGTGCGGTGGCGGTTGAACTGGCGCAACCCGACCAACGAGCGGCGGGCGCTCTACGTCGCGAGCCATGCCTATGCCATCGACGGCATGGACGAGCGCGACGCCCGCCAGCTTTTGGCCGAACTGCTCGACGAGGCGACGCGGCGCGAGTTCGTCTACACCCACAAGTGGCGCCAGGGCGACGCGGTCATGTGGGACAATCGCGCCATGCTTCATCGGGGCAGGCCGTGGGACTACAGGAAGGAGCGGTCGATGATCCGAACCACCATTTCGGCGACCGACGCCGACGGACTGGCGGAGGTGCGTCCGCCTGTCGTGCACTGACCCGCCGGCTGAGCCCTGAGCGCAGCCAGGCGGCGGGTGCTGGCAGCGGGATTATTCCGCTGCTTCGAGCCGCTGCTGGTTCTGCCGGGCCGCGACCTTGGCCCGCGCGAGATCCTCGCCACGCCGCTTGCTGAGGGCCGCTCCGCCGCCCGCCGTCTCGCTGAACAAGGCGAGCTTGTCCATGTCCTCCTCGACCACCGGCGACAGTGCGAGATCCATGTATTCGTGGCGCTTGGGATCGTGCTTGACCTTCTGGCCGATGCGCCAGCCCTGCCAGGCGAGCCGCCCGTAGATCCTGAGCTTCTTCCAGGTCTCGAGCACCAGCTTGTAGTGGAACACGCCGAACGGCTCGATCTTCATGCCGTAGCGGCGGTCGCGCCGGTACTTCATGCGAATGATACCGCCTTCCAGCGGATGCACACCTTCGGCTTCGAACATGATCTTGAACATGGTCATGAACTGGGCCGGCTCGGCCGGGTCGCGGCCCGGGATGGCGCCGTGGCGGCGCGCCACCGTCTCGATGTGCTCGGGTGTGTAGTAGGTCCGCCACGCGTCGCGATAGGTCTGCTCGTACTCGGCGTCGCTCATCTTGGGGTGATGGACGACTCGGTGATGCAGGTCGTATTTGTTGAGGTCGGGGTCCATCCACACGCCCTGCTTCCAGAGCTTCTGGTGGTCCTCCGAGCCCGGCAACGGCGTCAGCATGAACAGCTCGAGGATGTCGAGCGGCAGCTCCTTCTTGATGATCTCCATGTCGCGCAGGATCGATTCGCGCGTGTCGCCGGGGAAGCCGAGGATGTAGCCGGCCCAGGTCGAGGCACCACTGGTGTGCCATGCCTGCAGCATCTTGCGGTACTCGGTGATCTTGTTCTGGCGCTTCTTGGCGGCCAGCAGGTTGTCCGGGTTGACGTTCTCGAGCCCGATGAAGACGCGGTAGACGCCGGCCCAGCGCGCCTTGTGGATGAAGTTCGGGATGCGATGGCACTGCGTGTCGACCTGGATGATCAACGAGACCGAGATGCCCTCGTTCTCCTTTAGCTCGATCAGCCGGTCGAAGAAGTCCTCCCAGTGCTTGTTGCGGGCCATATTGTCGTCGGTGATGAAGAACGACGTGATGCCCTGCTTGTAGTTCTCGCGCACGATCGCCTCGAGATCGTCGGCGGTGCGGAAACGGCTCTTGCGGCCCTGGACGTTGATGATGGTGCAGAACGAGCACTGGAACGGGCAGCCGCGGCCCAGGTCGAAGCTCGACTTCTTGCCCTCATTGCGCGCCAGTGCGGCGGGCGGCAGGTGCGGGGTCGGCGCATTCTCGATGCCCGGCAGATCGTCCATGTAGTTGTAGAGCGGCTTCATCGTGCCGTTCCACGCATCGAGCAGTATCGTGTCGAGCCGGCCTTCCTCGGCCTCGCCGGCGAAGATCGAGATGCCCATATCCATGGCCGACTGGATCTCTGGCGGCACCACGGGCAGCATCGACAGGCAACCGGCAGCATGGAAGCCGCCCATCGCGACCGGCAGCCCCAGCTTGATGAACTGGCGGGCGAGATCGACGGCGCGCGGGAACTGGTTGGATTGCACGCCGACCATGCAGATCAGCGCCTTTCCGCCGCTGCGGCGAACCTCGGCGGAGATGCGGTCGGCCTGCACGCGGGTGTTGGTCTCGTCGTACGGCTTGATCAGGATTTCGACGTCCGGGCCGAAAATCTCACGCTGCCGGCAATCCTCGCCGAGTCCATAGAGGGCGGCCAAGGTATTGGACGGAATGTGCGATCTCAGCCAAGTGATCGGATAGCCGTCGTCGTCGTAGTGCGTCGGCTTGATCAGAACCAAGTGGAATTTAGTACGCTTTTGGACGGCACCGCTCATCGCGGAAATATCTCCCTTGGCATCCGCGTGCGGCTCTTCTCGAGCGACTGCCACCGCTCGACGGCATCCCCAGACCACAATGCTCTGCGCCGGCCTGCAACGCAACTGTGCCCGGCGGATAAACCCCAGTTTTTTGGTAGGAATTTTGCCACAACATATGGGGCTTTCCCCAAGGGAGCCACGCGATTGAGGAGAATAACCCATGACAAGGCGTTAATTGCAGGCCGCGGCCCAAAAGCGCACGGTTGATCCCTCCGAAAGGCACCAGCAAGGCGCCGGTACGGGGGAGGGATCGACAAGACGTGAGTCTCACCGCGCGCGTACCGGCGCTGGCGCCGTTCCAGGTCCGGAGCTTTCGCTACCAATGGCCGGCCGACCTGCTGGCTTCCTGGGCCTTCGAGATGGAGGGCGTGATCCTGGGCTGGTTCGTGCTGGTCTCGACCGGCTCGGTCCTGGCCCTGGCCGTCTTCGGCTCGCTGCAGTTCCTGGGCACCCTGATCTCGCCGCTGTTCGGCATGGCGGGCGACCGCGTCGGCAACCGCAATGTGCTCTGCCTGATGCGCGCCACCTATCTAGCCGTGGCGACGGCACTGGCCGCGTTGTTCCTGAGCGGCCATGCGGCACCCTGGTCGATCTTCGTGCTGGCCACGATCATGGGCCTCGTCAGGCCCTCCGATATCACGCTGCGCAACCTGCTGGTCGGCGAGACCATGCCATCGGACTACCTGATGCGCGCCATGGGCGTGTCGCGCACCACCGCCGATTCGGCGCGCGTGGTAGGCGCCTTGACCGGGGCGAGCCTGGTGGCGCTGCTCGGCTCGGGCCTGGCCTATCTTGCCGTCTGCCTGTTCTATGCCACGAGCCTCGCGCTGACCCTCAACGTCGGCATCAAGCGCCTGCGCGTGCTGGGTGAGGGGCCCATTCACGACACGCCACTCAAGGCCCTGCGGCAGGGCTTCGCCTACGTCTGGTCGACGCCCGACATGCGCGCCCTGATGCTGATCGCCTTCCTGGTGAACTTCGCTGCCTATCCCTTCGTCGGCTCGCTGCTCGCCTACGTCGCCAAGGACGTGTACGGGCTCGGTCAGACCGGCCTCGGCTGGCTCATCG
>JAEZIF010000048.1 GCA_023416135.1 Pseudomonadota bacterium
TCGAGCAGTGTGCGGGCTTCCTGCGCATCCCCGGCGGCGACGATCCGCTCGACGCTTCGGGCGTGCATCCTGAATCCTATCCGGTGGTGCACCGGATCATTGCGGCGACCAAGAGCGGGATCGACGCCCTGATCGGCAACGCCACCGTTCTGCGAGGGCTGTCGCCGAGCTCCTTCGTCGACGACCGGTTCGGCCTGCCCACCGTCACCGACATTCTGCGCGAGCTGGAAAAGCCGGGACGCGATCCGCGCCCGGCCTTCAAGACGGCGGAGTTCAAGGCCGGTATCGAGACGCTGAACGACCTCCAGCCGGGCATGGTGCTGGAGGGTGTCGTCACCAACGTCGCCGCGTTCGGGGCATTCGTCGACGTCGGCGTCCACCAGGACGGGCTGGTGCACGTATCGGCGATGTCGACGACCTTCGTGAAAGACCCGCGCGCGGTGGTGAAGCCGGGCGACATCGTGCGCGTGAAAGTCCTGGACGTCGACAAGCCGCGCAAGCGCATCAGCCTGACGCTGCGCCTGGATGACCAGGTCGGCAGCCAGCCGGCGCGGGCTGGCCGTCCGGAGGGCGGTGGCGCTTCCCGGCGCGATCAGGCTCGCATGCTGGCGCGCAAGGCCGAGGCTCCCGCGAACGCGATGGCCGACGCCCTGCGGCGCGCCGGCCTCGGTGGGCAAAAGGGCGCGCGCTGAGCGACTTTCCGCGCTCGTGTCCGTTCTGCGCCACGCGCGCCTCAGAACGCGCTACACCATCGAGCTCGGCCGGTAGAACGGCTGGTGCTTCGAGGTGTCGATATAGTTCTCGTAGAACTTCCGCGCGTGCGGCAGCAGCGCCACCGAGAGCTTGCGCCGCTCGACCTCGTCGTCGGCCAGCGCCTTGCTGAGGTCGTCGTGCAGTGCCTTCAGCGCCGCAGTCCTGTCGACCTTGGTGAATTTGCCGTCCTGGTAGATCACCTCGCCGTCGCACATCGTCATGGTCACGGCCTGGTTCTTGGCGCGCTGGACGACGGCATCGAGGGTCGGCGTCAGCTCGTCGAGGTACGGATAGGCGACCTGGTCCCAGTCGATCAGGACCATGTCGGCACCCTTCCCTACTTCCAGCGAGCCCAGGGTCTCGCCGTAGGGCGTCGTCTTCGCCCCGCCGACCGTCGCCATGCGCAGCACCTGGGACATGGTCGGCACGTCGGCCTCGACCATGCCGGGCACGCGATGGGCGCGCAGCACCAGCTTCAGCTCCTGCAGCATGTCGCGGTCGTCGTTGATGCCCGCCTCGTCGAGGCCGATCGCGGTGTTGATGCCCTTCTTCTCGAAGTGGTTCAGCGCCGCCACGCCGGAGCGCAGCCGGAAGTTGGAGGAGCAGTTGTGGCAGACGCAGCCGCCCGCTGCCGCCAGCCGGTCGATGTCCTTCTCGTTCAGCCACACGCCGTGGCCCAGGGTCAGGCGGTTGGTCACCAGGCCGAAACGGTCGATGTATTCCAGCGCCGTGCAGTCGCCGCGCCGCTTGGCATATTCCTTCTGGTAGGCGGTCTCGACCAGGTGCATGTGCATGGGCGCGTCATACTTGGCCGAGGCGTCGCTCAGCAGCGTCAGCGCCTTGTCGGAGCACCAGTGCAAGTTGGCCGGGGCGAGCTGGACCTTCACCCGGCGCTTGTTGTGGTGCTGCGCATGGAAGCTCTTGAACATGTCCATGGCGTCGTCGAGGCTCATCTTGAAGCGGTCGAACCAGCGCTGCATGGGCCCCTGCAGCTCCGCAGGGAGACTTCGGACGAACTCCTCGTCGGCCTGGTAGACCAGCCGGTTCTGGTCGCGCACGGCGTAGCAGTAGCTGACGCGCATGCCGACATCCTCGTAGGCGCGGATGGTGTCGGTGGCGCGCTTCTCGACGTCCGAGAGCACACCCGGCATCCAGCCCTGGATGTGCTGCACCGTGGTGATGCCGGAGCCGATCATCTCGAAGGCCGAGTAGAGCGTATCGAGGTAAAGGTCGACGTTGCGCACCACCATGCGGGTGATGAACCAGAGCTCCAGCGGCATGTCGGGCGAACCGAGCTGCACCGGCGTCAGCCCGACATGGTGATGGCCGTTGACGAAGCCCGGCAGGAGGATCTCCTTGCCTGTGCCGATCACCGGTACCGTCGGATGCTTCCGATGGAGGTCGTCGTAGGTGCCCACGGCCACGATGACGCCGTCCTCCTGCAGCACCGCGCCGTCCTTGATCTCATTCCAGGCGAAGCGGTCTTTTACGCCCGTGATGGTGGCGCGACTGCGGATGAGGGTGGTGGGCAATGCTTCCTCCTTGAACTCGTCGTCGTTCGAATACTACGCCCTCGTTTCCCTCTCCCCCGCCGGGGGAGACGAAAAATTAGGGACCGGCCAAGTGTCTGTCGCGGTCTAAGCCGTCGCGCCCAAAGCCTCCTGCTCGGCGAAGGCCCTATCAACCTCGTCACGCAGCAGCTCGGTGAGCTTAATGCGTAGCGCTTCTGCCTCGCGGCTGAAGAGGTTGCGCGGGCGCGGCAGGTCGATCGGCACGATGGTCTTGATGCGACCGGGCCGCGCGGTGAAAACGACGACGCGGTCGGCGAGCGCGACCGCCTCGTCGATGTGATGGGTGACGAACAGGACCGAGGCGCCCGAATCGCGCCAGACGTCGAGCAGGAAGTCCTGCATGCGCGCGCGGGTCTGCACGTCCAGCGCAGCGAACGGCTCGTCCATCAGCAGGACTTTCGGACGCATCGCCAGCGCGCGGGCCACGGCGACGCGCTGGCGCATGCCGCCTGAAAGCTCGTCGGGGCGCTTGTCCATCGCGGCTTTCAGGCCGACCCGTTGCAGCGCCTCGGCCGCGACCTTGCGGCGCTCGGCCTGGCTGGCGCCGCGGATCGCCAGCCCGAAGCTCACGTTCTGCCACACGGTCAGCCAGGGGAAGAGCGAGGTCTCCTGGAAGATCAGGCTGCGCTCGGGCGACGGCACCTCGACCAGGTCGCCGAACGACCAGACGAGGCCGTCGGTCGCCTCCTCGAGTCCGGCGATGAGATAGAGCAAGGTGCTCTTGCCGCAGCCCGACGGTCCGAGGAAGACCACGAATTCGCCGGGCGCGATGTCGAGATCGACGTCGCGCAGGGCTTCGTGGGCGCGCCGGGTGCCGGCGGCCCAGGTCTTGCCGACGCCACGACAGACCACGGCGTCCTTGGACGAGAAATGCGGCGCCTTGTCAGAGACCACGCAGCTTCTCCTTGGTGTCGGGGAGCCAATAGAGGATGCGGCGCTGGGCAAGCCTGAGCAGCCAGTCGAAGCCGAAACCCAGCACACCGACCACGGCGATGGTGAAGAACACCAGCGACGGGTTGAAGGTGTTGCGCGCCAGCATGATGACCTGGCCCATGCCGTAGCCGACGCCGGTCGATTCGGCCACCAGAACCACCATCCAGGCACCGAACAGGTTCATCCGCAACACCTGCAGCATGCCGGGTAGGATCGCCGGCACGATGACGCGGCCGTAGATCTGGTGCTTCGACGCACCCATGGTGCGGGCGACGTTGATGAGGTTGGGGCTGACACCGTCGATCTGTGCGACGGTCGCCAGCACCATGTGGAAGAACAGCGCCACCACGACCATGAAGATGGCCGGCGCATTGCCGATGCCGAACAGGAAGATCGCCACCGGCAGCCAGGCGATCGGCGACACCGGCGAAAGCAGCGTGACCGTGGGCAACACCAGCTTGTCGAAGACGTGCCAGTAGCGAACGGCGACGCCGACTCCGATCGCCAGCACGCAGGCGATCACCAGGCCGACGAACACGCGCATGGTGGTGGCCGCGACCGTGATCATCACCGATTCGAAGGCCGAAGGCCCCTCGCCCATCGACTGGCCGACCTGCCAGCGGGTCGCGGTGTTGAAGAACTTTCCCTGTTCCGCGAAGTTGGACAGGAAGATGTGCGGCGGCGGCAGGAGTTGGGGATCGGCCCAGCCCAGCGCCCAGCACAGCTCCCAGATGCCGGCGAACAGCGCGACCGACAGGCACGTCCACCCGGCTTTGCCGAGCCAGTCCCAGCCGGCAACGGTTGCCAGGAGGCGCGTTGCCGCCGGGCGAGAGGTGCCGCCGGCGTCCGCGCCGTTGTCGCGTGTGACGACCGCCATCTTCTAGGCCGAGGCCGACTTGTACTTGAGCTTGCTGTAGAGGTCGGGGTTCTCCTTGATCACCGCTTCGAGGATGGTCCAGTCGATGGCGTCGCGGCCGGGCTTCTTCTTGATGTAGCCCATCTCCACGACGCTGTCGGTGCGCTGCAGGATGAAGTCGGTCTGGCTGCGCGCGTCGACCACCGCAGGCTGCTTGCCCTGCGCGATCTTGGCGTTCTCCATCGAGGTCTTATAGTACTTGCCGACCAGCTCCTTGAGCACGGCCTCGGTCTGGGTCTCGGCGTCGAGCTGTGCCTGCATCATGCCCTTGATGATGGCCTTCAGGCCCTCGGGATTGTCCTTCATCAGGCTGGCGCGCGCGGCCAGCACGCAGTCGGTATAGCCCTTGCCGTAGAGGTCGACGCCGTCGGTCAGCATGACCGCGCCCTTGACGTCGTTCACCAGCGCCGAGGCATAGGGCTCGATGGTGCAGATCCAGTCGATGGCGCCGGCCTTGAAGGCCTCGACCGCCTCGGGTGTGTTGCCCATGTAGCGGACTTTCACGTCCTTGAAGGCAATGCCGTTCTTCTTGAGGTAGTCGTAGGGCATGACTTCCAGCGTATCCATCTGGAAGGTGCCGAGCGTCTTGCCCTTGAGCTTCTGCGGAGAGTCGAGACCGGGACGAGCAACGATGGCGCAGCCTTCGACGCCGCCGCCAGCCACGATCTTGACCGGCGCGCCCTTGTCGTAGAGCGCCATGAAGCTCGTATAAGGCATCAGGCCGACATCGACCTGGCCCATGCCGAGGAAGGTCACCATCTCGGCCGAGGTCGGCGTGTTGATGAATACCAGCTCGGTGCCGGCGGCCTTCGAGTACTGCCGAGAGTGGGCGAGGAAGATGTTTAGGTTGCAGAAGCCCGAGCCGTGGGTCGACTTCACCGGCGCAGCGGCGTGAGCCGGAACGCCGAAGCCCGGACCGATGCCCATGGCGACGGCGCTGGCGGCAGCGGCGCCTTTCAAGAACCGCCGGCGCGAACGCACGACAGCACCCGAGAAATCCATCTCCGAAAGCTTGGCAAAATGCGTACAGCCAATGCGATCACACATGACGTGGCCTCCTCGTCGAGCGGGCTTTTTGAAGTGGGATTTACCGTGTCGGTAGCTGGCTCCTGACGAACTCCCTGCCGGCTGCCATGAACGGACAGCCGTCATTGAACTTGTCGGCACGCCAACCGAAGAGAACCGCTGATGCGGCCTGCGCTGCGAGGGGTCGTGCAAGCGTTGTGCCAGTCGTGAAGTGAGGGGATGTGCACGGCGTAGCCCCTCACCGAGCTCCCCCCTGGCGGGCCCCAGCGGAGGAGAGGAATCTGGGCGCTCAAAACTTGGTCAGATGATCATTTCTTGTTCGGAGCCGAAGGATGCAGATGACACGGACGGTGACGACCCGGGACGGCCGCACCCTGGCCTGTCTCGAGGTGGGAGACCCGGGCGGCCCGCTGGTGACCCATAACCATGGCGGCCCCAGCAGCCGCCTCGAGGCACGCCTCTTCGCCGGCGCGGCTGCGAGGCACGGGCTGCGGTTCGTCTGCGTCGACCGGCCCGGCATGGGACAATCCAGCCGCCAACGGAACCGCACCTACCTGAGCTGGGCCGACGATCTGACGGCGATCGCCGACGCGCTGGGCTGATACCTTGCGCTGCGTTTCCAGCCCGGCTTCCACCCATGTACTCAGTGCTCGGACCGACCGCCAGGCACTTCCGTCGGAGCTTTGCCGCCCAACTGCGCAAGGCCGTCAACGAGTACGATCGCGAGATCCTGCTCGACCCTCGCGGCGGCCTTCTCCGAGATCTGCGCCGAATGCTTCGCCCAGGGCAGCGACGGGCTGGTCCGCGACAGCGAGCTCCTCTATCGGCGCTGGGCGTTCGACGTGACGAAAATCGAACGGCCGGTCCACCTGTGGCAGGGAACGGACGACCGGACGACCGACTTGTGGCAGCGTCCACCAACAGAACGGTGGCCGATTGGATGCCCGGGGCCGTATGGCATCAGGTCGATGGAGCCGGCCATTACGTGGCGATCGGTTTCGCCGATGACGTGTTCGCCATCTCAGCCGACGAGATGACCGCTTAGCACGTGCAGGTCGCTGGAACTCTCCCGTTTCCCAGGCGTTGACGACGGCGAGGGAGGCTCCATGTCCAAGTTCCTGGCAATAGCGGCGGTCCTCGCTGGCGCAAGCGCAGCCGGAGGCTGCGTATCCTACTCCAGCACCACGACCAGAGCCGCACCGCCGCCGGCGGTCGTAACTCCGGCACCCGGCACCGCCGTCGTGACCACTACCCCTGCTGCGACGACGACGACCACTACAGTCCGCTAGGTCGCCTGCTCTCCAGCGGGCGTTTCGCCGACCGGTGGCGCCACATTCATCGTGCGCCGTTCCTCCGCAATGCCGGCAACCGCGGCCCGCAGGGCCGGGTGGCGCGCCATGAACTGATTGAACTCCCGCCGATCGAGGACCAGGAACTGGCAGAAGTCGACGGCGACCACGTCTGCAGTCCGCCGCTCGCCGGTCAGCAGCGCCATCTCCCCGAAATAGTCGCCGGGCTCGAGGCGCACAGTGCGATGGTCGTTGACCTTCACCTCGACGGCGCCGGACGAAATGAAATACATGGCGTCACCGCGGTCGCCGCGGCGGATCACCTTCTCGCCGGGCGCTCCCGACTTCGGCCGGAACAGCAGCAGCAGCGCTTCCTGGTCGTGCCGATCGAGGAGCTGCAGCACCGGGAAGCGCTCGAGCAGGGTGTGGAGCTTGAGTTCCTCGGCCCGAGTGCGCTCCTCGTTGCGAGCCTTGATGGCCTCCAGGGCGCGACCCAGCGCCTCGTAGTGCTGCTGGCCGTAGAACGGCGCGTCCGCCGGCACCGACAGCCGGCGCTCCAGCCGGCCGGCGACGTAGAAGATCAGCGGGTTCAGCATGATCGAGAACAGCGCTCCCGCGACCACCAGGTCGCGGCCCTGGTCTGGCACGAGGCCGGCCGAGATGCCGAGTGCGATCAGGATGAACGAGAACTCGCCGATCTGCGCCAGGCTCGCCGATACGATCAGCCCGGTTCCGACCGGGTAGCGCAGCAGCATGATGATGGCGAAGGCGATCACCGACTTGCCGAAGATGATCAGGGCCAGCACAGCCAGGACGTCGTCGGGCTCACGCACCAGGATCGTCGGGTCGAACAGCATGCCGACCGAGACGAAGAACAGGACGGAGAAGGCATCCTGCAGCGGCAGCGAACCCTCGGCGGCCTTGTGGCTGAAGGACGATTCACTCAGCACGACGCCTGCGAAAAAGGCACCGAGCGCGAACGAGACGCCGAAGATCTGCGCCGAGCCGTAGGCGATGCCGAGCGCCACCGCGAGGACCGACAAGGTGAAGAGCTCGCGTGAGCCGGTGCGGGCCACGCGCCCCAGCAGCCACGGCACGACCTTGGGCCCGATCAGGATGGCGATCGCGGCGAAGGCCGCAACCTTGGCCAGCGTGATGCCTATCTCGAGCAGCAACGGCTGGCCACTGCCGCCACCGTGACCTCCAGAGATCGGCTTGCCCCCAAGCATCTCGGCGAAGGCCGGCAGCAGCACCAGCGCCAGGACCATCGCCAGGTCCTCGACGATCAGCCATCCCACGGCGACCCGTCCGTTTGCGCTGTCGACGAGGTTGCGCTCCTCCAGCGCCTTGAGCAGGACGACCGTGCTCGCCACCGAGAGGCTGAGCCCGAATACCAGGCCGGCTCCGAGGCTCCAGCCCCACAACCAGCACACCCCCATGCCCAGGAGCGTCGCCAGCACGATCTGTCCGATGGCGCCCGGTACGGCGACCCTCCGCACGGCGAACAGGTCGGACGCCGAGAAGTGCAGGCCGACGCCGAACATCAGCAGGATGACACCGACCTCGGCAAGCTGCTGGGAGAGGCCGCCGTCGGCCACGAAGCCTGGCGTGTAGGGACCGATCAGGACACCGGCGACGAGATAGCCGACCAGAGGCGGGAGGCGCAGCCGGTCCGCGACATAGCCGAAGCCGAACGCAAGAACGAAGCCGATGGCGATGGTGGAGATCAACGTCGCTTCGTGATGCACCTTCGAATTCCGCTCGTTGTGGAAGATTGCCCCCGACGTTCCGATGTAGCAGCGACGCGGCGCAAACGCATCATTTCTTGTTCGCCGCCGTCGCCTGCTGCTTCGCCAGTCGATGGCGGATCCGCTCACGATGGCCGATGTAGAGGCCGGATGCCACGATCACGCCGGCACCGACCCAGCTCCAGAAGTCAGGCAGGTCCCCGAACAGGATGTAGCCCAGCACTGCCGCGCCGATGAGTTGGAGGTAGTTGAAGGGCGCGATGACGGCGGCCGGGGCCTGGCTGTAGGCGATGGTCACGAAGTAGTGGCCGAGGCCGGCCATCACCCCCATGCCGGCCATCAGCGCCCACTGCCACCACGCCGTGGGCGTTACCCATTCGAAGGGCACGAAGGGAGCGGCTGCCAGGGTCCCCACGATGGTGGCCATGGTGGCCGAGGCGTCGGGTCGCTCGGTTTGGCCGTAGCGGCGTGAGAATAGCTGATAGAAGGCGCTGCAGAACGTGCTGCCCACGATCAGGAGCGCATGCAGGTCGAAATGCGCATGGCCCGGCCGCACCACGATCAGTGCGCCGACGAAGCCCACGGTGACGGCGGCCCAGCGGCGCGGCCCGACCGGCTCGTTGAGGAAGCGCGCCGATAGGGCCGTGACGATCAGCGGGCTGGTGAGCGAGATCGACGCCGCGGTGGCAAGCGGCAGGTAGACGATGCCGTGGAAGTACAGGAACGATGAAAAGAACAGCAGCAGGCCGCGCACGATCTGGCTGCCGACGTTGCGGAACTGAAACAGCTTCAGGCCGACGCGCGGCAGAAACATTACCAGCATCAACAGGAAGGCGAAGGCATAGCGCGCCCAGATGACCTCGATGACCGGGAAGAACTGACTCAACGTCTTGGACATGGCATTGAGAACCGAGAAGCACATCACCGACAGGACAATGGCGATGATGGCCCGCAGGATCGGGCTCATTCGACTAAGCTCATTCTTTCGCCGAGGCCCTTTGCTCCGCGAGTTCCTCGTCCGATGGCCACAGCACCAGCGAGACGACCAGGAGGATCGCGAGCCCTCCGACGATGCCGGCAAAGCGATCGACGCCCGGCAGGATGCTGTCGGGCGGGCCTTCTCCCTGGATCAGAGTGACGATGAAGGCGAAGGCGGCCTGGGTGCCGACATAGCCCACACCGTGCGGCCCGACCTGGATGTGCATGCCGACCCACACGGCGACGCCGATCATGCCGAGCCACCAGACGAAGGATTCGACGTTCAGGGCGAGGCAGGCGAGCGCCACGGCGCCGCCCAGCGTGCATCCCAGAAGGCGGTGCAGCGAGCGCACGGCGACGGCGTGCCGCGTGCCGAGCCCGCCATCGGCGACCACGGGGGCCGCCATGACCACGGCGACGGTGATGGCCATCTCGACGACCTGCTGGATCTCGAGCATCATCCAGATCGCCAGCACGGCGCAGACGGCGATTGCCGAGCGCGCGCCATGCAGAACGACCGGCCATTGCGCGCCGAGCAGATGGCGCCAGCCCGGCGCGATGGGCGGCGGTTCGCGATTCCAGCCGAGCATGAGGTTGGAGACGATGATGGCCGACAGCACGCCGATGCCGACCTCGAACGTCCGGTAGTAGGCGATCGAGGCCGCCAGCAGCGGGTTCGCGAGGGCCTCAAACAGCACCAGGATCGAGGTGATGGAGAGGAACATCCAGACGAGCCCGTGCGGGCTGACTTGCATGGCGATCACGCCCAGCATGGTGATGCCGGCGATGAACAGGTACATGGCGAAATGGTCGTAGGGCAGCCAGGCCGCCATGATGAAGCCCAGCAGCGCCCCCGCGACCGTGCCGACGAACCGCAGGAGGCCGCGGCGCAGCGAGCCACCGCCGGTCGCGGTCAGCGACATGAAGGCGCTGATCGCCGCCCACCAAGGCGATTCGATCTCGAGCAGCAGCGCCAGGAAGGTCGCCAGCATGACCGAGCCGGCGGCAACGATGCCCTGCCGCGCGCGGTCCGGCGCCTCGCCCAGCTCGGAAAGCTCACGGCCGAACCTCACCAGCGTGTCGTAGGTGATGTCGAAGGTCTCGACGGAGATTTCGCGGACCTCGCGGCCGAAGTGTCTGAGATGGCGGATCATCTCGGGAACACGACGGTGCGCGCGTCCGCCCCCATGTAGAGCTTGCCGCCGGGCGGCGGCTCCTCGAGCACGATGGTCACCGGGATGCGCCGCTGCAGGCGGATCCAGTCGGTGGTCGGCGCGACGTAGGGCAGCAGCATCGGCGCCTGGGGACTGCGGCTGATGCCGCGGGCGATGCCGGTGATGCGCGCCTTGTGGAGCTTCCATGGCGCGCTGTCCAGCCAAACCCAGGCCGTGCCGCCGATCGTGAAGGGCCGGATGTAGTATTCCTTGTAGTTGGCGATGATGCGCCAGGCGTGAGCATCGACGATGCCGATGTTGGGGATGCTGACCGTCGCGGTATCGCCGATGCGGACCGTGAGGTTGTTGATCCAGCCGTCGGCCGGCGCCAGCACGTCGGTCTTGCCGAGCTTCCACTCGGCGGTCGCCTTCTCCGCCATGGCGACGTCGAGCGCCGCCTGATGCACGTTGATGCTGGTTCGCGCCTTGGCGATCGCGATCTCGGCGATGGTCTTCTCGGCCGCGGTGCGGCGCAATTCGTTGTCGGCGCGGTCGAGCTCGGCGCGCGGCGCATTGTTCTCGGCAGCGAGCACGGCATAGCGTGCCTGCTGCTCGACTGCGTAGGTGTGGGCCGACGTCGCCGACTCGAGTGCCGCCTTGGCGGCGTCGAGCTCCTCTTGTGCGACCCTTACCTGAGCAGTCTGCTCCTCGATCTGGGCCTGGCGCGTATTGACCTCGAGCTGGAACGGCGTGGGATCGATCTCGTAGATCCTATCGCCCTTGTTGATCGGCTGATTATCGACGACATACAGCGAGATGATCGGCCCGGTCACTTCCGGCGCCACGCCAACGAGGTCGGATCGGACATAGGCATCGTCCGTATAGGCGATGTAGTAGGTCGCGACCTCCCACACCACCAGCAGGATCAGGATCGTGCTGACGACAGCCACCAGGCGTCGCACGCGGCTCGCGACGCGCCCGGACGGCGGGGCGGCGGGCTCGGCAGGGGC
>JAEZIF010000270.1 GCA_023416135.1 Pseudomonadota bacterium
ACCATGCGGACGTCGCGCTCGCCGTTGTAGGGATCGCAGTGATTCTGCGCCTCCCTGTTCAGATCGAGGATGGGCGAGGCCTCCTGGGACGACTTCTGCGCCCAGTTGCCCTCGCCATCCTCGAGCCACCAGTGGGCGAGGCCGGTGGCGGGATCGAAGCCGAGAAGGCGCTGGGTCATTGCACCCCCTCCCCGACCGCCGGCGTCGTGATCTCCGCCTGGTCGCGGTCCGCAAGGAAGCGGGCAAGGTCGGCGGGCACCTTGAGATGGGTCCGCCGCAAAACCTTAGAGGTGGAAACGTTAGGTGCCGTCCAGCCGGCTACCACATTTCCTTCCGCGTCGAGCGGCAGGTAGACGTGGTCCACCGTGATGACGATTCCCGTCATCGCGGTGCCCGTCATTGTGGACGCCTTGCGCTTGTTGGACGCGGTGGTCATGGCAACGCCTCCGCTCACGTCAGGTCCGCGACGATGCCGTTGCCGGCTTCGTTGCGGCTTTCCAGCGTGACTTCGCCGATGATGTGGAACTTGCGGGAGTCGCCGGTCCTGGCGAGCTCCTCCTTCTTCCACTTGCGCAGCCACAGCAGGCGCCACAGCGACGAATCGATGACGTCGATCTCGCGCCCGCGCACGAAGCGGCTGGCCATGGCGTTGAAGGTACCGAAGTCCGAGACGTAGCGATCGACGGCGCCGATCACGGTCGCGGCCTTGCCCTTGGGCTCCTGGTATTGCGTGGCAATGCCGGTGAAAGCCGAGAAGGCCTGCTTCTGGGTCGCGCCCATCAGCAGGATGGTGGGCTTGCCGCCCGCGGTCCACGCGGCACGGATGACCGCCTTCAGCAGCACTTCCGTCGACGCGCGCTGCGTGCCGTCGGTCGGCGCCACGGTGTTGCCCGCAGTGAAGCCGCCCGAGGCACCGCCAGCACCGCGCGACACGTTAGACGTGATCCAGGTCTCGAAGCCGCCGAGCTTGCGCGTCACCGCACCAGACTGGGCAATCGATGCCTGGTTCTGGCAGGCGATGGCCTCGAGATCCATCTTGACGCGGCGACCGGCCAGGGCGGTCTGGTAGCTGATCTCGCTGTCGCGGCCGGCCTTCTTCACCGCCTCCTGGGTATTGGAGATGGTGAAGGGCTTCTTGAGGATCTGCGTGCGGTTGCCCACGCGCACCGTCGGCGTGATTGCCGCCGCGGTCGTGTCGTCGCCTTCGAGGTTGCTGTTGTTCGTGTCGGCATTGCCGAGCGCATCCAACTGCCATTCCTCGTAGGTGGCATCGGCATCACCCGAGCCGATCGTGCTGATGAACGGCGTCTCGTCCTTGTTCAGGACGGTGATGATGTCGTGCAGCGATTCGCGGTTGCCCACGGCGCTGTTGCTGATGAACGTGTTGGTGGGTGCAGCCATTCGCTGCGGTCCTTCTCCGGGTTGGCGTGGTGCGGCCTGCTAGAGGCCGCTTAGGCGAATGAGTTCGGCCGCATCGGCGATCGAAGCTCCTCCGCTCTGCCTGAACCGCTCGCCGACTTGGCGAACCGCATCCGTGTTCCGGTTGTCGAGCCTTGCGGCAGGTCCGGGCGCGATGCGAGTCGGTGTCGTCTTCGCGGGATTTCGTTGGGTGCGCCCTCCGTCGCTGCGTGCGCGGTTTTGGAGGGCACGCTGCGCGTTGTCGAAGCGCATGGCGCTCAACGCCAGCTCGATAATGGGAGCCTCGTAGATGGCGGCGATGCGCTCGGCCGGGATGCCCTTGGCAAAGAGGAATCGACTCAGCTCATCGTAGGTCTGCCGGGCCCGTTCGGGTCCGAAGAAGTCGGGCAGCCGCTCGGCAAGTTTGGCGTGCTCGGTTTGCCGCGCCGCGAGCATTTCCTGCCCTGCCTTTTCCTGGGCGGCCGCGATGTCTGCCTGGCCACGGCGATGGGCTTCGGCCAACAACGTCTCTTCGTCCTGGCGCTGCTTGACCAGCCGCTGCACCTCGGCCGGATCCTTCTCGGCCAGCGCTTTCCAGTCGATGCCCGACCACTTGTCGACGAAGGCCTTCTGAAGGGCAGGCCCGTTCTGCTGCCACCAAGCAGCCGCCTGCTCGACAAGCTTGCCGGCCTCCTTGGCCGCCTTGACGGCGTCATTGCGCGCCTGCGTGGCGTCACGGGTCTTGTCATGCAGAAAGGCCATACGCTGGCGCTCGTACTTCTCCAGTACGGGCCGCAGGCGCTCGGGCACCTCAGCCCACAGCGGCTTGTCGTCGGGACTCCAGAAATCCGGCGCGGCATCGGAAGCGTCCGGCTGTCCGTCGGCATCTGGCGCGCCCTGGTCACCCTCGTCGGCTGCGTCGTGCGTCGCCGCGTCCTCGGAAGGCAACGGCGCGCCATCCGTGGCCGAGCCGTCCTCGGCAGTGCCAACCATCAGGGCAACAGCCTCAGGAATGCCGACGGTCTCCGAGGCGTCGTCGGTGTCAGTCTCTGCGGCCATAGAGGCTCTCCTTCAGCAGGTCGCGCCGCTCCTTGCGGCATATGTTCCGCTCATGCTCCTCGACCAGGGCGGCAAGCCCGGCCTTGAGCTCGGTGGCGACGCGGGCGCGGTTGTAAGCAATCTCGCGCGTCGTCATGTCGTCGGGATCGCTGGTCAGGACGCGGCGCATCTCGGCGTTGACGAAGTCATCGAACAGCCAGCCGGCATCGGCCAGCAGTTCGCGGGCGCGCCGGATGCGATCAGGCGATTGCGCCGAAGCGCTCTCAGTATCGTGGCAAAGAAAGGGGCCGTTCGCGGCCATCGTGCCGATCCCTCGTGATGAGTGTCGGCAGGGATAGGCCACAATTTCCGGCGAGGAAGTCAATGGGATTGTTGTAGGACTGTCGTAAGCACATGAGTTGTCCGGGTTAGGTAGCACACGTGTTGTCCGGTTTTAGAACGGCTCCAGGGAGCTGTTTCGTTGAACCGGACGACGTGGCTGCAGGACCGACGGATGTTGAAGTTCGAGGAGATTTTGAAGCGCTGGCACCACGGCGAGTTGTCTGGGGCGGATGCTGGAGAGTTCTTGGGCTGCTCGG